>NZ_JAMPNQ010000020.1:0-84120 GCF_028479445.1 Providencia sp. PROV210
GATTTCAGTATCGATAATTGGCGATTGCTTGTTATTCAGCATGGCCACTTTTTCAGGGATGATATCGACCGCCACCACTTCATGGTGTTGGGACAGTAACATGGCGTTAGACAGACCGACATAGCCGGTACCTGCGATTGCTATTTTCACAGTAAACCTCTAATCAATAAATTATTAAATTTTGTAGTATGACTTATACCAGTCGACAAACGCCTGTACACCTTGTTCTATGGTAACGTGAGGGCGGTAGCCCGTTGCCTTAAAGAGGTCTTCGGTATCAGCCCATGTCGTGTAAACATCTCCGGCTTGCATCGGTAAAAAGTTTTTGATGGCTTCTTTGCCTAATGCTTTTTCCAGCGCTGAAATAAATTCAATTAATTTAACCGGCTGACCATTACCAATATTATAAATACGGTAAGGCGCACTGCTTTCAGCGGGAGAATCCGAACGGTTTTGCGGGTCTGCTTGTGGAATGATATCTGAAATACGGATCACTCCCTCGACAATATCATCAATGAAAGTGAAATCACGGCTCAGATCGCCGTTATTATAAACATCGATGGGTTCACCCGCTAAGATAGCCTTAGTGAACTTAAACAGTGCCATGTCCGGGCGACCCCATGGACCATAAACGGTGAAAAAGCGCAGTCCCGTCGTCGGCATCTGATAGAGATGTGAATAGGAGTGAGCCATCAATTCATTGGCTTTTTTGGTTGCCGCATACAATGAAATAGGATGGTCCGTTGGCATATCGGTGGTGAATGGCATTTTATCGGTCACACCATACACTGAGCTCGATGAGGCATATACCAAGTGCTTCACTTTTGCTTGGCGGCAGCCTTCTAAAATAGCCAAATGCCCATTGAGATTGCTGTCTGCATAGGCAAAAGGATTTTGTAATGAATAACGCACTCCAGCTTGCGCAGCAAGATGGATAACACGGTCAAAATTTTCTTGGGTACACAGCACCAACACTTTTTCGCGGTCTGTAATATCAAGAGGAATAAAACGGAACTGTGGATATTGCTCAAGAATATGCAATCGAGACTGTTTTAATCCCTGATCATAATAGGCATTCATATTATCGATACCGATAACTTCATGCCCACTTTCTAGCAGTCGTTGGCACAATCTAAATCCAATAAAACCGGCACTTCCCGTGACCAAATATTTCATATTCGTTATCTTCTTGCGTTAATCAAGTTGTGGCTTATCCGCATTCTAGCATTATTTATGCATGACTACTTTGCCGCATCTTTGTTGGCAACATTTAATACGTTGTAAATATAATGGCGATAACCATCCAATAACTGCTTATCTTCACAGTCATTCAGTTTACCATCACATAAGTGACGCATTTTAATGTTCGCTTCATAAAATGGCGAAATTTTCAGGTTTGCCCGCTCTAATAAAATGCCACCAAGGAAAGAGATATCGGTTAACTCACCCACGTTAATTGGTGTGGCAGCTTTAAGATTATCCCTGAGAGTAAACTGCGTAAGATAAGCTGGCGTAGGGAATGTCGATTTATACTGGTTTAAGCTAATTCCCGGTTGGTGATCCCCAAAATATAAGAACATCAGCGGACGCTGGCGTTTTTCCATGAAGGAGACAAAATCACGGATAGAGGCATCTGAGTGAACGATTTTCTCCATATAATGGCTAAATTCACCCGCAGCCTCTTTATTGTCTAATTTATCTTTGATGCCATAATCATCACTGTGCCCCTCTTTATAAGGGCCGTGCTCATACATGGTTAACGAGAAAATAAACACGGGCTTATCTGTTTCTTTCTCCAAAATTTCTTTCACGTACTTCAGCATATCTTCTGTGCTGATCGTCCATAAATTATCTTGTAATTTACCCGGATACCCCAACTCTTGAGGTTGGATAATGCGGTCTACACCGAGGGTTTCGTAAGCATGTCCAGAGTGATATGCCCCTTTATTAAAGGGTGTCAGTACCACGGTATAATAACCGTTGGCTTTCATCTCTTTAAACAAACCGTGGTTTAAATGGTCGACAACAAAATAGAAAACACCGCTTTTTTGTGAGCCAAAATCATCACTGTTTAAACCCGTTAATGCAGAAAACTCAGATAACCACGTTCCTCCACCAAAGGTTTGAACACGCATTGGGCTATGTGCAACAACGTTTGCATCTTGCTGGAACATAAATAATTCCGGCAATTTAACGCCTTCAGGTAAATCATAGACTTTGGGATCAACAGAGGATTCTTGCAGTAACAGAACGATATCTGGCTTTTCTGATTCGCCTTGATTGTTAAGAACCACATCCGTCGCTTTTTTCTCAAAATAGCTTGAGTCACCGACAAAATGAGGGGATTTATATTTGGCATTATTTGCCGACATCACTAAGTTAGTGACCGTACCACGCCCTTTTGGCAACGTTTGAGACCATCGATCGTAATAATGAGCACTGGCCCAATCGGCGCCAAAATAACCCGCAACCACCATGAGTATACTCACTACCCGAGAAATCCATCGTTTGCACGGTGTGGATAAACGCCAACTAATGATTCCGTTAATGATTAAGACGATAAATAACCCGATTACCGCCAAACCCGCTAACCAATAGTGACCTAAAGTGCCCAAGTTGGAGGTATCGGTCATCAAATTAATATCAGTGAAAAAAAGCTGCTCTTTGTAATAATGAACTTTTAACTGATTAAATATTTTGATAATGATAAATAGTGTACTGGTTACAATCACGGAGAATAGCCAGCGAGCTGTCAGGGTGAATAAGACACCAAAGATGATGGCGAAGACACTGACGGAAATCAGCGCTGGATATATTACGCTACTTTTTTCAAAAACAAGAAAAAGGGAGCCTATAAAAATGAGCGCCAGATAAATACTCGCAATGATCTTTTTATTCATTCGACTTACCAAAATTCCAATGTGATGTACTAAGTTGGATAACGTTAGGGTTGATAAAAACTGGCGGTATTATACTGGGGGAAACCACACAATTTACTCAACAAAAATGCCTTTGTCTCGTAAATAATGACCATCCTCTTTACGTCGAGTAAATCCACTTTTATCAAAAAACTCTAGAATTTGAATCGCTAATTTACGGCCGATCCCTAATTCATTACGGAAATCTGCTGCAAAAATAGCATCATGTTCGGCACAATAGCGCAGAATTAATGCAGCAAATTGGCGAATTTGTTCGCTGCTATAATAGCGGTCACGTACAATCGCAACAATCAGTCCCATCTGAGCCGCTTTTTTCAATGTTCGACGCGTAGTATCTTCATCCTGACCGATTTCTATTGCGATATCGCGAACCCACCAGGCTTCTGGCGTCGTAAACAGCCCTTCAATTTGCTGCCAAATTTGCTGCTGCTGGGCATCAAATACTAATCCATGTTGTGGCATATGCAGCCAACCACGGGTTTGCTTGATGGTTCCATCAGTAATCAAATCATTAATCAGTTTGAAAACCAAAGGCTCACTCATCGTTGGTAAAGCCATTCGTTTTAAGCGAGCCTTACCGACACCGATTTGGTCACTATGCACTTCATTAAAACTTTCAAGAGATTGAGTTAGCTTGTCTTTTGCAATCTGCGCTTTGAATTCCGATAAGACAACATCGCCCACTCGAACTACATTGACCTGAGCCAATAAACTTTCAAGTGCCGCCGATGTTAACTGACGCGCCCAACGATAACTGTTTAAGTCTAGCTCACCGCTGGGTAATTGCAGATTAAGCTGAGTAAGTTCATCATTCGCTGAACACAAATGTGCCAACCAATCGAGGAATTCAGGCTGTCTCTTTCCTCTTCGTGGAGAAACTAAGCGGATCACTCTTGCCCCCGCTAACGTTTGTCGAGCGCTAATATCACGAATAATTAATCGGTCATTATCCACCAGCCAGAGCGGTGTATCTAAGATTAACTCGGCAAGGACAGGGGTTTCACCAGACTCTGTCAATAACGAAACTCGCCCTGTGATATGGCTTGCGCCATGGTATAAATGCACAGGTTGCCAATGTTTTATCGGTAAGTCACATTCCAATTCCACAATCACACGAGTTGCAACAAACGCAGGTTGTTCGGCAAGCAGCCAATCTCCCCGCGTGATCGATTCTTTATCAATATTACCCGTTAAATTTAGTGCAACTCGGTCACCAGCCTGAGCAAACTCTGCCACTTGATTTTGGCGATGAATTCCTCTGACTCTGACGGGAGTTTCAGCGCCAGTCACCCACAATGATTCACCGATATTAACCCGACCCGCTAACGCCGTTCCGGTCACCACAACCCCTGCACCTTTAACATGGAAAATACGGTCAATGGCTAAACGGAAACGATGTTGGAGATTAACCTGATTGTCTTGTTGCTGGTGAAGTTGTTGAAGATAGTGGCGCAAAGTATCAATACCCAGCCCACTATTGGCAGACGTAATGAATAACGCCGATTCTGTCCAACCTTGGCGACGTAATTCGGACTGAATTTGTTGAGTCACCTCGTCTATCCGTGCCGTATCCACCCTATCTGCTTTGGTGAGGGTCACACTGATATTTTGGCAACCTGCAAGTCTTAAAATTGCAAGATGCTCAAGGGTTTGTGCCATTACGCCATCATCACAAGCCACCACCAGCAAAGCATGATTGATCCCACCGATACCCGCCAACATATTCGCGAGGAATTTTTCGTGTCCAGGAACATCAATAAAACCGATGGAGCTACCATCTGACTGCGGCCAATACGCATAGCCGAGGTCAATCGTCATTCCACGTTTTTTTTCTTCAGGAAGGTGTGCGGTATTCACACCCGTAATGGCCTGAATAAGGGAGGTTTTGCCATGGTCAACATGGCCAGCAGTTGCGAAAATCATGACAATAAAGCCTGTACTAATCCATGTTCATCATCGAGACAACGTAGGTCTAGCCACAGTTTGCCTTCTTTCAAACGGCCAATCACAGGCTGAGGTAACTGGCGCCAACGTGCCGCTAAGCGTTCCAAACCACTACCTTTGCCGTTTAAAGGTGCGAACGTAATGGCATAGCTTGGTAATCGGTCAATAGGTAATGAACCGCTTCCAATTTGAGATAAGCAAGATTCGACTTCAACAATGAAATGATCACCGTAGTAAGCCTGCATTTTGACTAAAATGTTTTCGGCACTGCGCCTGATCTCTTCTGGAGATCGCGTTAACCAACGCAAGGTCGGTAATTCTGTGGTTAATTTTTCAGGCGTTAAATAGAGTTTTAGCGTCGCTTCCAGCGCAGCTAGGATCATTTTATCTACACGTAAAGCGCGCTTTAGAGGGTGTTTTTGAATGGCATCAATCCATTTTTTCTTCCCTAAAATAATCCCTGCTTGGGGACCTCCGAGAAGCTTATCTCCAGAAATGGAAACTAAATCAATACCTTGTGATAAGTAAGTTTGCGGCATAGGCTCCGCAGGCAGGCCATAAGCGGTCATGTCGATCATCGAGCCGCTACCTAAATCAATCGCTGTCGGTAATTGGTACTTTTTACCCAGCTCCGCCAGCGCTTCACCATCCACTTCGGCGGTAAAGCCTTCAATGCTGTAGTTACTGGTATGAACCTTCATTAATAAGGCCGTATCCTCATTAATGGCTTTTTCATAATCCCGCAAATGAGTACGGTTAGTGGTACCAACTTCGACTAACTGGCATCCCGCTTGCTCCATCACATCCGGCACACGAAAAGCCCCGCCAATTTCGACTAACTCACCGCGGGAAACAATCACTTGCTGATTTGGTGCAACGGTCGCGAGTAAGAGTAAAACAGCGGCAGCATTGTTATTCACAATACACGCATCTTCCGCACCCGTCAGTTGACAGAGTAAGTCAGCAATCGCACGGTCACGATGTCCGCGCATTGCGCCATCCAGAGAGTATTCTAACGTCACGGGAGAACTCATGACCTGCGCCACGGCAGTAATCGCCGATTTGGACATGACAGAACGCCCCAGATTGGTATGCAAAACTGTACCCGTTAAATTGAATACATTTTTTAATGCGCTTTGTCCGAATGCATGATGTCGTCTGGATAATTCGGCTAACCAGTCATTATGCCAATCCGGTAATCGTCCTTCATCCGCAATACAAGTTCGAGCTTGTGCCTGCATTTCACGCAAACATTCCGTTACCCAGTGCAGACCCGACTGCTCGACCAAAATTTGGGCTTCATCGAATTGCAGTAACTTATCGATAGCGGGAAGTTGGCGATACAAAGTCGGTTCAGCCATAGTCTCTACTCTCTTTGCTTACTCTGTTACCGGTCGATTATTTTTCGCCGGGAAACAAAAATGGGTTAATGCTGCTACGAGCAAAACCTTCTTCTTCCATACGTGCATCTAAAATAATCGACGCTAAATCATCGGCGACCGGTTCAACTTTAGACTCTTTTTCTTGGTATAGCACTTTAAGATAGCTGCCACAATCGCCACAACTTTCTGCTTTTACAGCTGCATTTTCATCATCTAATGACCAATAATTGAGGTCACGAGTTTGCTCGCAGTTACTGCATTTCACACGTACCATATGCCACTCGGTTTCACACAAGGTGCAGTGTAAATAACGTAAGCCTTGGCTAGAACCAATTTGAACAATACTAGAGACCGGCATGCTGTTACATACTGGGCAAAAATGACGATGGTCACCATGTTCAGCACGGGCTTTACCTGGAATGTTTGCTGCCATTTGTGCCCAATAAACCGATAATGCCGCCCAAATAAACATTGATTTGTCTGCTGGGACTTTTTCAAAATGTTCATTTAGCAACGCCGTTGCCATCTCTTCCAATTCAGATTCAGAGGCTTTTTCTAGATTTTCTAATGCTGTACGCACTGAGTCAGGGACGATTGGCATTAACTCTGCGATGATCGAGCTTAATAATTTGTGCCAATGATTCGTACGAGGAAATGTTTTTGCATCTAACGGTGGCGTATTCGTTACGGTTGAACGCGCCAGTACTTCAGCCATGTCCATTTCTAATGGGTTGTCATGCTGCGCATTATTTTGTGCCGTTGCCACTTCCGCAGCAAAATTCAGATAATCTGCAAAAGGATGTTCACCCACGCCAAGTTCTTTTAATCGTTCCGCGCGACGTTGATAAAGGTTTTTTAAATTCGGGAACAGAACAGGTGGAATAAACCCAATTCCTTTTTCTTTCAATCTTTCTTGACCTAATTCTTCTTTAGGGACGATACGAATACCCATTGCTCTCTCTCTTTTATATTTTTTATAACCTAGTTCGAGAAACCGACGTGTCACATTTTCCCGAAAGTGGTAAAGAATAGACATAATCAGCGGTCAGAATAAAACAAAAGCGTCTGATAGGCTACCGCTGGACTCGATTATTCGAGGTAGGGTGCTTACGGGTAGATATTGTGATAACAAAGCCGCTTTGTGGCTGTTCTATTTAATCTAAAATCTATTCTCATCACTCCATTTTAGCGCATGAGAATACTAAACATTTAACATCAGTAACCCGAAGGAAATCAATCTATCATTGGCTTGTTAGGATTTTGTGCACAAAATGCAAATATCCTCTAGCCAAAAATGTAAAAAGCCCACAAACAGTGTTGTGGGCTTGATTCGTCAAAACAAAAACGCTTAGTTTTTATCTTGCTGCTCTTGTTGCTGTTTCTCTTTGGCAACAATTTCACGGTACCAACGTGGGTGGTGCTTTCTCGCCCAACCACGGGTTACCCATCCTTCCACCATCGCACGAACTGAGCCTTTCACCCAGATTGCCGCATAGGCATGTACGATAATCATCAGAATCAAACCAATCGCCGACAGTGAGTGAATGATAATCGCTGCACGGTACACTGGAATTGGGAAATAATCAGCAAAGAATGGACGCCACATAATCACGCCGCTCACGACCAAAGCCAGTAAGCAGATAGTGACAACCCAATACACCCCTTTTTGACCGAGGTTATATTGACCAACGTCGCCAGCTTCTTCGTTTTTCAGTACCTTACCGATATTTTTTGCCCACTTAATATCATCTTTATTGATGAAGTTATGGTGGAAATAACGGAAGAACATGAATACGAATAGCAAGAACATCGCCGTGCCCACAAAGGGATGCAAAATTCGAGACAATTGTGGCGTGCCTAAAATGTTCATGAACCAGTTCAAGGATGGGAAGAAAAAGCCCAATCCGCTGATAGCAGTGAACAAGAAGCAAATCACAACCGCCCAATGATTGATCCTTTCAATCGGCTTATGACGAATAATTTTGTCATTATCATCTGGCATCATTTCTGATCCTCCCCTTCTTTTGATTTTGAAGAGTCAGATGACGTTGCGTTATGCAAATCTTCTAAAGCTTCTTCTTCATCTTTTTTGGAGACGCGGTTCGGACCAATACCCACATAGTGGAAGATGGCCGCCGCAAATGTTGCAGCAAAACCAACCGCTGCCATCGGCTTCCAGATACCTTTCCAGAAGGTGACTGTTGGGCTGATGGTCGGATTTTCTGGTAGCCCATGATACAGCTGAGGTTTATCCGCATGGTGTAAAACGTACATAACGTGCGTACCGCCCACACCTTCAGGATCGTATAAACCTGCGTTTGCGTAACCGCGAGTTTTCAGCTCTTCAACACGGTCACCTGCCATGTTAATCATGTCTTCTTTGCTACCAAAGTGAATCGCACCTGTTGGGCATGTTTTCACACACGCAGGTTCTTGACCCACTTCAACACGGTCAACACACAGCGTACATTTGTATGCACGGTTATCGTCCTTGTTGATACGTGGTACGTCGAACGGGCAACCCGCGATACAGTAACCACAACCAATACAGTGTTCTGATTGGAAATCAACGATACCATTTTTGTACTGAACGATTGCGCCTTCTGCTGGACATGCTTTCAGGCAGCCAGGATCAGCACAGTGCATACAGCCATCTTTACGAATCAGCCATTCAAATCTATCGTTCTCTTCAACTTCAGAGAAACGCATAACTGTCCATGACTTGGCGGTTAAATCCGTCGGGTTATCATACACCCCAACGTTAGTACCGATTTTGTCGCGAATATCGTTCCATTCGGAACACGCAACCTGACAAGCTTTACAGCCAATACAGGTTGTGACGTCGATTAGCTTTGCAACTTCTTCCTTATAATCCCGCACCTGAGGTGCGGGAGTCAGGGAATTGGTGGCAGAGCGACGAATAATGTCCTGTGATTGCATTGACATAATTTATCTCCTTACACCTTTTCCACATTGACAAGGAATGATTTAAATTCCGGCGTCTGAGTATTCGCATCACCCACGTATGGCGTTAGCGTATTGGTAAGAAAGCCTTTAACTGCTAAACCTTCAAAGCCCCAGTGAATTGGAATACCGATAGTATCGATATCTTTACCATGCACCTTCAGCGTCTGAATACGTTTCGTGACAACGGCTTTCGCTTTGATGTAACCCCGTTTAGAGCTCACTTTAACCGTGTCGCCCTGCTCGATGCCTTTCTCTTTCGCTAAACGCTCACCGATTTCGATGAACTGCTGCGGCTGAATAATGGCATTTAACAGTGCATGCTTGGTCCAGTAGTGGAAATGCTCGGTCAAACGATAAGTAGTACCCACGTATGGGAACTCTGTCGCTTTACCCATTTGCGCCCAGTCATCTTTAAACACACGAGCCGCAGGGTTTGACACCACGCTTGGATGTAGAGGGTTAGTATCCAGCGGCGTTTCGATTGGTTCGTAATGCTCAGGGAATGGACCTTCCGCCATTTTATCCAGAGCAAACAAACGACCCATACCTTCAGGCTGCATGATAAATGGACCTACACCGCTACCCGGCGCCGCATTGCTGTAGTCAGGAATATCCATTCCTACCCACTTGCTACCATTCCATTCAAGAATTTGGCGCTTCGGATCCCATGGTTTACCCATTGGGTCAGCAGATGCACGGTTATAAATAACTCGGCGGTTCAATGGCCATGCCCATGCCCAACCTAATGTGTTACCCAGACCCGTTGGGTCAGAGTTATCACGGTTAGCCATTTGGTTACCTTTCGGTGTCCAGCTACCGGCGAAAATCCAGCAACCACTCGCCGTTGTACCATCATCGCGTAATTGAGCAAATGAGCTAAGCAGTTCGCCTTTTTTCACGATGATATTGCCATCAGCATCTTTTAAGTCTTCTAATGCATAACCGTTGCTTTCTTGAGCCACTTCTTCCGGTGTTGGATTATCACGATCGAAGTAGTTCCAAGTCATGCTCAGCACCTGTTCAGGAGCTGCGCCGCCTTCGGTTTCATACAGTTGACGCAGGCGATGATAGATACCTGACAGGATTTCACCATCACTGATAGCTTCGCCCGGGGCATCCGCACCTTTCCAGTGCCACTGTAACCAACGCGCTGAGTTAACAATTGAACCATTTTCTTCAGCAAAGCAGCAAGATGGCAGACGGAACACGGTAGTTTGGATCTCTTCCGGTTTCACATCATTCATTTCGCCATGGTTTTGCCAGAAGTTTGCAGTTTCTGTGTTCAGCGGGTCGATAGTAATTAAGAATTTCAGTTTAGAAAGTGACTTCGAGACTTTGTTCTTGTTCGGGAATGAGGCTAATGGGTTAAAGCCTTGGCAGATATAGCCATTAACTTCGCCCTTATCCATCATTTCGAAATAACGCAGTACGTCGTAACCCTGATCCCATTTAGGTAACAGGTCAAAGCCCCAGTTATTTTCTTTCTGCGCTTTGTCACCATAGAAAGTCTTCATCATGCTGACAAAGAATTTCGGGTAGTTACTCCAGTAGTTAACTTGTCCCGCTACCGTCGCTTTTGGCGTATTGGCCGCTAAGTAACTTTCTAGCGTAGTTTGTTTCTCTGACGGCAAAGTCAGATAACCTGGCAAACTTTGAGATAACAAACCTAGGTCAGTCAGGCCTTGGATATTGGAGTGACCACGCAGTGCGTTAACGCCACCGCCTAACATCCCCATGTTACCCAGTAGTAACTGGATCATCGCCATAGTACGAATATTTTGCGCACCAACGGTGTGTTGGGTCCAACCCAGTGCATACAAGAATGACGCTGTTTTGTCTTTTGCACTCGTTTCTGCAAGGTACTCACAGACTTGCAGGAAGTCTTTGATTGGCGTACCGCAAATGTTGTTAACCACTTCTGGGGTATAACGGCTGACGTGTTCTTTCAATAAGTTAAGGACACAACGCGGGTGTTTCAGAGTCGGATCGCGCAGCGCTAAGCCGTTCTCATCCATCTCGTAGTTCCACGTGGTCTTATCATATTGGCGTTTTTCAGCATCGTAACCTGTGAACAGACCGTCATCAAAACCGTAATCTTCACGGATAACTAAGCTGGCGTTAGTGTACGCCTCAACGTATTCACGTTGAATTTTCTCGTTATCTAGTAAGTATTTGATCACACCCGACAGGAACGCAATATCAGTACCAGAACGGATAGGCGTGTAAAAATCCGCCACAGCCGCAGTACGGGTAAAGCGAGGATCGATAACAATAAGTTTGGCTTTATTATGGATTTTTGCTTCCATCGCCCAGCGGAAACCAACTGGATGCGCTTCTGCGGCATTACCACCCATAACAACAACCAGGTTTGCGTTTTTAATGTCAACCCAGTGGTTGGTCATCGCACCGCGACCAAATGTTGGAGCAAGACTTGCTACCGTTGGTCCGTGTCAGACACGCGCTTGGTTATCCACGGCAAGCATGCCGAGGGCGCGACTAAATTTTTGGGTTACAAAACCTGTTTCATTACTTGCCGCTGATGCACACAGCATACCGGTGGTTAACCAACGGTTGACAGTTACACCATCTTTATTCTGTTTAATGAAGTTAGCATCACGATCTTCTTTCATTAACTTGGCGATGCGGTCGAAGGCTTCGTTCCAAGAAATGCGTTTCCACTCGTTAGTGCCTGGTTCGCGAACTTCTGGATATTTCAGGCGACTTTCACTGTGAATGAAGTCGATTAATCCTGCACCTTTAGGACAAAGTGCGCCACGGTTTACCGGATGATCCGGGTCCCCTTCAATATGAAAAATACTTTCTTTTGCATTTTTCGCGCCATCACCGAGGCTGTACATTAACAGCCCACAGCCGACAGAACAGTAGGTACAGGTATTTCGGGTCTCTTTCGCTCGCAGTAATTTATACTGGCGAGTCGATGCTAGTGCGGTGGCTGGAATAAAACCCAGTGCCGCTGCCGTTGTACCTGCCATACCGCCAGCGCAGATCTTAAAGAACTGCCTTCTGCTGACTTGCATGGGGGATCTCCTCATATACATTGCTCATGTTTACCTAACTTCGTTACATAAATTGAGGTAAACTGTTCTTATTCAACGTCATCCTTACGTATTCAGGTTCATTGCCTGATTAATGGTGTAAATTCTTTTTACCCATATCGAATATTATGTATCATTAGTGATAGGAATTCATCTAATGTATGAAACAAATACTACAAATAACCCCAAATTATCTAAAATGATCGGCGTTAATCACACAACCGTGCAACAAAAAAACAACCTAGGATTATTGGTTAATGATTATGTTGCAGAAGAAATTCCTGTTGCACTTGTATACAACGGAATATCTCACGTCGTAATGATGGCAACGCCAAAAGATTTGAGTGATTTTGCTGTCGGATTTTCATTATCCGAAGGAATTATACAATCCCGAGATGAAATCCGTGGAATTGATATTGTACAGGGCTGCCATCGAGGCATTGAAGTACAGATTGAATTATCCAACCGCCGTTTTATGGAACTCAAAGAGCGCAGACGTAACCTAACGGGCCGTACTGGCTGTGGTATTTGTGGCACAGAACAGCTCGACGAGATTTTCAAACCTCTCACACCGCTGCCATTCACTCAAACCTTCTCTCTATCATACCTCGATAATGCGCTTAATGAATTAAAAAAAGTCCAAGAAATTGGGGCATTAACAGGTTGTACCCATGCTGCCGCGTGGATTTCCCCTGAAGGTTTATTAGTCGGTGGTTGTGAAGATGTGGGTCGCCATGTGGCGCTTGATAAGCTATTGGGCATGAAAAGCCGCTCAGATTGGCAGCAAGGGGCAATTTTAGTTTCTAGCCGTGCCAGTTATGAAATGGTTCAAAAAGCGGCTAGCTGTGGTGCGGAGATTTTATTTGCGGTCTCTGCTGCAACAGCTCTTGCCATTGAGGTCGCCGAAAAAGCCAATTTGACGCTGGTCGGATTCTGCCGCCAAGGTAAAGCGACGGTGTTTACTCATCCGAGTCGGGTGAGGGATTAAATATTTAGGGTGTTAACTAGAAACACCCTACTAGTAACTATTTCTCATCCCACCCTTGAACAAAACCATCATCCAAGGTAATGCGCAGCCCATATCTATTTGATCCGGTTTTATTATATTTCCGTATCTCTCTATATCTTGTCTTCATTACTTTAGAAGAGATATCTAGTGGGCGCCCTAAAGAATCCAATAATTGTTCAGAGGTTTGCCCTATCCAAAAAGTACGTTTCATAATCATATTAACTACGGTTTCGTCACCATACTTATGCAACAAATATTCCCTTCTTTTTTTAGATGAGTACACATTCCAAACAACCATCACTACAAAACCTAAAGTAATTAATGCTATCCATTTCATATAACTAACCTCCACAATAGAATTGTCAATTTTTGATACGAAATTTTGAGTCGAATTTTAGCATATTATTTAAAATTAAATTCGTGCTTTAAAATATCTAAAAATTGAATTCTATTCTGGATAATGTAAATCACTATAATAAAATAAATCACTTTCCAATTTACATAATAACTTGAATTTATCATCAGGCTTATTAACTATTTCATATCAATAGATTAAAAAACAAAAATCATTAACATAATACAATCATCAACATCACTTTTAAATACAGACTTAAAATCTATTATTTATTATTTTATAACCAAGACCACTTATTATGATGAAAAAATAAGTGTAACCACGAAATAAAACCTCGATTTTCCACTTTATTTAGTTTTCAATTTATAATAAAAGCCCATAAAAAAACAATCTAGCATTGCTTTTTATTTAAAAAATCTAATATACTTTTTATGATATAAAAATATTGATACAAAAACGAAACTTTTAATTTCCATCAAAAAACAATTATTAATAAACTAACTTCTCAAAGAGGATAAAAATGAGCATTAACTTCGTTCTAACATCCCAAGATATGAACCAAGAAAAAAAAGAATTAATTAAAAAAATATTAAAAGTTGATGATGCAAGCATTCAAGATACATTGAATAAAATTGCAAAAGCTTCTTTTTTAGAATACCTATCCATGATAACTGAGACAGGGATGCCAAATCGTGCTGATGAAATTAGACAGAATAGATTGCTCCTTTTAATTCAACACTATTTCGGTGATAACCTTCCTACTGAAGCTGACATATCAACTATTTTTCAATTAACACAGAGCCAAAGTAAAACTCTACTTGCGAATACAGTATCTAGATTTAAACATACGTTAGACTCCTCATTAATCAATACAATGAAACGAGTCATTGAATCTGCCGAAAATTCAGATGAATTATACTTAGTAGTAATTAATTCTGATGTTGTAAAAGATGAGCTAAACAAACTAATCACTCAAAGAAAACCTACATTTAAGCCTATCACCAAGAAAAAAGGAAGCGCTAGTCAATTTGAAATTAGTGAAGACTCCTATGATTTACTTTGTGCGGAGTTAAATTTAAATGAAACTGAGTGATATTATAGCCATATCTGGGTTATTACTTACATTGATAACATTTTTATTTAATTTGGCATGGCCAAAAATAAATGATTCATTAACTCAAGATGAGTCAATCGCTGGCGAAAAAGCCAGGGCAAATTGTAAAACTAAAATTCGTAAAACATTATGGTCAATCGTCATTCCTATATTTATATCATTTTTAGCTTTATTTTATATTAATCTTCCTACTGTCATAAAAATATTTATCTCTAGTAAATTATCACTTTGGAGTTTCAACATTGAAAGTACCCTTTATGTTATGGTCGAATATGCTCTTTTAGCATTCATAATTTTCAATTTTTACTTAATTATAAAGCTATGCAAGAAAATAAAAAAATTCAAGTAATTATTATTATCCACTGTAGCCGGTAGTTATCATTCTACCTGCTACAGCAGGTAAATCCATCTCTACACGCAATACTGAGTAGAGACTTCGCAATCAGTATCATCAAAGATGCTTACTTACCAATACAGCAAATTAAAAACACAAATAAATCAAAATATTAGTCATTGGTTTCATCCACATCACCAAGCATCTCTGGGTTCTTAAGTAACTTTTTATCTGCGGATGCTAAACGCCGTTCTACCTTCTTCACATCTTCTGCAGGTGGTAATTGTTCTGGGTGAATACCTCGACTGATTAACGTTTGGCGCACTGCTTGATTGTTGGTTACATGCTCATTAGATATTTGCTCCTCGCGACTCATTTGTTGCGTACGAGCATTATGAATAGTAATTTCAGTAGCAAAATCTTTGGCTTTGAGGACAATCGTTGGCGCAAAATCAGCTAGTGGACGATTATCTGGCACCTCCCATTGGGTTTTCATTGCTTGGGTATTTTTACCAAATAAAGCCATGTCACCTTTGCTACGAATCAATGCAAAGTTTTGGTTTCCTCCCGTTTGTTCAAAGATAATGCTAGATAATTCTTTTTCTGTTGCAGAAAGTTTCTGCCGTGCCAGCACCCGTTCAGCCTCAAGTAAACGCAGCTCTATTAACTCTGCTTTACGAGTTTGCATTGCAAAGTAAGTTTGTGCGAACGCAATTTCTTGCTTACGAGGATCACCGTTCTGAGCAACCAGATAGCAGGCATAACGGGTTAACATAATATCATCTATTTCACGGTGGCTACCAGAACCTAGCTCAACCATTTTCCCGACGTCAGCAAAATGGTCTGAAATAGCATGACCACTAATTTCACATGCTGTTTTAGCCTTTGATATTACACTAACAAAATTATCCCATTTTCCATAGCCTAAGAGATGCTGTAGATCTCTCGCCAGCCAATATTCAACCCCATTTTCTATTTGCTGAGCATGGTCTTCAAAAGCCATTGTGAGTGCTTGAATTTGCTGTTGTTCCATATTGAAATTCCCTTATTCTGCCTAACTCAAATAGTACAGCCTAGATAAATAACCTATCACTTCGTCTTATTGGTTGACTAGTTAAATTCAATATATTTCAATCGTACACAAACAACTAAAAAATCAATTACTTCAAATTATTAGGTTATTTAAAATAAAACATCGTACTAATATTCTCACTTCCCAATACAGAAACTCGAGAAAATACGCCCTAACAAATCATCGGACGTAAATTCGCCCGTGATCTCGCTGAGTTCGAGCTGAGCTAAGCGTAACTCTTCAGCCAATAACTCACCGGAGCGAGCATTCACTAACTGGTCATAACCTTGTGCGAGGTGGGTTGCGGCATTATTCAGTGCTTGTAAGTGACGGCGGCGTGCTAAGAAGCCCCCCTCCGTATTGCCACTAAAACCCATGGTTTCTTTGAGATGATCGCGCAGCAAATCGATGCCTTTCTCTTCGCGAGCAGATAACCGGATTAATGGGTAACGCACATCTGCGACAAACTCAATCGACTCTCCGGTTTTATCCGCTTTATTACGAATGACAGTAACTGGCAACGTTTCTGGTAGGCGCGCCATAAATTCAGGCCAAATTTCTTGCGGCTCGGTGGCGTCTGTCGTCGTACTATCCACCATAAATAATACACGGTCAGCTTGTTCAATCTCGTTCCAAGCGCGTTCTATACCGATGCGCTCAACCTCATCACTGGCTTCGCGTAAGCCTGCGGTATCAATAATATGCAGTGGCATACCGTCGATATGAATATGCTCACGCAGTACGTCACGAGTGGTTCCTGCAATATCGGTGACAATCGCCGCTTCACGTCCCGCCAATGCATTCAACAAGCTGGATTTACCCGCATTTGGACGACCGGCAATCACCACTTTCATTCCTTCACGCAGTAAACTGCCTTGTCGAGCTTGAGAGCGAACCTGCTCCAAATCATCAACCACTTCATTCAGTTTGGCTTCAATTTTGCCGTCAGACAGGAAATCAATTTCCTCATCAGGAAAATCAATGGCAGCCTCGACATAGATACGCAAGTGAGTGAGTGCTTCCACTAATTGGTGGATATGGGATGAAAAAGCCCCTTGCAAAGAGTTCATTGCAGAACGAGCTGCTTGTTCAGAGCTGGCATCAATCAAATCGGCGATAGCTTCGGCCTGTGCCAAATCCAGTTTGTCATTTAAAAATGCGCGCTCAGAAAACTCGCCCGGATTCGCAATACGAATTGCGCCAATCGTCAAAATTCTTCTGAGTAGTAAATCGAGGATAACCGGACCACCGTGCCCTTGTAATTCAAGAACATCTTCACCCGTGAAAGAATTCGGTCCTGGGAAATAAATTGCAATCCCTTGGTCAAGAACAGAGCCATCCACATCACGAAATGGCAAATACTCGGCATAACGCGGCTTTGGTAACTTTCCAAGTACCGTTTCAGCCACTAAGGCTGCCTTTGGACCGGATACACGTAAAATTCCCACTCCACCACGACCGGGAGGTGTTGCCTGTGCGACGATAGTATCGTTGATTTGCATGATGTTTCTCTGTCTCTGCGTAAAAAAATTGAGGCGCTCCGAACTGGAACGCCTCAATGTTACTATAGAATCTGGCTTTGTGAAGCCTTCTAAACTCGTTAAGAATCTAGATTACTTTTTCTCTTTCTTATCGCGACTATGTAGACCACGTTTTTCCAGACCACGATAAATAATCTGCTGCTGGATAATGGTGACTAAGTTACTCACGATATAGTACAGAACCAGACCTGATGGGAACCACAGGAAGAACACGGTAAACACGACTGGCATGTATGTCATGATCTTCTGCTGCATTGGGTCAGTCACAGCTGTTGGTGACATTTTCTGGATAACAAACATCGTCACACCCATCAGAACTGGCAGGATGTAGTACGGGTCTTGTGCAGACAAGTCTTGGATCCAACCAAAGAATGGTGCATGACGCAGTTCAACAGAACCCATCAACATGTAGTAAAGTGCAAGGAAGATTGGCATTTGAATCAGCAGAGGTAAACAACCACCCAGTGGGTTTACTTTTTCTGCTTTGTACATCGCCATCATTTCTTGGCTCATACGTTGTTTGTCATCACCAATACGCTCACGCATTGCAGCCAATTTTGGTTGCAGTAAACGCATTTTCGCCATTGAGGTGTACTGCGCTTTAGTCAGCGGGTACATGATACCACGGACGATAAAGGTAATAACGATGATGGCAATACCCCAGTTACCCACAAAACCGTGAATGAATTTCAACAGTTTGAACAGTGGCTGAGAAATAAACCATAACCAACCGTAATCTACGGTTAAATCTAAGTGAGGAGCAACTTCTGCCATTTCTGACTGAATTTCAGGTCCAATCCACAGTGTCGATGAATAAGTACCTGCACCATTCGCCGCGATAGTGACTGGCTCGCTCTTATAACCAACGATAGCCGATTTTTTATCGAGATCAATGGTATAGAAAGTGCTTTGTTCTGTCGCTTCTGGAACCCACGCCGTTGCAAAATATTGTTGCAACATTGCGACCCAGCCGCCTTTCGTAGTCAGGCTTAAGTTTTTATCTTCGATGTCACTGAAACTATATTTTTTATAGTTGTTTTCATCAGAAGAATAAGCCGCACCACGGTATGTATGCAGAGCAAAGTTATTGCTTCCTGTATCACGCTGTTCTGGCAGTGCAATGGTCTGTTTTAACTGACCGAAGAAAGCAAGGCTCAGAGGCTGTGCTGTTGGGTTTTGAATACTGTATTCAACTTCAACAGTATATTTACCGCGCTTCAGAATATACGTTTTCTGATAGACAACACCGTTGTTATCGGTGAAAGACATCGGAACACGTAATTCATCTTGACCCGCTTGTAGCTCAAAGCTTGCCGAGTCTGCGGTATAAAGAGGACGTTGACCGTTATTGTTCGCTGGGTTGTCTGGACCATGAGGACCAATCAGACCACTTTGAGCCTGATAAACAAAACCTGGTGTGGTTTCTAATAAACGGAACGGGTCTGGTGAGTTCAAGGTTGCTGGATAGGCTAACAGATCAGCCTCATCAATATCACCACCGCGAGTATTGATGCGAACATCAAGTACGTCAGTTTTAACGGCAATAAGCTTACCTTGCTCACTATTTGTGACCGCTTGACCATCACTGTTTGGCATGTCCGTTTTTTGTTGCGAAGTTTGAACAGTTTTGGTTTCCTGAGCAACTTTATCGCTCTCCCAAGCCTGCCAAACCAAAAACGTCACGAACAACAAAGCGATGAGTAGAAGATTGCGTTGCGAATCCATCGTTATAATTCTCTATTATCATCAGTTTTTCTGGGTGGGACAGGATCATCTCCACCAGCGTGTAAAGGGTGGCATTTTAATACGCGTTTAGCAGTTAACCAACTACCTTTTAGCATACCAAACCTGCGCAATGCCTCAATTCCGTAATTAGAGCACGTAGGATTAAAACGACAGCGAGGCCCTAACAACGGGCTAATAGCCAGTTGGTAGCCTCTGATCAGCATGATCAGGATTTTTGAGCCAAGCGACGGTGACGACGCCATAACTTATCCAAGGATTCCGTGATCTGTTGATTGTCGAGATTAGCGACCCCTTTTCTTACCAATACCACAAAGTCCATAGGAGGCAACTCATGTTGATGCAAACGAAAGTATTCACGGGCTAATCGTTTAATACGATTGCGCTCATGAGCTCGTTTAACATTTTTTTTGGCGATGGTAAGACCGATGCGGGGATGCCCCAGCTCGTTAAGGCGACCAAGGATTGTTATCTCTGGGGAACTCGCCCTCTGCGGCTGTTTGAAGACATTGTCGAAATGCCTGGGAGTTAACAAACGTAACTCCCGGGTAAAAGCGAGCGTAACCACTGAGAGGGCTAGCTTTATTACTTAGATGAAACGGTCAGACGAGCGCGGCCTTTAGCACGACGGCGAGCCAGAACCTGACGACCATTTTTTGTAGCCATACGAGCACGAAAACCGTGTGAACGGTTGCGCTTCAGTACGGACGGTTGAAAAGTGCGTTTCATAACGATTTCTACCTAACTTTAAAATTTATTACTGATTCAGTAAACGCGTTTGGCAACCAGTGGAAACTGATTTACACCTGTGCCTCTGTCGCAACAATATGGAAAGAGGCAGGATTGTAATAAAACATAGGGGGTCACGTCAATGAAATGACGCAATCAAACCACTTTTTATTTAAAACCTGGCTGACCGGTTTGCCGATATATGCTGTGACAATCAATAAATGAGCGCATTTTTCGCCTTTTCTACAATACGTTTTACAGTTTAACCCTCAAATAACCCAAGAGTTTTTTGAGGCAGACCACAAAACGACACCATTATAGTGAGTCGTAAAAAGTCACATTCATGAAGTACACAGGGAGGAAGATTATACGGACTCCGCCCTAAAGCGCAAGGATCTTAATAAGATCCAAAAATATTTTTTGATCTTAGAGACAATTTCTATATATAGGCTAAAGTTATCCCCAGACATGTGGAAAATTTGATGTTGCCTGCGATCCTCCAGCGAAATTCTCCCCTACCAGAGTTGCCTTACCACATTTGCCTGTGGATAAAAAGCATAAAAACTGTGTAAAAGAATGGAGATCTTGAGTGATTTTTACGGTATGATCTCCTGTCATATTACTGATCAGTCGATCGGTGATATGTTGTGGATATATAGGGTGAGTTAATCTAAATACTTCTCTGATGCTTTATATACCTTAGTGACTTTCATAAAGTGACTGAGATAGTCGTCATCAGTAAAAATTCTTAGCAAAATCCGTAATTCTTGTTTCATTGACCTTGTTTAGGGGAGTCCAACGTGTCACTTTCGCTTTGGCAGCAATGTCTTGCCCGATTGCAGGATGAACTACCTGCCACAGAATTCAGTATGTGGATACGACCTCTTCAAGCTGAATTAAACGACAATACACTGGCACTTTATGCCCCGAATCGTTTCGTCCTTGACTGGGTAAGAGATAAGTACATCAATAATATCAACGAATTATTGAATGACTTTTGCGGTTCAGATGCCCCTGCTCTACACTTTGAAGTAGGGAATAAACCGTTAACGGTTGCGCCAGTGAGTACTCAAACACGCGCTAGCAATAATAATGCAATGCCGTCGTTCACGATGCCATCAGCCCCCGTAAAACCAAGTTGGGATAACTCCAACAAAGTACAACCCGATGTGGCTTATCGTTCAAATGTTAACCCTAAGCACACATTTGATAACTTTGTTGAGGGTAAATCAAACCAGCTAGCCCGTGCAGCCGCGAGGCAAGTCGCCGAAAACCCAGGCGGGGCTTATAATCCCCTGTTCCTTTATGGCGGAACTGGTTTAGGTAAAACTCACTTATTGCATGCGGTGGGTAATAGCATCATGCAGCACAAAGCTAACGCTCGTGTGGTGTATATGCATTCTGAACGATTTGTTCAAGATATGGTCAAAGCATTGCAGAATAATGCAATTGAAGAGTTTAAACGTTACTACCGTTCTGTTGATGCTTTACTTATCGATGATATTCAGTTTTTTGCTAACAAAGAGCGTTCACAAGAAGAGTTTTTTCATACATTCAACGCACTGCTGGAAGGCAATCAACAAATTATTTTGACTTCTGACCGCTATCCAAAAGAGATAAACGGGGTAGAAGATCGCTTGAAATCGCGTTTCGGCTGGGGTTTAACGGTCGCGATAGAACCACCTGAATTGGAAACCCGTGTTGCCATTTTGATGAAAAAAGCAGATGAAAACGAGATTCAACTTCCGGGTGAAGTCGCGTTTTTTATCGCAAAACGCTTACGTTCCAATGTGCGTGAGTTAGAAGGTGCATTAAACCGTGTTATCGCTAATGCGAATTTTACGGGTCGTGCAATTACGATCGATTTTGTTCGAGAGGCGTTGCGTGACTTGCTAGCACTGCAAGAAAAACTGGTAACTATTGATAATATTCAGAAAACTGTTGCTGAGTACTATAAGATTAAAGTCGCTGATTTACTTTCTAAGCGTCGTTCCCGCTCTGTCGCTCGTCCGCGTCAGATGGCAATGGCGCTGGCGAAAGAGCTGACAAACCATAGTTTACCGGAAATCGGGGATGCTTTTGGCGGTCGTGACCACACTACGGTGTTGCACGCTTGTCGTAAAATTGAACAGTTACGAGAAGAAAGCCATGACATCAAAGAAGATTTTTCTAACTTAATCAGAACATTATCATCTTAATTGCTATGAAATTTATTATAGAACGCGAGCAGTTATTAAAACCGTTACAACAGGTTAGTGGCCCTTTAGGTGGACGTCCAACGCTACCCATTTTAGGTAATCTTTTACTTCAAGTAAAAGAGGGAGCCCTGCAACTGACAGGAACCGACCTAGAAATGGAAATGATGGCCAATGTTCCTCTCACCCGAGAGCATGAAGTTGGTGCAACGACGGTGCCTGCACGCAAGTTTTTTGATATTTGGCGTGGCTTACCTGAAGGTTCTGAAATTCAAGTCGAATTGAATGATGACAGACTGCTGGTCCGTTCCGGTCGCAGCCGTTTCTCATTATCCACATTACCCGCAGCCGACTTCCCAAACTTAGACGATTGGCAAAGTGAAGTAGAATTTTCACTTCCGCAATCCATCTTAAAACGTCTAATTGAAGCAACTCAGTTTTCAATGGCGCACCAAGATGTCCGTTACTACCTCAACGGCATGCTGTTTGAAACTGAAGGTCAATTACTAAGAACCGTTTCTACGGATGGTCACCGCCTTGCGGTGTGTTCTATGGATATTGGTCAGGAATTACCCTCCCATTCAGTGATCGTCCCGCGTAAGGGCGTCATCGAATTAATGCGCCTGTTAGATGGTGGCGATGCGCCATTACAGCTGCAAATTGGGAGTAACAATATTCGTGCGCATGTTGGCGATTTTATCTTTACGTCAAAATTAGTGGATGGTCGCTTCCCTGACTACCGCCGAGTATTGCCTAAAAATCCGGACAAAACATTAGAAGCCCGTTGTGATTTATTGAAACAGGCTTTTTCTCGCGCGGCGATTTTATCCAATGAAAAATTCCGTGGCGTCCGTTTATTCTTTAGTGAAAATCAATTACGCATTACGGCAAATAACCCTGAGCAAGAAGAAGCGGAAGAAATTGTTGATGTCAGCTACCAAGGTGGCGAGATGGAAATTGGCTTTAACGTCAGTTATATCCTCGACGTCCTCAATACGCTGAAAAGTGAAAATGTAACGCTCTTTTTAACCGATGCAGTTTCCAGTGTCCAAATTGAAGACTCGGCGAGTCGATCTGCGGTGTATGTTGTTATGCCAATGCGTTTGTAATTAGTCAGTATGATTCTTTCGCGTTTATTGATCCGCGATTTTCGTAATATTGAAGACGCCGATCTCTCCCTTGCAACGGGGTTCAATTTTCTTATTGGTCCTAATGGGAGTGGCAAAACCAGTATACTGGAAGCTATATACACTCTGGGTCATGGGCGAGCATTTCGCAGTATTCAAGCGAATAGAGTTATCCGCCATGACCAAGAACAATTTATTCTGCATGGTAAACTGGGACACTTAGATAGCGATCGCAAAGCGCTATCACTTGGTTTGAGTAAAAACCGCGAAGGTGATAGCAAAGTCAGAATCGATGGTACCGATGGGCATAAAATTGCGGAACTTGCAAAATTATTACCCATGCAGTTGATAACCCCAGAAGGGTTCACACTGCTAAATGGTGGTCCAAAATACCGACGAGCATTTATTGATTGGGGCTGCTTTCATAATGAAGCCTTGTTCTTTTCTACTTGGTCGGACTTAAAACGTTTGTTAAAGCAGCGAAATGCGGCTTTACGACAAGTGACTCGTTATGAGCAAATCCGCCATTGGGATCAGCAACTCGCACCGATCTCAGAACAAATAAGCCAGTGGCGTGGCGAATATATTGCAGGTATAGCTGAAAACATTGAGCAAACCTGCCAACAGTTTTTACCCGAATTTTCACTTTCAGTATCTTTCCAACGTGGTTGGGATAAAGAAATTGATTATTCAGAACAGTTAGAGCGGCAATTTGAGCGCGATAGAACGCTAACCTATACGTCCTCTGGACCACATAAAGCTGATTTGCGTATTCGAGCTGATGGTATCCCCGTCGAAGATATGCTTTCACGCGGTCAGCTGAAATTGTTAATGTGCGCATTACGATTAGCGCAGGGTGAGTATCTCACCCAACAGAGCGGGCAACGATGCCTGTATCTACTGGATGATTTTGCTTCAGAACTTGATTCTGGTCGCCGGCAGCTTTTAGCGACTCGTCTCAAGGCTACGCAAGCACAAGTGTTTGTAAGTGCTATTACACCAGCGCAAGTCAATGATATGATTGACGCCAACAGTAAGATGTTTAGTGTAGAGCAAGGCAAAATAGAAGTTCAACCTCAGGAATAGAAAGAGCAGGAAACGTTGATGTCGAATACATATGACTCCTCAAGTATCAAGGTATTAAAAGGACTGGATGCGGTGCGCAAGCGCCCGGGCATGTATATCGGTGATACCGACGATGGAACCGGTCTTCATCACATGGTCTTCGAGGTTGTGGACAACGCTATCGACGAAGCCTTAGCCGGTTTCTGTGACGACATCGTCATCACTATCCATGCCGATAACTCCGTCTCCGTACAGGATGATGGACGTGGTATTCCAACCGGTATCCACGAAGAAGAAGGTGTCTCCGCGGCAGAAGTTATCATGACAGTTCTGCACGCTGGCGGTAAATTTGACGACAACTCCTACAAAGTTTCCGGCGGTTTGCACGGTGTAGGTGTTTCTGTGGTTAACGCCTTATCTGAAAAACTTGAATTAGTGATCCGCCGTGATGGCAAAGTTCACGAGCAAATCTACAAACACGGCGAGCCACAAGGTCCTCTGACTGTCGTTGGCGAAACAGACCAAACCGGAACTCGCGTCCGTTTCTGGCCAAGCATGGATACCTTCAAAGGTATCACTGAATTCGAATACGAAATTCTAGCGAAACGCCTACGTGAACTTTCATTCCTGAACTCTGGTGTTTCTATCCGCTTAATTGATAAGCGTGATGGCAAAGAAGATCACTTCCATTATGACGGTGGTATCAAGGCATTCGTTGAATACCTGAGCCGTAACAAAACCCCAATTCATCCATCGGTATTCTATTTCTCGACAGAGAAAGACGGTATCGGCGTAGAAGTTGCCATGCAATGGAACGATGGTTTCCAAGAGAATGTTTACTGCTTTACCAACAACATTCCTCAGCGTGATGGCGGTACTCACCTTGCTGGTTTCCGTGCAGCTATGACCCGTACCCTGAACAACTACATGGAAAAAGAAGGCTATCAGAAGAAAACTAAAGTCAGTGCTACCGGTGACGATGCCCGTGAAGGCTTGATTGCGGTTATTTCTGTGAAAGTTCCAGATCCTAAATTCTCATCCCAGACCAAAGAAAAACTGGTTTCTTCCGAAGTGAAAACTGCGGTAGAAACACTGATGAATGAGAAATTGGTTGAGTATTTATTGGAAAATCCAAGCGACGCAAAAATCGTCGTGGGTAAAATTATTGATGCAGCACGTGCCCGTGAAGCGGCGCGTAAAGCACGTGAAATGACTCGCCGTAAAGGTGCATTAGATTTAGCCGGCCTACCAGGTAAATTAGCAGATTGCCAAGAGCGTGACCCAGCATTATCTGAACTGTACTTAGTGGAAGGGGACTCTGCGGGCGGCTCGGCAAAACAAGGTCGTAACCGTAAGAACCAAGCCATTTTGCCACTGAAAGGTAAAATCCTGAACGTGGAAAAAGCGCGCTTCGATAAAATGCTCTCTTCACAAGAAGTGGCAACGCTGATCACCGCTTTAGGTTGTGGTATCGGTCGCGATGAATATAACCCAGACAAACTGCGCTATCACAGCATTATCATTATGACGGATGCTGACGTCGATGGTTCGCACATCCGTACGTTACTGTTGACGTTCTTCTATCGCCAAATGCCTGAAATCGTTGAACGTGGTCATATCTATATTGCTCAGCCACCACTGTATAAAGTGAAGCGCGGAAAACAAGAACAATATATTAAAGACGATGAAGCGATGGATGATTATCTGATCTCTATCGCATTAGATGGCGCGGAGCTGCATTTAAGTGCCGACGCACCAGCGATGAAAGGTGAACAGCTAGAGAAGCTGGTTATTGAATATAATGCAGCACACCGTATTATTCGCCGTCTTGAGCGTATCTACCCACCAGCGCTTCTTAATAGCTTAGTGTATCAATCGACATTAACTGAAGATGCTCTGAAAGATAAAGCACAAGTTGAAGAATGGGCAAGTACTCTGGTTAAACGCTTAGAAGAGAATGAACAAGCGGGCAGCTCTTACAGCTATATCATTCACGAAAATCGTGAACGTCAGCTGTTTGAACCAACCATTCGTATTCGTACCCATGGTGTAGATAGCGACTATAACCTCGATTTCGACTTTGTACATGGTAGCGAATATCGCCGTATCACCGAGTTAGGTGACATCATCGGTGGGTTAATTGAAGAAGGCGCCTATATTCAACGCGGTGAACGTCGCCAAAATATCGACAACTTTGAACAAGCGTTAGATTGGTTAAGTCGTGAATCTCGTCGTGGTTTAGCAGTGCAGCGTTATAAAGGTCTTGGTGAAATGAACCCAGAACAACTTTGGGAAACCACTATGAACCCGGATACTCGCCGTATGATGCGCGTGACCGTTAAAGATGCGATTGCAACTGACCAGTTATTCACAACTCTGATGGGGGATGCGGTAGAACCTCGTCGTGCCTTCATTGAAGAGAACGCACTGAAAGCAGCAAATATCGATATCTAATCAATCTGATTTTTAGATATAAAATAACCCTATATTTCGATATAGGGTTATTTTTTTTGTTTAATTTTAAGTATCTATTTATTATTAATTACAATTAAAATTTCAATTAAATAAAATGACTAACTAAACTTAATTAACAGAATAAAGAATGAAAATAAAGTTTGTCTTATTTTACTTTTGATTTATAGAAAATTAAAATTACTGCATTAAGATGAAATAGGTTTTATCCTCTCTATAAATCTATAGGTCTATAATGAACAGAATAACTCCCGCTGTATCGCTCAGTCTATTTGCTTTATTTAACGCCCAAATTACCTTGGCAAACTCAGATTATATTGATGCCAGTAAATCTATCATTGATCAGCGAAATCAGCGATTTGACGAACTAAGAAATCAGGTAATCCCGCCGTATCCAACCCCACAGTCCCAAGCTGCACAATGGGATAAAGACGTTAGCCAGCAGGTAATGCAATTAACAGGAAAACGCAAAAAGAGTGCGGAAAAAGATAAACAAAGCACGCCAGAATATATTTTTAATATTTACCGGGAATACGTATTTAATCAAAAAGGATTTAATTATAATGATTTTAAAGAAATTAAAGCCTATAACCGTTTAGAACATTTATTCCATTTAGCTACCTTTGCAAATGACCCAATTCAAAATCGAATTCGCTCAATAGATTTTATTCTCAAAGACTATTATTTACGTGGTCGCCCAAATCAAGTACTCGATCATAAAGGCGAATATCTCCCAAACTATATCGGTATTACAGGCTCTTCTTACCCAAGTGGACATACTTGGAATGGATTTAAACAAGCCGCTATATTTGCCACGATTTATCCAGAAAAAGGCACTCAATTCTTTGATAGAGCCATAGGCTATGGAGAAAGCCGCGTGATTGTCGGTGCGCATTTCCCAACCGATACCATAACCTCTCGCGCCGCCAATTATTATCTTCTCGCTCATTTACTGAAAGAAGATAAAACAGCCAATGCCATGATTAACTTGGCCAAAGAAGTGCGCCAAGATCTACAAAACCAATGCACCATCAGTAATAAAAAATGCAAACCACCGGTAGGCTCTCTCCCCTCTTTTAATGAAAACCTAGGTTATTACGCTAAGCAAAGTGAGCAGCCATCTCCGGCACTTCAAGTTGATCAAGTTCCTGCTGACGCCGCGTATTTGCTACGCTCCCGCTTTGCCTATCTTAACAAATCCCAGTGGCAGCAAATTATTGCAGGCACTGCCTATCCCACAAACTCTTTAGCGGGCTGGGGAGTTAAACAAAATCAACCAGAAAGCCACTGGGGGCTGATTAACTTACCCAAAGCCTACAAAGGTCCCACACATCTTGCTGAAGATTGGGTCGTCAATCAGCGGGTAACTCAAGACGATGTTGCTAACGTCGGCATAGCCGATACTTGGAGCAATAATATTGAGGGCAAAGGGCGCTTAATTAAACAAGGGGAAGGGACCTTAACCTTAACAGGTACTAACCGTTTTGCAGGGCTGGATATACAGCAAGGTCGTGTGATTTTAACGCAAGAAAACCACTTAACAGGCCCCATCAACATCAATGGTGGAGAGCTTAACGTCAAACATATTCTGCATGTGCCAGTCGACGTTACTAATGGTACATTACAGCTCAGTCACAGCATCAGAAATACGGTGACATTAAACCAAGGAGCCCGATTTATTGCTTCTGGCTCGGTTGATGACTTAGTGGTTAACAGTGGCGCTATCTTAACCCCTGGAGATAATACTAAAGACCCAACACGGCGTATAACAGTGAATAATACGGCCACCTTCCAACCCGGTAGTGAATTCCATGTGGATCTTCAAACAACAGACACACAAGAATTTGATGCCCTACAGTCTAGTGATACGGTGGTCATCAACGGCGGTAAGGTCAAAGTGTTCTTCGCTGAAAAATCACCGCCATTCAATGAACGTATACCGAATGAAGATGAAATTCAGAATCGATTTCGCACCGAATATACAATTATTAGTGCTAAAAAAATCCAAGGGAAATTTGATGGTGTAGAACCAAACTACCTGTTCATCGGTACAACATTAGATTACGGTGAAGATCCTCGCTCGCCCACAACGAAACTGGTTACACTCAACGTCGGACGTAGCGACCTTGCATTCGATACATTTGCAAAAACGCCAAACCAAACTGCCGTTGCACACGCCCTTGAAAATCTCTCTCTTAGCAACACCCTGTATGAACGCTTAGTTCTCAGCAAAACCACCGTAGGGGTTAACGACCTTCTTCGTACCCTATCTCCACAAATTCATATCGATACCCTGGCTAGCCAGTTGAATAACCATCGCCAATATCACGGCGCGCTACTGCAACAAACTCGTATATCGGAAAATATCGTCAAAGAGCGTGGAGATAACCGCAGCAATATGTGGGTAAATATTCCCTACCATTGGGATAGAACCCAAAGTGATGGAAACGCTTCCGGTTTTACAAACAGCAATTATGGCGTGTTCTTAGGGGCTGATAAGCATTTCTTTAATGATGACTTTATCTTTGGAATAAGCTCTGGTTTTACCAAAAATTCCGTATCAGGCGGTGTCGGTCATAGCCATAGCAATAATTATTATTTAGCGGCTTATGGCTCTCTGCGATTAGCGCCAATAACCCTCCGTGCAGGGCTGGGGCACACATGGCACACCATCAAAACAGAGAGAACGGTCACCTCATCCATTTATTCCGATCACAATACCGCTGATTATAAAGGCAAAACCAACCACCTGTTTATGGAAGCCGCTTACCCGTGGAAATCTTCCATCATCAATGCCGAACCGTTTGTTAACTTCGCTTTTACTAACGCTGAAAGTCACGGATTCCGTGAAAATGGGGAAAAAGCCTCACTAGTGACCGGTCGCCAATCCCTTGATGCCACGACCACAACTCTGGGATTACGTTTAGATAACCAATGGAAAGTGGGCAATACATCCTCAATCGATGTACACGGGGAACTCGGCTGGCAGCATCAATATGACAAGCGGGAGCGTGAAATGGCATTTCGATTCACCCACCGCAACCTGCTTGCACCACCGCTTAACTATTACGGCGTTAACGCACCACGGGATGGCATGGCAATCAAACTGGGGTCCAGCCTTCAGCTGACAGACAATACCAAACTGTCCATGGATTACAGCCAATTTACTGCCAAGGGGTATTTAGAAAATAATCTTGATGCCAAGCTGTTAGTGTCGTTTTAATCTATTTGATTAAAACAACGGCGTCTTAGCTTCTTCACTAAGACGCCGTTTATCTGAAAATATAACGTGTTTATAACATAATGAATTTCAAATCTGATTTAGATTGCTTCTTTTGATTACTATAGAAATTCTCATGAGAACTGATTCCTAGTAAATAAAGTTCTAATTTCCCTGCAACCCATGAATAGCCTAATAATACTAGCTGTGTATTTAGTTTAAATTTATGAACGCTAAGGTGAGAAAGATCCCCTTTTTTGAGCTCACCAATTAACGGATTTTCAATAATTTTATCAATCTCATTTTCTACTATGCGCAACTCATTTTCTGACAATTTATCACATGATTTTCTAAAGCGGTTTGTTTGGAAAACCTCAACTACGTTTTGTTTTACGGACATATCGAGAAACCTTATTATTTTCGATTTCCGCCTGCGCCAATAACATTTCCTCAATGAAGCTATACGGCAAATCAGGGTTATCTTCAGCAATACGACCTATTTTAGCCCAATGCTCAATTTGCTTCGGAACACTACGACTTTTCGCTTCAGCATGGATCCTCGCATCCGCTACAAATTCATCATCAAGTCTGACTGAAATAGCCATATTTTCCTCTCATTATTAATTAAGTTAAGCGATGTTAACTTTTCACTCTTCTAGTTTTGAATACTGCAACATTACATTGGATATAAATTCATCATTCACACACAATGCGACAATTGATCGCATAACGCAACATAAAAACAAAAAAACCTGCACATCAAAAAATGTACAGGCTCAAAAATAATGACGCTATTTAAACTACAGCAGAATTCTCAACATACGGCGCAGAGGCTCCGCAGCCCCCCACAGTAACTGGTCACCCACAGTAAACGCTGACAGATACTCCGGTCCCATATTCAGTTTACGTAGACGACCCACTGGCGTATTCAGAGTGCCCGTCACTGCCGCAGGTGTTAGCTCACGCATCGTAATTTCACGGTCATTGGGTACCACTTTCACCCACTCATTATGGGATGCCAGTAATTGCTCGACGTCATTCAGTGGGATATCTTTTTTCAGTTTCAATGTGAATGCTTGGCTATGGCAACGCAATGCTCCCACACGAACACATAAGCCATCAACAGGAATAATATTGCTTCCTGTTGCGAGAATTTTGTTGGTTTCTGCCTGGCCTTTCCACTCTTCGCGACTTTGACCATTTTCAAGGGCTTTATCAATCCATGGGATCAAACTGCCTGCTAAAGGAACACCAAACGCATCTGTTGGCATTGAACCACTGCGTGTAAAATCAGTGACTTTCTTTTCAATCTCTAAAATCGCGGAGGCTGGGTTTTGTAGCTCTTTCGCAACTTGAGCATGCAGAGATCCCATTTGTGACAGTAGCTCGCGCATATTTCTTGCACCCGCCCCTGATGCCGCTTGGTAAGTTGCGACAGACGCCCACTCAACCAAATCATTTGCGAATAAACCACCAAGAGACATCAGCATTAAACTCACCGTACAGTTACCGCCGACAAAGGTCTTAATGCCTTTATTTAAGCCGTCTTGGATATGCTGGTGGTTTACAGGGTCAAGAATGATAATCGCATCGTCTTTCATACGTAATGCAGAAGCCGCATCAATCCAGAAGCCTTTCCAGCCTGCTCCACGTAATTTTGGATAGACTTCATTGGTGTAATCACCACCTTGGCAACTGATAATAATATCTAATGCGCTCAATGCATCGATATCAAACGCATCTTGCAATGTGCTGCGGTGGCCACCGAAAACAGGTGCTTCTTCACCTTGCTGGGAGGTAGTAAAAAAAACAGGATGAATAACGTTAAAATCCCCTTCTTCCACCATTCTTTGCATCAATACTGAGCCAACCATTCCACGCCAGCCGATAAACCCTACATTTTTCATTCTTTTCACCCTGTCTGTTTGCGTTCTTTACCCCAAAAATTTCCACATTCGACTCCATGAGTGAAGTTTCTATTGCATCATCACCATCAAAGAAGTCGAAACTGGAAATTTTTTGTGAGTATTAAACGTGACAAAATATGAACCAGTGTGCAAGTGAATTTCATCACTAATAGTAAGAAGATTAGTAATGACGCTAATAATACGAATAAATATATGATTTAGTGATTTCCATATTGGAAAATGCTATTTTCCAATTAATCCATACGCTATCTCATTTATCCCGATTAAAATTAGGGTGTTAATTCTCATAAAGCAGCTTATCTCATGACCAAATATGTCCTTTTTAGTTTCTGGATAGTGCTAATCTATCCTCTCGGCGTCGATCTCCATTTAACTGGTATTCCTTATATTGCTGCGGATCTGAACGCAACCGAAAGCCAGCTTCATGTAGCCTTTTCTATTTATCTCGCTGGAATGGCATCCACAATGCTGGTTGCAGGATGGTGTGCTGACCATATCGGCCGTAAACCTGTCGTATTAGTAGGCGCAACGGTATTTGCTATTTCCTCCATCATGGCGGGAAATTCCACATCGATTGATGTTTTCCTGATGGCGCGATTCCTACAAGGCATCGGTGCTGGCTTCTGTTATGTGGTGACTTTCGCGATTTTACGTGATGTTCTTAGTCCACAAAGACGAACAAAAGTATTGGCGGCAATGAATGGCGTGACCTGTATTGCACCGGTACTCGCTCCTGTGATTGGATTTGCGATTTTGCTCGCCTACCATTGGTCAATGATGTTTTACTTTATGGCAGCCTATGCGGTCATCAGTATTATTGTCTGCTTAGTGTTGATAAAAGAAACCAAACCTGTAGCTCGACAAGAAACCGATGAATCCACATCTCAACCAGAAACGCCTGAAAAAATCTTCAATCATTTCTTTGTCACTCGTTTAATTGTTTCGTGCTTTGGGATGGCAGTGATCCTGACTTATGTGAACGTCGCCCCGATTATTTTGATGGGCAATCTTGGCTTCACGACGGGACAGTATTCTACCGCAATGACCGCATTGGCGATGGTGAGCATGGGAACCTCGTTCCTAATGCCGAAATTAATCTCACAATTTAATAGCCAATCCCTGTTAAATACCGCGCTCGGCTTATTCCTGTTCAATGCTGTGATATTGTCCGTATACCTGTTTGCTTACCCAAATTTGGTGCTACTCTTTATTGTATTCGCTTTCTGTGGAATGGGTTTCTCGATGCAGTTCGGGATTATCATGAGCCAAGCATTATCCCCATTTGCCAGAAAAGCCGGCATTGCTAGCTCCATTCTCGCCATTTCTCAACTCAGCTTTGCCTCTGTATATATTTGGGTGATGGGAGCGATAGGCACCCCATCAATCAGTATGTTATTGATAATCTTGCTTGCCGCTGGGGTGATTGGCATGGCGTTACTGAGAATGCCAACGGCGCAAGCCAGCCAGAAGGTCGTTACATGTGAATAAACAATTGCATCGCTTAGATTTGAACTTACTGGTTATTCTGCAATATCTGATGGAAGAACGCAGTGTGAGTCTTGCCGCTAAGCGCCTTGCGATTACCCCATCCTCGGTGAGTAAATCATTGGCAAAACTACGCCAATGGTTTGATGACCCATTATTTATTCGTAGCCCGCAAGGGCTACTCCCTACCCCATTGATGCACCGCATTGAAAAATCATTACCTGAGTTTTTAAATTTATCCCACTATATTGCCGAGATCCGCGATACCGAAAAACCACGAGGCATGACGTTTCGGCTCATGATGGAAGCACCATTAAACCTCATTATGCTCCATGATTTATCCCTCAATATTCTCAACCAATATCCAGAGTCGGAAGTCATTGTACGGGATTGGGATTATAACTCGTTGGCGGCGCTGATTGCGGGGGATGCAGACATCGGATTAGTGGGGCGTGAAAGCTTTCATTTGTCAAAAGAGTCGATTAACCATTTACCGGATATTCTTAATTTCGAAGTATTATTTACCGATAGACCCCTCGCGTTTATTCGCAGTGACCATCCCATTTTGCAAGAGGAATGGACATTGGCAAATTATTTAAAATATCCCCATATTAGTACTGAATTTGGTAACCGCATTCCATGGGCATTGGATGATTTACTCGAGACCATGGGGCTTCATCGCCAAATTCATTTATCCTTCTCGACCTTTGAGCAATCACTGTTAATGGCTTCTCGCCCTGAACACAACCTTATCACCAGCTCTCCGGGTTATTGCCAACACTATGTTAATGATTTCAATCTTGATTTAGTCTGCCGTCCACTACCTGTAGATGATATTTTATATCAACAACTTGAAATTCCATTTTTAATGCTATGGCATAAGCGCAACTCCTATAATTCCAAAACCCTCTGGTTAAGAGAGCAAATCAAGAGCAGTATTCTTGAGTTTGTGAATACATAAAAAATGCCATGGCAAGGAGTATGAATTACCATGGCAAAAGCAAGGAACACTGAGATACAAAAATAACGGAGGACTACCCTTGAACAGCTTTAAAGCGGGGGTTGGTTTTGCAAATCACATAAATTCGACCGCGACGACGTACCACTTGGCAATCAGGGTGACGCTGTTTGGCGGTTTTTAATGAACTCAGTACTTTCATTGTAACTTCCTTTAAATGTAATGTTATAATATAACAATAAACTAATTAAATTCGTCTCGCAATCCTTTTATGGGAAACTTTTTGTATAATTAGAACATTGCACACTCTCAGTCATTATTTCTCAAATAGATAGGTATCTATTCGAGTCTTAGACCTATAAGAGGAAGATCTAATGTATTACGGCTTTGACATGGGCGGCACCAAAATTGAGTTGGCGGTATTCGACCACGATTTGAATCCTGTTTGGCAAAAACGTGTTCCAACCCCCAAAGATGACTATCAGGCATTATTGAATGTATTTAGTGAGTTAACAGCCGAAGCGGATGCCAAATTCAGTTGCCAAGGCAAAGTGGGCGTTGGTGTTCCCGGAATTGTGAACCACGCTGACGGAATTGTGTTTACTACCAATGTGCCCGCCGCAAAATATAAGCCCCTCGTCCACGATCTGGCTAAAACCTTAAAGCGCCCCGTCAAAGTAGAAAATGATGCTAACTGTTTTGCCTTATCGGAAGCATGGGATCCTGATTTTAAGCGCTATCCAAGTGTGCTTGGTATTATTTTAGGTACTGGCGTCGGCGGTGGTTTCGTCATCAATGGCAAAGTGCTGTCCGGTAAAAACGGTATTGCAGGCGAAATTGGGCACATGAATATGAGTGTCAGAGCAGCAAAACTCTTGGGAGATACCGTTCCTGAAGTTCTTTGTGGCTGTGGGCAAACGGCTTGCTTTGAGACATATCTATCCGGCCCCGGATTTGAGCGTATTTATACCGCTTTTACGGGTGAAAAATGCCCTGCCATTGAAATTATCCAACGCTATCAGCAGGGTGATTTACACGCTAAACAACATGTTGAGCGCTATATGGCGGTGCTGGCAATGTTTATGGGACAAGTGATCACGGTATTTGATCCTGATTTAGTGGTATTTGGTGGCGGTTTATCACAATTTGATGATATCTATCGCTTATTACCTGAAATTCTACCGCAATACCTGTATGGGATCGCCAAATTACCCGCTATCGAAAAAGCTCGTTATGGGAATTCGGGTGGCGCACGAGGTGCAGCTTTCCTCAATTTAGTCGATTAACATCGGACATCAATAATGCAAACTTGGCTAAGCCCACGGATTAAATTACTGATAGCATTAGTGGGCTTACTGGTCATCATTCAGGTAGCCAATAGCCTCAGCGGTAATACACTGGTAGGTTTTGGTATTATTCCAAGAACCCTAAATGGGTTAGTAGGCATTATTTTTGCTCCATTTATCCACGGAGATTGGGAACATTTACTTAGTAATCTCCCTCCGCTTCTAATCCTCAGCGCATTACTACTCCACGACTCTATCAAGGCTTACGCCCGAGCCTCTGCATTTATTATTCTGGTTGGGGGATTAATGGTATGGATCATCGGAAGAAATGCCGTTCACATTGGTGCGAGCGGCTGGATTTTTGGGCTTTGGGGTTTGTTAATCGCCCAAGGTTTTCTACGCCGTAAACTGCTCGATATTATTATTGCTCTGCTAGTTTTGTTCTATTTCGGCGCGATGGCGAGTGGTTTATTACCCGTCCATCAACGAATATCGACTGAATCCCATATTGCAGGTGCATTTTCTGGCATTCTGTACGCATGGTTAATTCATAAAAAATTTAGAATTAAAGCCTCTTAGCCGCTAAAGTTACTCGATAAACACAGCGCCCAGCACCATCCAAAAGATACTGTTCCCGTTCAATATGAGCTTCCTCACCGATGACTTCACGAAATAGCGCTAGCTCAGAACGACAAAAGTTTTGGCACGCGGTTGCAGCAGCACAAATTGGGCAATGGTTTTCGATAAATAACCAGCTATCGCCATCTTGTTCAACTTTAGCCATATAGCCTTCTTCACTGCGAACTTCGGCTAACTCCGCCAAACGTTGTGCTAACGGTAAGTTTTCACAGCGCGCTAAATATTTAGTTCGGCTTTCTGCTTCACGCTGCTCGATCAGTTTCTCAAGCCCATCATCACCAAAAATAGTTCGCACTGAATCAATCAGCTGTAATGCCAGCTGAGCATGGGTATCTGGAAATCGCTGATGCCCTAATTCGGTGAGCACCCAATTTTGCCGTGGGCGGCCAGCTCCTGATTGAGCGGCGCACTGTACCCCTTCCACCAGCCCCAACGAAGTCAGCTTCTGTACATGTTGGCGAGCCGCTTCTCCGGTTAAATTCAGGTCATTTGCAATCACAGAGGTGGAGATTGGTCCTTTAGTTTTAATACAAAACAGGACTTTATCCACTGCCTGAGTAAGATTTAAATTATCAAAGTAATTACTTGCTTTATTCATAGTGTGATTTTATTATCCAAGACAATACTTGGATAATACCTTTTTACCTCTCTTTCGTCTAGCAGGCCTATATATGAGCGAACAACCCTCAACATTACCCCAAGGCACATGGGCCGACTTACTCAGTGGCACCAATGCATTACTTACTATAGCCCTGACCGGTGGCGTTGCATTACATGCTATCAATATTTATATCGTCACAACCATTTTACCCAGTGTGGTTAATGATATTGGCGGGCTCGAATATTACGCATGGAATACCACATTATTCGTTGCTACATCCATTATTGGCTCTGCATTATCAAGCAAAATATTAGACAGCTTCGGTCCCAAATTAGCTTACCTCAGTGCATTAACGCTTTTCTCACTTGGATCAATTTGGTGTGCCTCTTCGCCCTCCATGCTGATATTACTGGGAGGACGAGCACTGCAAGGATTCGGTGGCGGTATTTTATTCGCATTGAGTTATGCCCTAATCCGTATCGTATTCACGCCTAATTTATGGTCTCGTGCCATGGGTGTCGTTTCAGGAATGTGGGGTATTGCGACTCTTTGCGGCCCCGCAATTGGCGGAATTTTTGCACAAGGGGGTCATTGGCGCTGGTCGTTCTGGGCGCTACTGCCTGTCGCGATCATTCTGGCTCTCATTGTTATCAATCAGTTACCCGGGAAAAAAGCCCAGCAACCACAAACAGCTAAAATTCCATTCCTAGCCATTTCATTGTTGGTTATTTCAGTCCTCGTTATCTCCATTGGTAGTTTGTCAGACAGTTTACTGACTAATCTAGGGGGATTACTGGTCGGCATTGCACTGTTAATTACCATTGCCATGATCGATGGAAAACGCGGTAAACGCCTATTACCCACGGGGGCTTATTCGTTAAAAACACAGCTCGGGGTCATCTTCCTGACCATGTGTTTGTTAGTCGGCGGAATGACCACCGAAATTTATGTGCCTTACTTTTTACAGACCATTCACCAGTTTTCTCCATTAATTGCAGGCTATCTGACGGCGGTTATGGCTGCTGGCTGGACGATAGGGGCGCTACTGAGTGCCAATAAAACAGGCTCCATAGTCCTCCATATTCTCAAAATTGGTCCGGTCATCATATTTGTCTCATTGGTTATTTTAGCGATACTCACACCAAACTTAGCATTAGTGAACTCAATACCTTTATTTGTTCTCTACTTATTGGCCATGACAGGAGTCGGCTTAGGAATTGGTGTTTGTTGGCCACATTTGGTTCTACGGGTATTCAATGCTGCGCCAGAAGGGGAAGAGAACTTAGCTTCATCCTCAATTATTACCATTCAACTATATGCAACGGCACTGTCTGCTGCACTTGTCGGCGTGGTCGTCAATAACAGTGGTTTAATGAGTCCGGGTGGATTAGTTGGAGCGCAACAGGCTTCAGTCTGGTTATTTGCCCTATTTGCTATCAGCCCATTACTTGCCGCTATATTAATCCGCAAAGTGAAGTAAACGAAAAAGGGAGCCATTTGGCTCCCAATATTTATTTAGCTTGCGGCTATTTTCTTATTACGAAAGAAAAATGGCAGGATGATTAAGCTTAATGCTAAAACCACTGTCGTTGTCACCATCACCGATAAAAATGCATGGTCGAACGCGATATTAGCCTGACCGATCAGAATATTTGCGCTATCTGATGGTAATTTCTCTGCGACAATCAATGCCTCATCGAGGCTATCATAGGCTTTATCAGCCACTGAGAATCCTTCAGGTAATGCGAGTTTAATGGTATACATCGCCGTCATTAATCCGCCCATAAAGGTTACGCCGAGAACACTGCCTAATTCATAAGCCACTTCCTCAATTGAGGCCGCCATTCCGGCTTTATCATCAGGGGCATTCAACATAATGGTGGTTGATGCGGTGGTAAAAATCGCCCCGAGTCCAAAACCTATAAAAAATAAGAATGACAGTAATACGGCTCCGGTGGAAGTTTCAAACACCCAAGTCAGACCAACCACACCAATTAGCGTACAAGCAAAACCGAAAATCATCATCGATCTATCGCCAATTTTATGCAAATACATCCCCGCGAGTGGTGCAGCTAATACGGAAGCGAGTGGGATCGGAATGATGTACAACGCGGCTTCAAACGGGGTATATCCCAACACTAATTGCAAACGCTGGCTTAATAACAGCTCCACGCCCACAATCACCACTACGGATAAAATCGCCATGATAATTCCCGCACAAAATCGCGGATTAGCCATCAAGCGTAAATCCATCATTGGCATCTCAGCGGTAAGCTGACGGCGGACAAATATAATCAGAGAGACCACACCCACAGCTCCCGATATCACCATAGCCATCCAATCGATATTCAGTTTTCCCAGCTCTTTCAGTGAGTAAATGACACCTACTAATCCCACTAAAACCATTATTGAACCAATAAAATCAATTGGTTGATGGGATTGCCCTGCAATTTTAGGAATTAAACGCAGCGCAAATGGGATCACCAGTAAAACGACCGGAACATTGATGAGAAATACCGATCCCCACCAGAAATGGTTGAGTAATATGCCGCCAACCAGTGGGCCTATCGCTGCACCACCAGATGCGACGGCAGACCAAATACCGATGGCTAATGCCCGCTCTTTAGGATCTAAGAAAACTTGGCGAACGATTGCCAAAGTTGCAGGCATGCTGATTGCCGCCCCAACGGCCAAGAATCCTCGAGATAGAATTAAGCTGAATGCGGTTGGGGAGAATGCCGCACACAGGGACGCCAGTGCAAACAACGGCAATCCCAGTAAGAACATGCGCTTATGACCCACTTTATCACTCAACATTCCCGCCGCAGGTAATAACCCAGCAACAACCAGCGGATACGCATTCATAATCCAGAGTTTTTCAGACGAACTTGCACCCAAGTCATGAGTTAGCTTAGGTAGTGCGGTGTATAGCACTGTGACGTCGATGACGATAAGAAATAGAACACTCGACACTAATAGTAAGATAATCCAACGTTTATAATCTGCTATCATAAAATCTTCTCAATCTGTTTAGTCGATCACCGTGATAGATGATCGTGCTACAATATAATTCCATACGTGCGTATTGAAAAGAGGTTTTTCTAAATGGGACGTCAACGAAAAATCGATCGTGATAAAGTGCTAGAAGCCGCCGAAGAGATCGTTATCCATCAAGGTGCCACTGCACTGACTATCGATGCCGTCGCCAAAGCGATGGGAATTTCTAAAGGTGGAGTCCAATACTGCTTTGGCAATAAAGAGGCACTGATCGATGCAATGTTTGAGCGTTGGAGCCAGTCTTATGATGAGATTTTTAACCGAGCCGTTGAGCAGGATAATTCTCCAGAAGGTCTGGTTATTGCTCATGTAAAAGCCACTGCCGATCATGATAAAACCAGTATTGCCAAAGGTGCGGCATTAATGGCATCTTTGCTACAAACCCCTGAATATTTAGAAAGTACCCGAAAGTGGTATCGTGAACGGATTGAGAATTTAGATTTATCCACAGAAAGCGGTAAGCGAGCCCGAATGATGTTTTTATCCGCCGAAGGCGCTTTTATACTGCGTTATTTTGGATTAATGGAAATTAATGACGAAGAATGGCAGTCAATCTTTGTCGATATGATGACCGTATTTAAAAAGTAACTTTTTTCGCTTAGAGAGGCATATACGCCCATATGCCTCTTATTCATCATCTCTACTCTTGAGCGTTTATCTTGCGGATATGTTTATAGATCGTCGCCGAACTGATGCCTAACTCAACAGAAACTATTTTATGTGCCGCAGGGAATTCAAACATTCCACAGTCATGCAGCTCCTTAATGATTTCATAGTTCTTATTTTTGCTTGGGATATTTTTATTGGAATAAACCGTATTTTTGATCGGTTCAAGGTGGTCCATAATTAATTTGTTAATATCCTGAGAAAAATTTTCATTCTTTGAATTCTGGCTACTGCTCATTAAATCAACCATCGCGTTCATTGGCATATCCAATGCCCAGTTCATGCACACCATACCAATGGGTTGATTTTCTAAGTTAACAATCAATGTTGAGGAGGAACGGAAAGGTCGAATACTTTTAGTATTAAAATAGACATCCCACGACGAATGATTTTTTTTAAAGCCTGCCAATTTTTCCAATGCAATGTTTGTTACCGGTGCCCCTAGGGTTCTTCCGGTTAAATGTCCATTCGCTATGTGAATGACTGAGCTGTGTAAATCTTCAAAACTATGTAGAACAACTTCGCAATATGGCCCCAAAAACTCACCAAGGCACTCAATCATCGGAACATAAGACTGTAAAAGTTTACGATCTTGCTCCGTAAATACATGATTTATACTCGTTTCCATATTTGTTAGCCTGCTGCCAAAAGTTTTATTAATCTTAGATAATTAAGTCAACTATTTCAATCCTAAAAACCAAAACACCTCACTGAGTAAACTATTTTTTTACTTAATCAAATATTAGACGCCTATCACGGTGTTGGATTTTTCCATGTGGTTAAATGCTGATCATCAAGTCGTGTCATTAAAGGAGTGAAAAATGATCATCTCAACAACCAATGCCCCAAAAGCTATCGGCCCTTATTCTCAAGCAAGACAAGTTGGCAACACGGTCTATATTTCTGGCTGCTGCCCTTTTCACCATGAAGATGGCTCGATTGTTGGAACGGATATTACTGAGCAAACACATCAAGTGATGAAAAATTTGCAGGCTATCGTTGAAGCCGCTGGATTGACAATGAATGACATTGTGAAAACCACCTGCTTTATCAGTGATATGAATAACTTTGTGACATTTAATGGGATCTACCAGTCTTATTTCTCTGAAGGCATCTACCCAGCTCGTTCATGTGTGGAAGTTTCTCGTCTACCAAAAGATGTGTTGATTGAAGTTGAGGCTGTCGTTGTAAAACAATAATAACAAGGCGGATGTATGAATAAGTGGATAAGACTTAGTTTTCTCATTCTTGGTGCTGGAACCATTTTCAAGTTATCCAGCATGAAAGATGTTTTCTATGTTCCTATGCAGCAAGATTGGGGACTAACTAATGCCCAAATTGGTTTTGGTTTTACTGTTTACACCATTGTCCAAACCATTGGTCTATTTTCATCGTTATATATTGCGGATAGATTTTCGAAAAAAATCCTTCTACCCGTGGGCTTAATTGGTGTTGGACTCTGTGGGGCATACTTATCCACTCTTCCTCCATTTACAGGTTATCTGATTGCGTTTGCCATCATGGCATTATTTGCAGATGTGATTTACTGGCCTGTACTACTTAAAGCCGTCCGTTTGCTGGGTGATAAAAAAGAGCAAGGGCGTCTGTTTGGTTTCCTAGAGGCAGGTCGTGGCGTTGTCGACGTCATTATTGCTTCCGGTGCACTCTATGTTTTCGTCCTGTTTGGTGAAGGTAAAGCCGGCATGCAAGCGGGATTAATGTTCTACACCATCGTGACGGTACTTATCGGTGTCATCACCTATTTCATCGTAACCGATGATGATAAAAAAGTGGTTGAAAACGCCTCAGAAGCTAACAAACAAGTTATTGAAGGGATAAAAAGTGTCATCAAATGTCCTAACTTGTGGTTAGCCTCGATGACTATCTTCTTTATCTATGCATCATACTGTGGATTGACTTACTTCATTCCATTCTTGAAAGATATCTATGCGCTACCAATTGCGTTGATTGGGGCTTACGGAATTATTAACCAATATGCACTGAAGATGGTTGGTGGTCCAATTGGTGGATTCTTATCCGATAAAGTTTTTAAATCACCGACTAAATTCTTACAGTTCACCTGTTTATTATCCGCGGTTGCAATGGGTCTGTTTATGCTACTGCCCCATGAAACAATGAACGTTTATTTAGGCATGGCGGCAACCTTAGGATTCGGGGCGATTATTTTCTGCCAACGCGCTATCTTCTTCGCACCAATGGAAGAAATTGGAACTAAACGTGAATATGCCGGATCGGCAATGGCATTCGCTTGTATTCTTGGCTATATGCCGGCCATGTTCGCCTACGCTATCTATGGTTCTTTCTTAGATAACTACCCAGGAATTACCGGTTATAACTTTGTTTTTAGCATGATGATCATGTTCAGTTTACTCGGTTTTGTGACAGCTAAAATCTTAACTAAACGCATCAAACAACGCGAAGCTGACACTGCCACAGCGAATGAATAGACTTGAAATCACAGGTGAAAAAAATGACTAATATTGAAGCCCAAAAAATTATTGAACGAATTGATTCAATGCCGCTGTATCTTCATGCTTATGCATTCCATTTAAACATGAGAAAAGAGCGAATTTTACCCGATGATTTATTAGAGATAGCGAAAAAGCTTTATTTAACTGGCGCTAAAATCCATGTTGAAGATGGCGAAACTCAAGCACTGAAAACTATGAGTGACGAGCAATTAGAGGCATTTGGACAAAAAGCCAAAGAGTATAATCTCGACCTTAAAATTGAAACTAGCTCATCCGCAGCTAGCGCTATTGATGAAGCGGTACATATTGCGTTGAAAACCGGGGCAAGTTCTATTCGCTTTTACCCTCGCTATGAAGGCAACCTGCAAGACGTACTTCAAAAGGTCAAAGGAGATATCCAATACATCAAAGATACTCACGAACATACCGGTTTAAAATTTGTCATCGAACAACATGAAGACTTGAAAAGTCATGAGCTAAATCAGTTAGTTGAAGAAGCGGATTTTCCTAACTTTTCCCTACTGTTTGATTTTGGCAACATGTTCAACGCCAATGAACTGCCATTAGATGCTTTCGATAAAATGAAAGATAATATTACTCAGGTTCATATGAAAGATGCGGTTCGTGTTCCTGAAGGCAAAGGTTTTGGTCATAAAGCCAGCCTGTCTGGTGAAGGTGAAGTCCCATTCAAAACATTGTTGAAAAAACTGATTTGTTTAGGTGACGAAAAGCCGCAAGTGGTCTCTTTTGGGTTAGAGGAAGAAGTGGATTATTACGCTCCTGCATTTCGTTTTGATGATGAAGGCGATAACCCGTGGATCCCATACCGCGGTGCAAGTGAAACCCCAATGCCAACTAAAGGGCTTGATGCCCGACTAGAAAAAGAGATGAATGACGCCATAAACCAACTCGCTTTTGTGCGAAATATTGCTGAAGAATTAAAACAAGAAGCGATCGCCGTTCTCAATAAATAGCGATATTTCCACTCAATAAAAAATCCGATTTCGTGATAAACGTTATCGGATTTTTTTATGTGAAAATAGATAGAATTTGTCAGCTATTTTTTATCGTAAACACTCGGTACAAATACGTTTCTTTCGATCATTTTCTCGATTTGTTTATTCAAAATGGTTTCGCGATAGTGTTTATGATTTCCTTGCGGCTCATGTAAATAGGTATTTTTCGGGTAGATTGGGTTTTCATAAATTAGCTGAGCACATTCGGTACGAATATCTTTCAACCAGTTACTCACCGAGGCATTAGAGCGGTGATAACGCATGGCTTCAATATCAATCACCCCATACACATAGGTTGAGCCGTTGGTATCTTCTTGTTTACCAACAATTTTACCCTTGTAATCCACAATCAATGAACGCCCACCACCGCAATCAATTGGCGCTTGCGTGGTTGGGAACATATACATTGAACCGATGTTAGGTGCGACCACGTAGAAGTTATTCTCCAATGCTCGAGCACGGTTAGAAATTTCAAATAGATCATTTTCAGTGAAGGGTGTCGGTAGAGAAGCTCGATAGACAACTTCCGCTCCATTCAATGCTAGACCGCGCCCATTTTCGGGGAAGTTGCCTTCCATCGCCATCATGATCCCTAAACGACCAATTTCAGTGTCAACGACAGGCCAAAAAGATTGTAATGAGCGCCCATATTTTTTTATCCATTCATCGTAGAGATCATGGGGAGAAGCGGAGCGTTCACAAGGTAATAACGATGACATTTTGTGATGCTTAAGAATGATGTTTCCCTTTGGATCAATAACGAAACCAACGTTAAACATAATACCCGGCCAGTCTGGGTCACGGGTTTTTGCCTGAGCCATGATGAACACATTCTGTGATTTGGCCAGCTCCCCTAATCGGTCAGTTTCAGGCCCCGGTATATCAATAGCGCCATCATTTAAGAATTCTGCAATAGGTAAATCTAGCGCTTCATCATTAAAACCTTGTAAAGCCCCTTCAGGGAGAACTAATAATCGAACAGGAAGATCCAACGACGATAACCATAACGCGCCATGGGATAGTTCCTCAAGATGGTCGATATTTTTCATAATATCGCTACGCGTTTTTATTCCCCAAGTGGTCGGAACTAAACCCACAACACCGTATGGCTTGATCATAATTATTCTCCGATTTTATTTTCGCATGGTCTGCATTGCATCATTCAAAAACTAAACTCATCGAATATTATGTATGTGTTAATTTTATGTCAAACAAATATTAAATTAACCATATCGAATGATAAATCATGATATTCACCTGCTTAATTCGCACTATTAAAATAATTATTTATATATTAACAAAATACCAACTGCTTTATTTTTAATAAATATCACCTTACGTTACAGTTAAAAATAAATCAATATTATCAATATGTTGATTGTTTTATCTATATTTTAATTACTAATCTAAATTAATTAAGGAAATTATTTCTATTTTATAAATTAAATTAATAAGACATCAAATCTTAAATTTAATTAATGAAATAACCCAAAACAAAAGCTGCAAAGAATATCCATTAAATGCATTTATTGTACATTTCATTAACATTTCTATTGTGATTTAACCTAAAAAAGTAAAGTGTATTTGCGGCTTCCCAGATTTTAAAAAATAGATTTTCAGATTTAAAAAAATATAAGTACTTGCCATTAAAAATATCAGTCGAATTACGATTAGAGAGTGATTTATGACAATACAAACATCTGAAATTACATCTGTATCCTCCAAGCGTACTACCTTTAAAGTGATGTTAGTTTGCTGGTTAAGCATCCTATTTGAAGGTTATGACGTCGGTGTCATGGGGGCAGTTTTACCAACGCTGTCTGAATATAAAGAGTGGAATTTAACACCAATAGAATTAGGCGCACTCAGTAGCTATACCTTAGTCGGTATGTTTTTTGGCGCATTTATTATCGGTACATTAAGTGAGTTATACGGTCGACGACGCATGCTGTTAATTTGTGTCACGCTATTTTCAACCACCATGCTAGCAACCGCTTTAGCGCCAACACCTTGGTTTTTTGGTCTGATGCGTTTTATTGGAGGGATTGGGCTAGGCGGTGTCATTCCCGTTGCCGCCGCACTAACCATCGAATATTCACCAACTGAAAAACGTTCATTTAACTATGCCATTATGTACTCAGGTTACTCACTCGGTATTCTATGTGCAGCACTAGTCGCCATTGCCATACTGAGCCAATTTGGTTGGCGGGGCGTGATGATTGTGGGGTCATTGCCTTTATTACTTATCTGGCCAATGGCTCGATTACTTCCTGAATCCATTGAATATCTCAATAACCGAGGACAACACGATAAAGCGAAAAAGCTCGCTGAAAAACTCGAAGTGGCTTATCACGAACCCATAAAAAATGAAAAACAATCATCACGGAGTTTAAAAGAAGTCGTCGCCATCATTTTTTCAAAAGACTATCTCCGTGCAACCTGCTGCTTTTGGGTTGCACTATTTTGTGGTGGATTCATTGTTTATGGTTTAAATACGTGGTTGCCGTCAATCATGCGCAAAGAAGGCTACGATCTCGGCTCGAGTTTAACCTTCTTAGTGGTATTTAGTTTATCGTCGGCATTAGGCGGATTATTCCTCGGAAAAGTTGCTGATAGATGTGGAGCCAGAGGTACGGTTGCCTTTTTCTTCATGCTCGGTGCACTTGGCATCGGTTTGATGGTCTTCAAGCAAAGTATCTATATGAACTATCTGCTGGTGGGCATTGCAGGCATCGGATGCATCTCCGCGCCGCTAATTTTGACGGGCTATGTCGCTCATTTCTATCCATCAAGTGTTAGGGCATCAGCGACGGGTTGGACGATGAGTATTTCTCGTATTGGTGCTATGTCAGGGCCGATGTTTGGTGCTTATATTGCGAGTTTAGGTGTTGCCAGCAGCTGGAACTTTGCGGCATTTTCTGCGGTTACGATTATTGGCGGCATTGCCGTGATGCTATTACCAAGTAAACGGCTTTAGAGAGTAAACCGATGATCCCCTCTCGATAACAGAGGGGATTTCTCGATGATTCTTATTTCCAGAAACGTGCTATTTGAGTACGCAATGCCTCCGCCGTTGATTTACCTTTCTCACCAACCAATGCCCGTCCCGCGATAAATGCCTTCGCTTTAATACCTTCAAATAAATGAATATCTTCTGGAACGATGCCCCCGGTGATAGACAGTTCGAGTCCTAAATCTGAAAGCTGGCGCATTTTAGTCAAATCATCAGAAGCCCAGCCAATACCTGCCAGTTCTGCATCTCTAGAGCGGTGATAAATAGCTTGTTTTATCCCTAAATCTACCCATTTTTTAGCGTCATCTAGCGTCCAATTACCATACAGTTCAATTTGAATTTCTCTATCAAATTCGTCGGCAATTTTTTTGCATGCTTCAATGGTCGCAATGTGTGCAGCGGCAGAAACTGTAATCCAATCAGCTCCAGCCTCAAATGCCATACGCGATAAAATTGCGCCGCCATCCGTGGTTTTCATATCGCAGACAATGATATGCGATGGATGATTCTTACGCAGTGTTGAGACGGCTTTCATTCCTTCTGCAAACGCTAAAATAGTACCAATTTCGATGATATCGACAAAAGATTCCACATTATTAGCAACATGAATTGCATCACTAAGATTAGTTTGGTCTAACGCGATTTGAATAAGAGGCTGAGTCATCTGATTATCCTAATTTTTTATTTATAAAATGGCGATACCGAATGGGCACTTACGCTAATGCAGCATCAATAACCTGATAAACATCTTCAGCACTCATGCAGCGACGAATTTTATCGAGGTCGATACCGGTTTCACTCTCTTCATCATCAAGAACTTGAGTGACTTCCATTAGCCCTTCCATATGTTCATCTGACGAGCTTCCCGCTAACGTAATTAACACATCGACGGGCTCATCCTCCCCATCAAAGAAAATAGGATTTTTCAGTGTGACAAGGGCAAATGCCGTTTTTAATACCCCATTTTCAGGGCGAGCATGAGGTAACGCTAAATTAGGGGCAATACAAATATAAGGACCCAACTCTTTCACACTACGAATAATTTCATCATGGTAATCTGATAAAATCGCTCCAGACGCAATCAACATATCCGTACCAATTTTAATCGCATCCTGCCAGTTATCCGCTGAAGCTTGTAGCTGTATAGAATTATTATCTATCAGTGATTGTTTAAAACCCATGGCATTGTTCTCCTTGGTTCATAGATATCAAACTGAATGATATCTATGACTAATTTAGTTATTAATTTTATTTAGAACCGCTAAAGTTATTATGAATAATTGCCAGTAACTCATCACCGAATGAATGGGGATTGAGCATGTTCTGTACACCCAGTACGAATTTACCTTCTCCCGCATCCATTTCAGAAGAAAGGTGTTTTGATGACACTATAATGTCGGTATTAGCGAGTTTTGATTTGTAATCAGAAACAGCACATGAATCCATAACATGCGGGATCCCTTTACCTTCAAGATATTTAGCAATTTTCATCTTCATCATCATCGATGAGCCTTGCCCATTGCCACATACGGCAAGAATACTGACGGGTCTGATAGTGTTTACTTGTGGAGTATCTTGAGTAACAGAGGCGGTGTCGACGGTAGCGTCAGATTGCGTTGAAGATATAACTTCCATGGCAGCTTGCGCATCTTCTTCGGCACGTAATCTTTTTGATGCGAAATACATATAGACAAAAGATAAACCAATTATGACAAAGAAGAAGTATTTGGAGAATGAGAGTCCTTGCATCACAGGCGGGAAAACTAATGCCCAATCAGCCATTCCCATCCAACCACTAAAATCCGTTCCTTGTCGACTAAACAATGAAATTGCCCATGCAGACCCAAACACCTCAATAATTCCCATGACAAAACAGATTTTCATGACCGCTTTCCAACCACCAAAATGGTTGGCAAACACGCCAATAGTGGCGTTGGAGAAGAACATAGGAATAAAGCCAGGAATAATCATGATCGGGGAGCTAAATGCCAACATGGTTAGCACCGCAGCAAATTGCCCTAATGCCCCCCACATAAAGCCGAATACCATGGCGTTTGGCGAAAAGGCGTAGATAGCGGCACAGTCAATGGCTAAAACAGCATTAGGAATAACCCGTTCAGAAATCCCTTTAAATGCTTCAGATAACTCAGCCACAAACATCCGCACCCCCGTCACAATGATTTGAATTGCCACGGCGAATTTCAAACCCGTTTCCAGAATGTAGATACTCCAATGCGTCTTACCTGCCATTTCTTGCAAATTAGTCAGACCAAAAGAGAGCAAAATAATACCGAAAAATACGGTCATTACGATGGCAGTGGCAGCTATACTGTCATGAAAAATGTGTAGCCACTTCGGTAATTTTAAGTTATCAACACTGTCATTTTTATCACCGAGTTTATGCGCTACTTTGGTAGCAACCCATGAAGCAAATTGCTGCTGGTGACCGATAGAAAATCCAGCTCCACCAGTAACCGCCTCTGTAGGTTTAAACATAATATTGGATGAAATTCCCCAATATAACGCCATCAATACCGCGGAATAGATAATGGTTTCCCACATGCTGGTACCCAGCACGAAATAGAATACGGCGATTAACCCCGCTTGCTGGAACATAATATGCCCAGTCAACATGATGGTTCGGATCCCCGTAATACGTCGAAAGAGAACCAATAATATATTGATCGCCAGGGCGATAAGAACGGTGTAACCCACCCACGAATAATTATCCCCCATGGTTTCCATGGTGGCCATCATTGAGGTATAGGGGTCAATAACTGAACCGGTAAGATGATGATATTCAGACATTTTTGCAATGACTGGTTTAAAGCTGGAAACGAGAGTATCGGCTCCAACCTGCACTAACATAAAGCCGACAATTGTTTTGATCGTTCCTTTCAGGATGGTTGTTCCATCTCTTTTTAGAAGCCAGTAGCCAATTAATGTCACCAATCCCAGTAATAAAGGGGCTTTCGTCATCACTTGGCTGTAAAAAATATAGAATGAGTTGTACAGAAAATCCATATTTTTACCCCTAAACCAAATTTAGTTTGAATTATTATCTAATTTAAAAATACATTACCCTGATCCCATACAAGCATTCTCACGCTATAATCAAACTGCTCATCAATTTAATCACTAAAATGCACACAGGAATCACAAGCAATCACCAAATGCTCACTTATGATTATTTTAATTGCTACTTTTTGACCAGTAAAAAACCATACTTTTGTTGTGCTGATCACAACAAATATAGTAAAAATGATATTTTACAATAAGTTATTTATTTTATTTAGCATGGTAATTTTTAAATTTAGCTAGTTGACAATTTTCACAATGATCATATAGAATCAAATTCAATCATTTTGAATCACAACTTGTCATCGCTAAATACTGAAAATGATTATACAGAAATAAGGCGCTAGACATGAATGAGACACAAAGACATTATGAAATTTTGTCTTTACTGAAAAAAAATCAAATCATTAACGTATCTTTTATTACTGACCATTTTAATATTTCCCCAGCAACAGCACGTCGAGATATCGCAAAACTCGATGAGCAAGGAAAACTAAAAAAAATACGTAATGGCGCAGAGCGCATTGAAGAAAAAAGAAATAAATGGTCACCATTGAATAGCACTGACCATTATGAAGAAAAATCACAGATTGCCGTCAAAGCTGCTGAGCTTTGTCAGCCGGGAGATAGCGTTGTCGTCAACTGTGGTTCAACCGCCTTTCTTCTTGGGCAACAACTGTGTGGCAAAGGTGTACAAATAGTGACGAACTATTTCCCGCTAGCCAGTTATTTAATTGAAGAAGAACATGAAGATGTGGTGCTCATTGGTGGGCAATATAATCGCACACAAGGTATTTTCTTGAACCCAGCGCTTAGTACATTAATGGGGTATGCCGGAAACTGGATGTTTACGTCAGGAAAAGGGCTCACGGAAACTGGGCTATACAAAACAGATATGCTGACTGCGGTCGCTGAACAACAAATGTTAGATCGCATAGATAAATTAGTTGTCGTCGTGGATAGCTCTAAAGTGGGAAACCGAACAGGTATGTTATTTTGCCCCACCAATAAAATTGACTATCTGATCACAGGTAAAAACGCCGACCCTAAAATTATCCAAGCCATCGAAGCACAAGGCACTCACGTCATTCTCGTATAATTAGATTTAATTATCTAATTCAATGAATTAACAAATTTATTCTGTATTTCGCCTTATTTCTATAAATAAGGCGCTAATCCCTTACATTTGAAATTCTGGATAGGAAAGGTGTTGCTATGAGTAAAGTAAATGAAATTACCCGTGAATCTTGGATTTTAAGCACGTTTCCAGAATGGGGAACTTGGCTCAATGAAGAGATCGAAAAAACCGTTGTAGAACCAAACACATTCTCAATGTGGTGGCTCGGATGTACTGGTATTTGGTTGAAAAGCGAAGGTAACACTAATATTTCTATCGATTTTTGGTGTGGTACAGGTAAAAAAACCCAGAAAAATCCATTAATGAATCAGCAACACCAAATGATGAGAATGGGGGGAGTTGAAGCATTACAGCCTAATTTGCGCACCTCAATTTTCCCATTGGATCCCTTTGCTATCAAGAATGTCGATGCGATTTTAGCCTCCCATGACCATGCTGATCACATTGATGTTAACGTGGCAGCTGCTGTTCTACAAAACTGTGGTGACCATGTGAAATTTATTGGTCCACAAGCCTGTGTAAACCTATGGACAGGTTGGGGCGTACCGGAAGATCGCTGCATTGTGGCCAAAGTGGGTGATGTCATTGAAGTGGGCGATATGAAAATCCGTGTTCTGGATTCTTTTGACCGAACTGCACTCGTGACGCTACCAAAAGGCGTTTCGTCTTATGATAAAGAGATTTTAGATGGTATGGATGAGCGCGCGGTGAACTACTTGATTGAAACCACAGGCGGTTCAGTTTATCACTCTGGAGATTCCCACTATTCAAACTATTATGCCGCACATGGCAATCGCTATAATATCGATGTGGCATTATTGTCATTCGGAGAAAATCCTCGCGGAGTCACCGATAAAATGACCTCTTCCGATATCTTACGCGCCGCAGAATCTTTAGACTGCACCACCGTCATTCCATTCCATCATGACATTTGGGCTAACTTCCAAAATGATCCTCGTGAAATTGAAGTCTTGTGGAACATGAAAAAAGAGCGCTTACAATATAAATTTGCCCCATTCTTCTGGCAAGTTGGCGGCAAATATACTTACCCAACCGATAAAGGACGCATGCATTATCAGCATTTCAGAGGCTTCCAAGATATCTTTAAAAATGAACCAGAACTACCATATAAAGCCTTCTTGTAAGATTTTTTGCATCGTTTCATTGCGCTTTTTCGACCTGATAATCAACATTATCAGGTCTTTTTCTATCAAAAAATGCCCTAAAAAATATTTTCAATTCCCTGCATCCAAATTCATTTCCTTGTCGTCTCTCTTATTGATACCCATACAACAAGGAAATAATAATGAACATTCGCATCGCAGCCACTCTGTTAAGCCTGTTTGCCTTTTCAGCAACAGCCTCCGATATTTCAACTCAGCAAACCACACTAGGTCAGGTTTATACCAATAACCAAGGTATGACGCTCTATTACTTTGATAATGATAAACCTGATCAATCCGTTTGCTATGATGATTGCGCCAAACTCTGGCCACCATTATTAGTAAACGATGAAACGTCATCCCTGCCCGGTTTAAATAAAATCCAACGTAAAGATGGAAAAATGCAGTGGGCAATGAACCACCAACCTCTCTATTTGTGGAGTAAAGATAAAAAACCCGGTGATATTACCGGTGCAGGCGTTAAAAATATTTGGTCAATTTCTCGAGCAGACAGCATACCCGTCAATGTATATAGCACCAATAACGGTAAGGTTTTAACCAATAAAGCGAAGATGTCTCTCTACACCTTCACTAAAGACAGTGATGGACTATCATCATGTAATGGTGATTGCGCGATTAAGTGGCCACCATTAGCGGCACAACAAGGTGATGTAGCCAGTGCTCCATTTAGCGTTGTCTCTCGCCAAGATGGTACCTATCAATGGGCTTACCAAGGCAAGCCATTGTATACATGGATAAACGATAAGAAACCGGGCGATATCACAGGCGATAAAGTGGCAAATGCTTGGAACTTGGTTGTTTTGCCATAACGTTATGAGGTGAACGTGAGCGCAGAAAGCAATGAGCTAGAAACATTATTTTCGCAGATAAAACTGGGAGATCAGCACGCTTTTGAGCGATTTTATAGCCTAACAAATCGTAAGTTATATGGGCTGTTGGTCAATATCGTCGCCGATCGAGACATCGCGGCGGATCTCCTGCATGAAGGATATCTCAAGATCTGGTTCTCTGCATCGAGCCATTATGTGATATCGCCTTGGGCATGGTGCTGTCAGTTAATGCGTAATTTAGCGATAGATCATGTTAGAAAACAGGGGCGAATGCCGAAGTTTGAAGATATAGATCTCTCTTTAGAAATTGCTATTGATGATCCTGTTACTGAAGCTTCACAGCAGCTTGACCGCTGTTTTCTCGCGCTCACAACCGAAAAACAGCAAGCCATAAAGCTTGCTTATATTCATGGTTATTCTCATGAAGAAATCGTGAAGCGCCTTGCTCATCCTCTTGGCACTATCAAATCATGGATACGACGAGGCTTAAAGGAGCTAAAACAATGCATAAGCGCCTAACACCGCTTCGTTATAGCAACCCAGCCATACGCGAACATTTGGTGAGCCAGTATGTGCTCGGCACATTATCAACCAACGCCAGAAAGCGCTTAGAATCCTTGATGGCTAGCGATACCTCTTGGACTGAATTAGTCACACAGTGGCATGCATACCTTTATAGGCTAGAACCAATGGCAGTAGATAAGCCACCAGCATGGGTATGGAAAGATATCAAATCGGTGATCAGTAAAAAAGAAAAAATACCGTTTTATCACCGTGTTTGGCGATACAAATGGTCACTCATCCCATGGGTGTGTTCTCTCTTTTTGTTCGTTTTTTCCAGCGTGATGTTACTGCAACCAACCCCTCAAGTTGCTACGCCGAGCTATATCGCCACCATGTCATCTCAAGAGAGAAATGACCATTTTGTACTGATGGCATACAAAGGGGATAAACCCGGAAAATCACGCCTTCAGTTGGAATGGAACAGCCAATATCCGTTACCGGAAGGTCATATGGGAAATGCGATGATTTGGGCTAAGAATAAGGTAACAGGAGAAATTTCACTACTGGGACGTTTTGATGAATTGCAGTCCACTCGCTTACTCACCCCAACTGAATGGAAAATGATCAAAAATAGTAGCGAGCTTTTGATCACCGAAAATAGTGAACCAAACAGCACGCTCTTATTTAAAGGAGCATGTATTGAGTTACTAAGTTCCACTTAATACCGCCATGCTTCATTGAAAAAGGTCAGCATTTTTTACAATGCCGACCTTTTTTCACTAAGGGATCACACCCAGTAATTTAAACCAAAAATAATCGAGGGGAACAAGTAAAACAAAGGTCAAAATAAACAGAATGAGGCATAGGCGGATCCCATCCATTAGCGGCACTCTTCCCATTCCCATCGCGACGATAATCGGTGAAGCTTGATAAGGCAGCAGCGGTGTTGAGTAGCCAATCACTTGGATCATTAAAACGGCAATTAACGGTAAGCCCGTCGCCGTAGAAAGCGATTCGGCTAATGGTGTATACAATGCAGGAACGCCGTTAGCTGTGACCACAAAGTTTAATCCGCTGGTTAACCCAACTAGGCTACCGAAATCCATAAATGGGCTATTCGGGTCTAATGGCAACATTTTCTGCAAGTAAGTGCCTACCACCATGCCTACATTTGAGTAACTAACCAACGTAGCAAGGCTTAAGATCCCCGCCACATAAATACAGGTGCGGATATTGACCGCTTTTACAAATTCATCGTTTGTGACGAAGCCCACTTTCGGCAATAAACAGAAACACGCAGCCACCAGCCCAACCCAAGCGGGCGATATTCCATGCGTGGTATCTGTAATCCAAAAAAGTAAGGTTATCGCCAATACAATACCGAGTTTTTTCTCATTACGGGTCATTGGCGGTAAGCTTTTCTGCTCACCAATAGGCTGTAATTTTGCTGGAAAAAGGAAGTAGATGCACAAAACCACCAGCGCCCCTTTTAGCAGCCCCAAAATCGGCATATGGAGAAATAAGTAATTTAGATAGGATAATTTGATGCCGTAAGTGGTTTCTATGGCGCCAGCCATCACTAAATTGGGAACGTTTGCTGGTAAAACCGTGGCAGAAAGTTGGAAAGTGCCAAACCCCACCGCCAACGCTAAACCAATTCGCCCTCGGCTACCACTGACTAACCCCACTTTGTCCGCAATCGCCATCACGATCGGCATTAGTAGCGCAATTCGCCCCATATTTGACGGCATAATAAAGGCTAATCCATACGCCAGAATGACCACGCCAATAATCAATTTTAACCATGAACTGGTGAAACGCCCTGAGATATGTTGGGCAATACGCTCTGCCAACCCCACTTTATTGATGGCAAATCCCAGAATAAACCCACTAAGAACAAGCCAAAAGGCTTCTGAGGTGAATCCCGAAAACAGAATGTTGGTAGGTGCCAGATGTAAACATGCAGCAGCTGTAAAAAACAGCAATGCGACTAAATACTCAGGCAATTTGCCTGTCGCCCAAAACCCTATTGTGATTGCGATGACAACTGCACTGAGCCATTCAAATTCTGCCATCTACTTCGCCCTATTATAATTTTTAGCGGTCAAATTTATTGCTTAATACTACACCAAACAATTTAAGGAGCACTAAAAATTGGTAGGGAATATATAAATACGTAATTAATTAAATATCGTCAGATTTTTATCAATTAACCTGATATTTTTTGTGGCTTATTAGCCCTATTTTAGGTGGGAAAAGCAATAAAAAACCGATATAACTGATTAGGTTATATCGGCTATATATTTAACTTTTTATATCAGCGTGCGATTACTCTACCGTCACCGATTTTGCCAAGTTACGTGGCTGATCGACGTCTGTACCTTTGATTAAAGCAACATGGTAAGACAGTAATTGCAGTGGCACCGTATAGAAAATTGGTGCGATTAACTCTTCCACATGTGGCAGAGAAATAATCTTCATATTTTCACTTGCTACAAAGCCAGCATCTTGGTCAGCGAACACATACAGCAAACCGCCACGAGCACGAACTTCTTCAATGTTAGATTTTAATTTTTCTAACAGTTCGTTGTTCGGTGCGATGATAATTACTGGCATATCCGCATCAATCAGTGCTAATGGGCCGTGTTTTAACTCACCTGCCGCATAAGCTTCCGCATGGATATAAGAGATCTCTTTCAGTTTTAACGCACCTTCGACCGCGATCGGGAATTGTTCCCCGCGACCTAAGAATAGTGCGTGATTTTTATCAGAGAAATCCTCTGCTAAAGCTTCGATCACTTTATCCTGTGACAGCATGCTTTCAATGCGAGCAGGTAGAGCATGCAGGGCATGAGCAATACTTTCTTCCAGTTCAGGTTTAGCGCCTTTTAAACGTCCCATGTATGCCACCAGCATTAATAGAACGGTTAATTGAGTGGTAAACGCTTTCGTCGAAGCAACGCCAATTTCAGCACCCGCTTTGGTCATCAGTGCAAATTCAGATTCGCGAACTAATGAAGAGCCGCCCACGTTACAAATTGCCAACGATGTTAAGTAACCTAACTCTTTAGACAGGCGTAAAGCCGCTAAAGTATCTGCCGTTTCCCCTGATTGGGAAATGGTGATCATCAAACTACCTTTACGGTGAGCCGGTTTACGATAGCGATATTCAGACGCAATTTCCACGTCGCAAGGGATACCTGCTAAAGATTCAAACCAGTAACGCGCAACCATGCCCGCGTTAAAGGATGTCCCACAAGCGACAATTTGGATATGGTCAACTTGAGACAAAATTTCACTGGCTTTAGGACCTAACTCACTGAGGTCGATACCGTTATCTTGGCTAAAACGCCCTTCAAGCGTGTTTTTAATTGCCATCGGTTGTTCATAGATCTCTTTTTGCATGTAATGGCGGTAAGCGCCTTTATCACCCGCATCGTACTGAACACTCGATTCAATTTGCTCGCGCTCAACCGCATTACCCTGCTTATCAAAAATACGCACAGTGCGACGAGTGACTTCAGCAATATCCCCTTCTTCAAGGTAGATAAAGCGGCGAGTCACTGGCAATAGAGCCAGTTGGTCGGAAGCTAAGAAATTTTCACCAACACCTAACCCGATAACTAATGGGCTACCAGAACGTGCTGCGACTAATAATTCAGGATTACGGCTATCCATAATAACGGTGCCGTAGGCGCCGCGTAATTGAGGAATAACACGTTGAACAACATCCAGTAATTCACCACCTTTTTGTTGTTCATGATGAACAAGGTGAGCAATCACTTCAGTGTCAGTGTCTGAACTGAAAATATAGCCAAGCTGTTTTAGCTCTTCTTTCAGCTCTAAATAGTTTTCGATAATCCCGTTATGGACAACGGCAATATAGCCAGAGGTATGAGGGTGAGCATTACGCTCACTCGGAACACCGTGAGTCGCCCAACGAGTATGTGCAATCCCTGTTCCGCCAGATACTGGGTTTTTTTCAGCTTCTTCCGCCAGCATTTGTACTTTACCGACTTCACGTAAGCGTTGAAGATGACCTTCATGGTCAACAACCGCCATACCCGCAGAGTCATAACCACGGTATTCTAAACGGCGAAGACCTTCTAATAGAATTTCCGCGATATCACGTTGTGCGACTGCACCAACAATTCCACACATATTAAGTTATTCCTAAATAAAGGGGATTTCCCCTCTTTGTGTCGCAACCTGATTGTTATACAGCTTTCACTGTTCCCCAGCCTTGTAGAAACGGGGATATTTTATTGTTCTATTTTGATATGTAGCTTTGTTGCTACTTTATATCAATATCTTTCTTTTTATATTAAAAACGACAGACTCACATTGCTAAATACTTATACTGCTTATCATAGGAGAGATAATCATATCTCTCCTCAATCTTTACTTATTTTTTCTTTACCGGACGCTGCCAGTTTTTAATGTGTGTTTGTTTTACGCGGCTTACTACCAACTCGCCCTCGTGAACATCTCGAGTTACCGTGGTACCAGCCCCGATGGTCGCACCATTCGCCACACATACTGGAGCGACTAACTGCGTATCGGATCCTACAAACACATCATTACCAATAACGGTTTTAAACTTATTCGCGCCATCGTAGTTACATGTAATGGTTCCAGCGCCAATATTTACATTGTCACCGATTTGAGCATCACCCAAATAACTTAAATGACCGGCTTTCGATCCTAAACCTAATGAGGCATTTTTCATTTCCACAAAGTTACCTACGTGGGATTTTGCCGCCAATTTAGCACCTGGACGTAAACGAGTGAAAGGACCAACCGTACATTCTGTCGATAATTCAGAATTTTCAATGACGGTATATGGGCTGATAACTGAGTTATCGCCAATCACACAGTCTTTCAACACGCAGCCTGTTTGGATGTGGACATTGTTACCCAATGTCACGTTACCTTCGATGATAACGTTAGTGTCAATCACCACATCACGACCATGAGTTAAGGTTCCACGAATATCAAAACGTGCAGGATCAATGAGCATCACTCCCGCCAGCAGTAACTTCTCAGCCTGTTCTTTTTGATAGATACGCTCTAACGCAGCAAGTTGCAGGCGGTTATTAACACCTTCCATTTCACTGAGATGGCTTGGGTGAACAGTGGCAATCTTGTTACCTTCTTTATGTGCAAGAGCAATAATATCGGTAATATAGTATTCGCCTTGCGCATTGTTATTGTTCAATTGGGCTAACCAGCGGTTAAAATCTTTTCCGCTCGCGACCATAATACCAGTATTGATTTCTTGGATTTTACGTTGTTCTTCAGACGCATCTTTTTGTTCGATGATCCCAACAACTTCACCATTTTCGCGGATAATACGACCATAACCCGTTGGGTTATCTAAAATAACCGTCAGTAATCCAATACCGCCTTCAGGTTTGACTGCAATAAGACGCTGCAAAGTATCTTTGGATATTAAAGGAACGTCGCCATACAGCATGATGATGTCTTCATCATCTTGGAAGTGAGGTGCAGCTTGCTGCATTGCATGGCCAGTACCCAATTGCTCAGCTTGCAGAACCCAGTTTAAGTTTTGTTCGCCCAGTTTTTCTTTCAGTAAATCACCGCCATGTCCGTATACCAGATGAATATCCGATGCACCGATTGATTTCGCAGTATCAATCACATGCTGAACCATTGGTTTACCTGCCAGTAAATGCAGAACTTTCGGTAAGTCTGAATACATCCTAGTGCCTTTACCGGCAGCTAAAATCACGACACTTTTTCTTTGCACAGTCATATTTTCCTGAAACTCCAACTTTGGGGTGAAAGTAAACCTATTTCCTGCATAAATTACTACATATTTCGCACAAATAAAAAAGCCAGTTAGTCAAACTAACTGGCTTTTCTTATATTGCTATCATTACATTAGCTTTTTAGTTAACTCGATAACTCGAAGTTTCGCTATTGCTTTTGCAAGTTCTGCTGATGCCTGAGCATAATCAACATCGCCGTGTGCTTTGCGGATATGTTCTTCCGCTTTGCGTTTAGCTTCCACTGCACGAGCTTCGTCTAAATCTTTACCACGGATCGCTGTATCAGCAAGTACGATAACACCAGTTGGTTGAACTTCTAAGATACCGCCTGAGAGGTAAATTAGTTCTTCTTCACCAAACTGCTTGGTAATGCGTACCATGCCTGGTTTTATGGCAGTCAGCAGAGGGGTATGCTGTGGATAAATCCCCAGCTCACCTTCACTACCTGTCACCTGAACTTTCTGTACTCGGCCGTCAAACATCTGTTTTTCAGCACTGACAACGGTCAGGTGGAATGTCATTGCAGATACCATATCAACCCCTCGTCAGATGGATTAAAGCGTTTTCGCTTTTTCCACAGCTTCGTCAATGGTACCAACCATATAGAACGCTTGTTCTGGCAGGTGGTCGTAGTCACCGTTCAGGATACCGCTGAAGCCACGAATGGTGTCTTTCAGAGAAACGAACTTACCTGGTGAACCAGTAAAGACTTCAGCAACGAAGAATGGTTGAGACAGGAAGCGCTGGATCTTACGAGCACGAGCAACAACCAGTTTGTCTTCTTCAGACAATTCATCCATACCCAGGATTGCAATGATATCTTTCAGTTCTTGGTAACGTTGCAGAATTGACTGAACGCCACGAGCGACATCATAGTGCTCTTGACCAACGACGAGTGGGTCTAATTGACGGCTGGTGGAATCCAGAGGGTCAACCGCAGGGTAGATACCCAGAGATGCGATTTGACGGCTCAGAACTACGGTTGCGTCTAAGTGAGCAAATGTTGTTGCTGGTGATGGGTCAGTTAAGTCATCCGCAGGAACGTAAACCGCTTGAACAGACGTGATAGAACCGGTTTTGGTAGAAGTGATACGTTCTTGTAGAACACCCATCTCTTCTGCCAATGTTGGCTGATAACCTACCGCTGAAGGCATACGACCTAACAGTGCTGATACTTCAGTACCTGCCAGTGTATAACGATAAATGTTGTCAACGAACAGCAGTACGTCACGACCTTCGTCACGGAATTTTTCAGCCATAGTCAGACCAGTCAGCGCAACACGCAGACGGTTTCCTGGTGGCTCGTTCATCTGGCCATAAACCAGTGATACTTTATCCAGAACGTTAGAATCAGTCATTTCATGATAGAAGTCGTTACCTTCACGGGTACGCTCACCAACACCAGCGAATACTGAGTAACCTGAGTGCTCAATCGCGATGTTACGGATCAGTTCCATCATGTTTACTGTTTTACCAACACCCGCACCACCGAACAGACCAACTTTACCACCTTTCGCGAATGGACAGATTAAGTCCATTACTTTGATACCGGTTTCTAGCAGTTCTGTTGAGTTAGCTAATTCTTCATAGCTTGGCGCTGAACGGTGAATAGACCAGCGCTCTTCTTCGCCGATATCACCTTTCATATCAATAGGGTCACCCAGAACGTTCATGATACGTCCCAGAGTTGCTTTACCTACTGGTACTTCAATTGGGTGTTCTAAGTTTACAACTTCTAAACCACGGCTCAGACCATCTGATGTACCCATTGCGATACAACGGACAACACCACCGCCTAACTGCTGCTGAACTTCCAACACCAGTTTTTCTTTACCGTTAATAACCTCAAGAGCATCGTACACTTTTGGTACGCTATCTTGAGGGAACTCGACGTCCACAACGGCGCCGATTACCTGGATAATCTTTCCAGTAGCCATCTTGAATCCTCTACGTAATTCGTAAACCTAGCTGTTAAACCGCGGCTGCACCAGAAACAATTTCAGTCAGTTCCTGAGTAATGCTGGCCTGACGAGCTTTGTTGTAAACCAACTGCAACTCTTTGATCAGTTCTCCGCCGTTATCTGTAGCGGCTTTCATCGCTACCATTCGAGCGGCCTGCTCACTAGCTAGGTTTTCAACGACGCCCTGATAAACCTGCGACTCGATATAACGACGCAGTAGGGTATCCAGCAACGCCTTAGGATCGGGTTCATATAAATAATCCCAAGATTTCTTCTTCAGTGTTTCGTCATCGCTCGCTGGCAATGGCAGTAACTGAAGAATAGTTGGCTCTTGAGACATTGTATTGACGAACTTATTGTTCACCACATACAGTTTATCTAAACGCCCTTCATCATAGGCTTGTAGCATAGAGTTAACTGGACCAATCAAGTCTGAAAGGGTTGGGTTATCCCCCATTCCGGTTACTTGTGAAACGACATTGCCGCCCACAGTTCCGAAGAATGCTACCGCTTTAGAGCCGATTAAAGCCAAATCAACCTGAACGTTTTTTTCAGACCATACTTTCATGTCTGCAAGCAGTTTTTTGAACAAGTTAATGTTCAAACCACCACACAAACCACGGTCTGTTGAAACAACCAAATACCCGACGCGTTTCACTTCACGCTCTTCGAGATATGGGTGTTTATATTCCAGATTACCTAACGCAAGGTGACCAATCACACTGCGCATGGTTTCTGCATAAGGACGGCTGGACGCCATGCGTTCCTGCGTTTTACGCATTTTGGACGCCGCGACCATTTCCATCGCTTTAGTGATTTTCTGTGTGTTTTGCACACTTCCAATCTTAGAACGTATCTCTTTTGCGCCGGCCATTTCTGCTTCTCCTTATTAACCAGACGGCCCATAAAAATTCACGGGCCGAATAGTATTACCAGGACTGGGTGGCTTTGAATGATTCGAGCAGTTTATTCAACTTAGCTTCGATATCATCATTGTATTTACCAGCCAGGCCAATTTCGTTCATAAGGTCAGCATGCTCGCGCTGTGCAAATGAAACTAACGCTTCTTCAAATGCACAAATTTTAGCTAACTCAACATCGTCCAGATATCCACGTTCTGCAGCAAACAGAGACAGTGCCTGCTCTGCTACTGACATTGGTGCATACTGTTTCTGTTTCAGCAATTCAGTTACTTTCTGACCATGGCTCAACTGTTTACGAGTTGCGTCATCGAGGTCGGAAGCAAACTGAGCAAAAGCTGCCAGTTCACGGTATTGAGCCAGTGCGGTACGGATACCACCAGACAGTTTCTTAATGATTTTAGTCTGAGCAGCACCACCAACACGAGATACTGAAATACCCGGGTTAACCGCTGGACGAATACCAGAGTTAAACAGGTTAGATTCCAGGAAGATCTGACCATCAGTAATCGAAATTACGTTTGTTGGTACGAATGCAGAAACGTCACCCGCTTGGGTTTCAATGATTGGCAGAGCAGTCAATGAACCGGTTTGACCTTTCACTTCACCTTTAGTGAATGCTTCTACGTAGTCAGCGTTAACACGAGCAGCACGCTCAAGTAAACGTGAATGCAGATAGAAAACATCACCTGGGTATGCTTCACGTCCTGGTGGACGACGCAGCAACAGTGAAATCTGACGGTATGCAACAGCCTGTTTAGACAGGTCATCATAAACAATCAGAGCATCTTCACCACGGTCACGGAAATATTCACCCATCGCACAACCAGAGTATGGTGCTAAGTATTGCAATGCAGCTGATTCAGATGCAGTAGCAACAACAACAATGGTATTTTCCAGAGCGCCGTGTTCTTCGAGTTTACGTACTACGTTAGAAATCGTAGATGCTTTCTGACCGATAGCAACGTAAACACATTTGATGCCAGAATCACGCTGGTTGATGATTGCATCGATCGCCAGAGCTGTTTTACCAGTTTGACGGTCACCGATGATAAGCTCACGCTGACCACGGCCGATTGGAATCATCGCATCGACTGATTTATAACCAGTCTGTACTGGTTGATCAACTGATTGACGTTCGATAACGCCCGGAGCAATAACTTCTACAGGAGAGAAGCCATCGTGCTCAACAGGACCTTTACCATCAATTGGTTGACCCAGAGTATTCACTACACGTCCTAGCAGACCACGGCCTACTGGAACTTCAAGAATACGACCTGTACATTTAACTTTCATGCCTTCTGCTAAGTCAGCATAAGGACCCATTACAACCGCACCAACAGAGTCACGCTCTAAGTTCAGTGCAATTGCGTAACGGTTGCCAGGCAGTGCGATCATCTCACCCTGCATGACTTCGGCTAAACCGTGAATACGAATGATACCGTCGTTAACGGATACAATCGTACCTTCATTGTGAGCTTCACTCACAACATCGAACTGAGCAATACGCTGTTTGATCAGTTCGCTGATTTCGGTGGAATTCAGTTGCATATGCTCCAGTCCCCTTAAGACTGCAAGACGTCAGTTAAACGCTCTAAGCGACCGCGGATACTCCCATCAATGACGAGGTCTCCAGCACGAATGATCACTCCAGCAATAACAGACTTGTCAATTTTGCAATTCAGCTTAACTTTGCGTGACAGACGTTTTTCCATCGCGGCAGAAATTTTAGCTGACTGCTGTTCACTCAGTTCGTTAGCAGAAAGAACATCAACTTCAACAGTTGATTCCAGTGCATCGCGCAATTGAATAAATTGAGCTAATACTTCTGGTAAAGCCGTCAAACGACCATTTTCAGCCATGACACGAATCAGATTTTGAACATGCTCGTCAATTTCATCCCCACAAACAGAGATAAACGTTTTAGCTAATGTTTCTGGTGCAATAGAACCAGAAAGCAGCTCACCAACCTGTTCATTGCGCGTCACCTCAGCGGTGAAGGCCAGCATATTCTGCCAGCTCGCAACAGCTTGGTTTTCCACAGCAAAGTCAAAAGCTGCTTTGGCGTAGGGGCGAGCTACAGTAGCAATTTCAGACATGCCCCTCCCTCCTTACAGTTCAGCGACTAGTTTATCAACGATGTCGCTGTTAGCAGCTTCATCCACGGAACGTTCGATGATCTTCTCGGCACCTGCGATAGCAAGCATCGCAACCTGTTTACGTAACTCTTCACGTGCACGTTTACGCTCAGCATCAATTTCAGCTTGCGCTTGTGCTACGATTTTTGCACGTTCTGCTTCAGCTTCTGCTTTAGCTTCATCAATCATTTGAGTGCGTTGTTTATTCGCTTGCTCGATGATGACTTGTGCTTCAGCTTTCGCTTTTTTCAGTCGGTCGGTTGCGTCGGTTTGCGCCAGTTCCAGGTTCTTTTTAGCACGTTCTGCGGAAGATAAACCGTCAGCAATTTCTTTCTGACGTTTTTCAATGGCCGCCATAATTGGTGGCCATACATACTTCATACAGAACAAAACAAACAGGACAAACGCGATAGCCTGGCCGAGGATTGTTGCATTCAGATTCACAGACAATACCTCTTATTTATTAGTGAGTTAATGTTCTTAATGTGTTCCGTAACGCTAATTAGGCAACAGCGAACATTACATACAAGCCCAGACCTACAGCAATCATCGGAATAGCATCTACCAGACCCATTACGATAAAGAACTGTGTACGCAGCAGAGGGATTAAATCTGGCTGACGAGCAGCGCCTTCTAAAAATTTACCACCTAGGATGCCGATACCGATCGCAGCACCGATCGCCGCTAAACCCATCATAATAGCGGCAGCCATGTACAGCAGATCCATATTCAGGTTTTCCATGACAGTCTCCAGTTTGTTTCAGTTAATACAATTATTGATAGTTAAATTAGTGCTCTTCAGAAGCCATCGACAGATAGACAACAGTCAGAACCATAAAAATAAAGGCTTGTAGCGTAATAATCAGTATGTGGAAGATAGCCCAAGGCAGGCTTAACAACCACTGTGACCACCACGGAAGCAGAGCCGCGATAAGAATAAAGATCAATTCACCTGCATACATGTTACCAAACAGTCGCAGACCGAGTGATACAGGTTTTGACAGCAGGCTAACCCCTTCAAGAATCAAGTTTACAGGGATAAAGATCGGATGATTGAAAGGCTGCATTGTGAGCTCTTTCGTGAATCCGCCAATTCCTTTCATCTTGATGCTGTAAAAGATTATTAGGATAAACACACCAACCGCCATAGATAAAGTCACACTCACGTCTGCTGTCGGTACTGCACGCAGAGCAGGTAACCCTAAATAATGTTCACTTATGTAAGGAAGGAAATCGATTGGGAGTAAATCCATCAGGTTCATTAAAAATACCCAGACGAACACCGTTAATGCCAGAGGGGCAATAACTTTGCTCTTCCCGTGATACATATCACGGACTGAGTTATCAACGAAACCAATGATCAGTTCTATTGCAGTCTGTAACTTACCGGGTACGCCACTAGTCGCATTGGCCGCAACTCTTCTAAATAGCCACAGGAACAGAGCCCCGAGAACTACAGAGAAAAAAAGCGAGTCAATGTTTAACGTCCAAAACGTTGGACTAGCGTGGGGATCGACCAACTCAAAGGTACGTAAGTCCAACTGAAGATTCCTCAGATGGTGACTTATATACTCATTTGTAGTCATCACTTCTCCTGATGCAGACATGATGCCTCTTACCCTTTTGTAGTTTAAAAATGCTTACCGTTTTACAACGGCTGGTGCAACAATCTGAACAATCAGCACCGCTAAATAGGTCAAACCCAGTGGTGTTAGTGACGCTTTAAACACACCAAAAGCAACAACTAAGACAGTTATAGTTGTAACAACCTTTAACCCTGCTCCTAATGCAAAGAACCAGGCAATGCGGACAGGTTCATCCTCTTCTTTTGCTTTTTGAAAGCGTGTTAGTAGCATAAATACGACATTGGGTAACCAGCATGCTAACCCGCCAGCAAGAGCAGAGGCTCCCCATTCTATACTATTTGCACAGAAAGCCCCACTGAGGATTACAAAAGTTATTAACTGAATAGACAGTTGCTTAATTGCATTACCGCCATAAAGAGAAACAGACATAACTTTGTGTACTCCCAGCTCTTCTCAGCCTAAGAAACGCTAAGTGTTGTATAAAACTGCCTTTGCTTAAATGTGTCAAGAGACAAAAACGAGCAAATTATACGGGCAGGCGAAATGAATTCAATCAGTAAGTAGCGAAAAGGTGAATAAATATTTAATTTTTTCGAGATAGCGCAGAATTAACACAGATGAAACTAATAATTTATTAACGATTGGTTGCTTAAAAATAACTTTATGTGATTAAGATCACAACAAATATTAATCTATTGATTAATAACCTCACTGTTTATCAGGTTAGAATTCTATTTTTCAGCAGTAAATCAAATAATTAAATTAGTTATTTTTTAAACTAAGAAATCGTGCAATAAATCAAACATTTCATTATTAACTATTTAAATTAGCTAAAACGATTTAGTTATAATATTAGTTTAAGAGTCTTTTATTTTTATATTTGATCGTTATTAGTTATCAAGATGTAAATATTAAGTAAATTTAAATCAATTAATATTAACGCTAATATAAAAATAGCCGTAACATTGTAAATGTACGGCTATCGCTCTAAAAGATAAAATAACTTTGTCGAGAATACGTTATTTTTTTAATAACTTAACTAAGTGACGCTGCTCATTTAGTTCAGGAACTTTTAGTTCAATGATCGATTCAATTTCAAAGCCATCAGGTAAACCAGCCAGTTCTTCATCACGAACAACCCCTTTCAAAGCATAAAAACGCCCTTCTTCTGCCGGGAGATGGTGACACCAACTCAACATGTCATTTAATGAAGCAAAGGCTCGACTAATGACACCATCAAATCCGTCTTTAACGGGATATTCCTCAACTCGAGCCTGAACAGGTTCAATATTATTTAAACCGAGTTCATGCTGAACCTGTTTTAAGAAGCGTATACGCTTCCCTAAGCTGTCCAACAACACAAAGTGGGAATCTGGTCGCACAATGGCTAACGGAACGCCAGGGAGCCCTGGACCGGTTCCTACGTCGATAAATTTATAACCCTTAAGATGATCGTTCACGACGATGCTATCCATGATGTGACGAACGAGCATTAATTCTGGGTCACGTACCGACGTTAAATTGTACGCTTTGTTCCACTTATTCAGTAAACCAACATAATCTACTAACTGCTGTTTTTGCTTTTCAGTCAGTATGATATCTGTTTTAGCTAATAGCTTGGTCAGTTTTGCAATTAAATCCATATTATGCGCTCCGACGTAACATGCCTTGTTTTTTCAACCAGACTAACAAGATGGAGATTGCCGCTGGTGTAATACCTGATATACGAGATGCTTGGCCAATTGAGGTCGGTTTATGGTCATTTAATTTAGCCATCACCTCGTTAGATAATCCTTTTACTTGTTTGTAATCCAAATCTACAGGTAGTAGCGTATTTTCATTACGCAGCTGGCGTTCGATCTCTTCTTGCTGACGGGCAATATAACCTTCGTATTTGACTTGGATCTCTACTTGATCAGCCGCTTGTGGATCTTCGACACCAGGTGCAAATAAGTTGAGTGAGGTCAGCATTTGATACGTCATTTCTGGGCGACGCAGTAAATCTTCACCGTTCGCTTCTTTGGATAACGGCACGCTGAGTATTTGGTCAATTTCTTCGTGGTTGTCTGATTTTGGGTGAACCCAAATATCTTTTAAGCGTTGACGCTCTTTTTCAATCATTTCAACTTTACGATTGAAGTGCTCCCAACGAACATCATCCACTAATCCAAGTTCACGACCTTTTTCAGTCAGACGTAAATCAGCGTTATCTTCACGTAGCATCAAGCGATATTCAGCACGAGAGGTAAACATGCGGTACGGTTCTTTGGTACCTAATGTACAAAGGTCATCTACAAGAACACCAACATAGGCTTGGTCACGACGTGGGAACCAACCTTCTAAATCAAATGCATGTTGTGCCGCATTCAGACCAGCAAGTAAGCCTTGAGCAGCAGCTTCCTCATAACCAGTAGTCCCGTTAATTTGTCCCGCAAAGAACAGGCCTTCAATAAATTTACTTTCGAGTGTTTGTTTCAGATCCCTTGGGTCAAAGAAATCATATTCTATGGCATAACCAGGACGGACGATCCTCGCATTTTCCATTCCCTTCATGGAATGAACAATTTTCATTTGAACATCAAATGGTAAGCTGGTGGAGATCCCGTTTGGATAGATCTCATTGCTTGTTAGGCCTTCAGGTTCTAAGAAGATCTGGTGAGCGTTTTTATCTGCAAACCGCATAACTTTGTCTTCAATTGAAGGGCAGTAACGAGGACCGATCCCTTCGATGATCCCTGCATACATTGGGCTACGATCTAAATTGTTGCGGATCACTTCATGTGTTTGTTCATTGGTATAGGTGATATAGCAAGGCACTTGTTGTGGATGCTGCTCTTGTGAACCTAAAAATGAAAACACAGGCATTGGGTCATCACCTAGCTGTTGAGCTAGTTGGCTAAAATCGATAGTTCTTGCATCGATTCTCGGTGGCGTCCCTGTTTTTAAACGATTTACACGTAATGGTAATTCTCTTAAACGCTGAGAAAGAGAAATAGCGGGTGGATCACCAGCACGACCGCCGCTGTAGTTTTCTAAACCGATATGAATTTTTCCATCAAGGAAAGTACCTACGGTTAATACCACAGATTTAGCTTTAAATTTCAATCCCATGCGAGTAACAGCACCGGTTACTCGATTATTTTCAACTATCAGATCTTCAACAGGTTGTTGGAAGATCATGAGGTTAGGTTGATTTTCTAATGCTGTTCTAACGGCTTGTCGGTATAGCACTCGGTCTGCTTGTGCGCGAGTTGCACGAACTGCAGGCCCTTTGCTTGCATTGAGTGTTCTAAATTGGATACCGGCTTTGTCTGTTGCAGTAGCCATTAAGCCACCGAGGGCATCAATTTCTCTTACCAGATGTCCCTTACCGATCCCACCGATGGCTGGGTTGCAAGACATCTGGCCCAATGTATCAATATTGTGAGTCAGTAATAGGGTTTGACGCCCCATACGTGCAGCTGCCATTGCTGCCTCAGTACCGGCATGACCACCACCAATTACGATGACGTCAAATTGCTCTGGATAAAACATGTGTGAACCTTAACGTTAGAAAATGCTAACTGTGCATTTGGGAAATGAATTCTACTCAAGTTTGCAGGAGAGACCAACCCTTGGCTTCCCACCCTTATAATATAAAGATCTTTTTTATTTAAAGATCTCTTTATTAGATCTACTATTAGGATCGACTGTTTCTGTGGATAAGTGATTTTTCACGTTAAAGATCATTAAAGTGTAAAGGATCATATACTGTGAATGATCCGTGATCCTATTGCGTATAAGCTGGGATCAAAATGGGTACTTATGCACAGGGCAAGATCGCCCTAAAACTTATATTCTGGATAACTACCGGTTAATACCATGATCTTACCGTAGTTATCCACAGCTGACTGCTTGTATTTTGCACAAATCAGAGTTCGTTTGCCCAAATTTTAACCCAAACACCAGCGGGATCTTCAGGAATTTCGTGTTGCTGAACATCAATTTCAAAACAATTGCCGATCCTTTTAGCGCCTTTATCTTGCAATAAAGTATCTAGAGTGTGGATCGCGCCACAGAAAGTATCATATTCAGAGCTGCCAATTCCTACTGCACCATATTTGATCTTACTAAGATCAGGTGATTTCGCTTGGATAGCTTCAGCGAGAGGTTGGATATTTTCAGGGAGATCACCAGCTCCATGCGTTGAGCTGACCACCAGCCATAACCCTTCAAGAGGTAGATCATCAAGTTCAGGGCCGTGTTGTACATCTGTTTCATAGCCGAGTTCTTCTAAAATCTCTGCCATATGCTCTGCAACATATTCGGCACTGCCCATTGTACTGCCACTAATTAAGGTTATTTTTGTCATGGTGATTCTCTTTCGCATACATTGGGCGCTATTGTACGCTGTGAATGAGCTGGGATCTACCTGTGGATAATGTGGTTATATAACTTTTTTTTCTAAGGCTTAATCGTTCGCATGATCGGGTTTTGCAAGGAGATCAGCGTTTCTGTGGATTGTATTTCATCGATGGTCTGTATTTTGTTGATAAGTACATCTTGTAGTGAATCAATCGATCGACACATGACCTTAATAAAGATGCTGTATTGCCCCGTTGTATAATAGACTTCAACGACTTCCTCTAAAGCATCTAATTTTTTTAGTGCGGTATGATAATCTTTCGCACTTTTTAAAATGATGCCAATAAAGCAGCACACATCAAAACCTAAACGCTTAGCACTGATATCAATTCGGGTACCATTAATGATCCCCGCCTGCTTCATTTTTTCAACCCGTACATGAATTGTGCCGGGACTGACGGAGAATTTTTTAGCAAGTTCAGCGTAAGGAATACGCGCATTGGCCATTAATTCGTGAAGTATGTCACGATCGAGATTATCGATTTGATAATTTTCAGGCATAAATTAGTCTCCATTTTGATGAATATTCATTTTTATAACCCTATTTTTAATTAAAATAAACAATAAAGGCTTTTTTTTGTAGTGCATATTGAATTTATACCTCATTTTGTTGCTTAATCTATACATCGGCTAATACAGCAAACAAACTATGGGTATATTTATGGACAAGTCATTCATCGAACATCAGCAACAAATTAGTTTTGTTAAATCTTATTTCTCACGTTTACTTGAAAAAGAGCTTGGCTTAATTGAAGTTCAAGGTCCGATCCTAAGTCGCTTAGGTGACGGTACTCAAGATAACTTATCAGGCTGCGAAAAAGCTGTTCAGGTAAAAGTGAAATCAATCCCAGATGCAACGTTTGAAGTCGTTCACTCTTTGGCTAAATGGAAACGTAAAACGTTAGGTCGTTTTGGTTTTAGTAAAGGTCAAGGTTTGTACACTCATATGAAAGCGTTACGTCCGGACGAGGATCGCTTAACCCCAATCCATTCTGTTTATGTTGATCAGTGGGATTGGGAAAAAGTGATGGCAGATGAGGAGCGTAACCTTCCTTATCTGAAACAGACAGTGGGTAAAATCTACAAGGCAATAAAAGAAACAGAAGCTGCCGTAAGTAAAGAATTTGGTCTGGCACCGTTCCTGCCAGATCAAATTCACTTTATCCACAGTGAAGAGTTACTTCAGCGTTACCCTGGTCTCGATGCAAAAGGTCGCGAGCGCGCAATTGCTAAAGAATTTGGTGCAGTATTCTTAATTGGTATCGGTGGCAAATTATCTAGCGGTGAATCTCATGATGTACGTGCTCCAGATTATGATGACTGGACTACTGTCAACGAAGATGGCCTCAAAGGCTTAAACGGTGACATCATTGTTTGGAACCCTATTTTACAAGATGCATTTGAAATCTCTTCAATGGGTATCCGAGTTAGCCCTGAGTGTTTAACTCGCCAGCTTGGGTTAACGGGTGATGAGAAACGTATGGAGCTTGAATGGCACAAAGCCCTCGTAGCAGGCGAAATGCCACAATCCATCGGTGGTGGTATTGGTCAGTCTCGTTTAGTGATGTTGCTGCTACAACGTCAGCATATTGGTCAAGTACAGTGTGGCGTATGGTCACCTGAAATGGCTGAATCTGTCGAAGATATGCTGTAATTAGCGACTGAAGCGCCGTAATAGTCGGCTCTTTAACCCGGTATCAAAACGCCAGATATGGTCGAATATCTTCATGATCCCGGGTTTTCCATAGTTTGATACAGATACCGCATGGAAGCGGTATTTACCAACTTTCTGAAGGGATTTTATCTTCTGAACTAATTCATCTGGCAAACGCTGGGCGACAAAATCTGAAATCACCACCGCATCGGCGTCACTCCATTGTTTTGATTCTAACTTTACAGTTGTTTCCCGTAAACAAGACGCTAAATCTGTTCCCCCGCGAAAAGTTTGATGTAAAAAACGCATACATTGTTCAAGACCATCCGCAGATAATAAATCGTAGTGGACAATTTCGGTAGAAAACAGCATCACATGGCAAGAGCGGTTATCTGCAAGTGCAATTTTCATTAACGCGAGGCAAAATGCTTTTGCACAGCGTTCATTTAGTCCACCCATCGAACCGGATGTATCAATACAGACCACGAATGGTCCTCTAGGTTGCTCTTCATGTTGATGATGAGTGACTGGACGTAAAACTTTTCTCTCTTGCCAGCTTTCACCTTGCAGGCGATAAGTGAGTAACTGTTTTTCAAGAAGTTTACGATAAAACTCAAACTCAATATCCTCAATACCCAACATAGCCAATTCGGCGGGCAAAAGCCTCAGAATATCATCGCTTTGATTTAAGCCATCGACTTGCTCTGGCACTGTTTCTGGGACTTTTTCCATGATAGTCATGGGCTCGAGAATTACATTGTCATCCAGAATAGATTTTGCGGATTGACTACGTCCTAGCAACTGGGCAATTTTTTCTAATTCAGGTTGCTGACGTAAAAATTCACTATAACGAGAAATCAGTGGCTCATTATAAGAGGCTGGATTATTCAATCCTTTGCTTAAGTCCCATAAGCGTCCCGATGAGCGTTCATTTTCCCCTAGGATATCTTCCAAATTACCACTGAGAGCTAAGCGCCTTTGTAGTTCAGCAAGTAATTGCTCTTTTTCTTGTTCTAGTAACTCTTTATGTAAGGTGGTCACTTGTAAAATTAGGCTAACTCGCCAACGCTGTACAATTAAAGATTGCCGTGCACTGCGGTTTTCAATTTTGCCTTGTTGCAGCTGGTTTGCTTCTCGATAAAAAGGGGAATCTAATTGTTCCAGCTTTTCTATAATCGAAGGTAGTTGGGTAAAAAATGCGTCAGTAGATATCCCTAATGATTTTTGATACAGACCAAATTCTTCAGAGAGTTGTTGAGGAACTAATGCATCTTGCAGTTTCTGTTTAAGATCTTTTTTCCAACCCGATAAATCTTTTAACAGTGCTTTTTTTAAGCGAGGGTGTTTTTCAAAAAATACGGCCAACTGAGGAGTCGCGAGAAGAGAAATGATAATTTCTTCTATTAATTGGCTTTCATTAACGGAAAGCAACAATTCTAGGGTCGCTAAACTCATCATAATTAATTCGCCGTTTTTCCGATAATTTGATTACGTAACTGAGTTAATTTATCGGATAGTTTGATAAAGCTCTGTTCGACGTCCGCCAGCCAATGGGGTTCGATAAATAAGTTAGGTTGCTGTTTCTCAAATTGGTATTTAGCTTCTTGGATAGCACTATGGATAGTGTCTAATTTATCGAGCCACTCTTTATTATTTACCGTGGGGCTCAGGGTGTTTTTATCTTGAAGATAAAGGGTTGATACTTGGTGACTGACATCTAATAATTGGATTTGGTTTAAATTATTCACCTCAGCGGCTAGTTCTTGAGCAAAACCAATCCCGTTGAGATGTGCAGACAATGTTGTACCTTTACTTAAGAAATTAACCAGTGATTTTTTATCGGTAGTAATAAAGGTCACTTTCATATTGTGCAGTTGTAATGGACGATGCAAAAATAAGGTGACGCGTCCTTCGCTGATATTTTCAGATAGGACATAAGAAGCTTTTCGAGCAAACATTGCATTATTTTTATTTACTTTAAAGGCATCTTGGTTATTTTGATCTTGGGTGGATGACATCCATTGCTGGTAAACTTGCTCAATTTCTCTCGCAAATTTACGTTGCTGCCAACCATCTTCTTGTATCAACGATTTAATTAATTGCGGTAACAAATTCATTGATTGCATGTCATGCCATAAACAATCTTTAAGTAGCACGATGTCCAGTGGTGATACAGCACTGCGACCGTTAAAAAATGCGCTCGCTTGCAGTAGGGATACTGCTTTTTTCCAACGCCGATCAGAGACATAGAGATTTTTTTCGGTCGCATCAATCTGCTGGCGTAATTGGTAAATTAGCTCAAAACAGTGATCGGGCAGCGATATTTTTGGGATCTCTTTTTGCCACTCTTGGTATTCTTCATCGCTGATTTTTAAGTGATCGGGTACCAAATTATCTTCTTGCTGTGATTTTCCTGTGAGTAATGCGCGAAAATTTTGCTTTTCTTGAACTTTATCTAACCAAATTCGCAGCAGCATTCTATCAAATAATGCTTCAAGGCTATTATCTGCATCTGGAAGTTCATTGGATGCGGTGACCAATAGGCGCATGGGAATTGATTTTTCCTCATCTCCATTACGAAATTTGCGCTCATTAATTGCGGTCAATAGTGTATTTAAAATTGCTGGACCCGCTTTCCAGATTTCATCAAGAAAGACGACTTCGGCATCGGGCAAATAACCTTTGGTCAAACGCTCATAACGGCCTTCATCTTTTAAGGCTTGAATGGAGAGTGGGCCAAAAATCTCTTCTGGCGTCGAAAATCTTGTCATTAGATATTCAAAGGCATTTGCTCGGCGAAAGGCAAATTTCATTCGTCTAGCAATTAAACTTTTTGCAATACCTGGGGGGCCCAAGAGAAAAACACTCTCTCCACTGAGCGTTGCGAGCAAACATAAACGAATAGCTTGCTGTCGTTCATATAAGCCACCTTCAAGGTAGTTGCTTAATTGGGCTATTCGTTCGGCTAATTGCATATGGAGTCCTTTTCTCTAAATTACGCATCAAGGGGTTAGAGGGTGATGGTTAATAACCAATCTATTGCTAGGTTATCTGTCCTTTTATTGATTGTGCAATCAGTTTTATTATTTTTCTTTGATGTTATTTGGCATAAAAGACAATAAATCTTTACTCATTGATAAGTTACTCGGAAAAGTAATAAAAACGATTCAGCTATAACTTATTCAATAAGTTACTTTTTTCTTACTTAAATAAAGCCAACGAAACGTTTCGATAATGATCACAAAACCGAGATAAGAATATTGAGTTGTGACTATTCTTTACTATTATTCTATGAGCGAAACGTTTCGCTCGTAGGGAACGAAACAACATCAGAATTAAAAAACGGTGGTGATGAATGAAAAAAGGGATACTGCTCAACTCAAATATAGCCTCTGTGATTGCTAAATTAGGGCATACCGATCACATCACCCTTGCTGATGCCGGATTACCTATTCCTGCTAGTGCTGAGCGTATTGATCTCGCTGTGACACATGGCTTACCTGATTTTATGTCTGTTTTGCGAGTCACTACCCAAGAGATGCAGGTAGAAAAAGCCATTCTGGCTGAAGAAATTAGTAAGATTAACCCACAAATGGAACGTGAAATTTTAGCTCACCTTCAGGAATTAGAAGTAGTACAAGGAAATCACATCGAAGTTGTCTATTGCAGCCATGAAAACTTTAAACAGATAACGCATGGCAGTAAAGCAGTGATCAGAACAGGGGAATGTTCACCATACGCTAATGTAATTCTTTGTTCTGGTGTGACCTTCTGAGGTGAGTATGCAACCTTTATTAGAACTTATCGGCATAGATAAAGCATTCCCTGGTGTAAAGGCGCTTTCTGGTGCCGCATTAAAAGTTTACCCGGGTAGAGTGATGGCGTTGGTAGGCGAAAATGGTGCAGGTAAATCCACCATGATGAAAGTGCTAACCGGTATTTACAGCAAAGATGCGGGCGCTATTCGCTACCTCGGTAAAGAGGTGGCATTCAATGGTCCTAAAAGCTCACAAGAAGCCGGTATTGGAATTATTCATCAGGAACTCAACCTGATTCCAGAATTAACCATCGCTGAAAATATTTTTCTGGGGCGCGAGTTTGTGAATAAATTCGGCAAAATTGACTGGAAAAAAATGTTCAGTGAGTCGGACAAATTGCTCAAACGCCTGAATCTCGATTATGACAGCCACCAAACTATTGCTGAATTGTCTATTGGCGAGCAGCAAATGGTGGAAATAGCAAAAGTCCTCAGCTTCCAATCTCAAGTTATCATCATGGATGAACCAACGGATGCATTAACCGATACCGAAACTGCATCTCTCTTTCGTGTCATTGAAGATTTAAAATCCGAGGGTTGTGGGATCGTTTATATCTCTCATCGTTTAAAAGAGATCTTTGAGATTTGTGATGATGTGACGGTATTTCGAGATGGGCAATTCATTGGGGAAAAACCGGTTAATGAATTGGAAGAAGAAAAACTGATTGAGATGATGGTTGGGCGTAAATTGGAAGATCAATATCCTCGCGTTCAAGTCCCTGTCGGTGAAGTTCGTTTACAGATTGAAAATATTACAGGTCCCGGTGTGAGTAATGCCAGCTTTGCGCTTCGAAGTGGCGAAATATTAGGAATTTCTGGGTTAATGGGCGCTGGGCGCACTGAGCTAATGAAGATTATCTACGGCGCAGCACCAAAAAAATCGGGAAGCATTCTGTTAGAAGGCAAAGCCATTACCTTAAAAACACCACAAGATGGTTTGAATAATGGCATTGTTTATATTTCTGAAGACCGTAAACGGGACGGATTAGTGCTTGGAATGTCAGTCAAAGAGAATATGTCATTAACGGCACTACGTTATTTTAGTCGTTTTGGTGGAAGCTTAAAACATGCCGAAGAGCAAATGACCGTTGGAGATTTTATCCGCCTATTTAATATTAAAACCCCATCAATGGATCAAATCATTGGCCACTTATCCGGTGGTAATCAACAAAAAGTAGCGATTGCACGTGGTTTGATGACTAGACCAAAAGTATTGATCCTCGATGAACCCACTCGTGGTGTCGATGTTGGGGCAAAAAAAGAAATCTACCAATTAATCAATCAATTCAAAAAAGAAGGGCTGAGTATCATTTTAGTTTCTTCAGAAATGCCTGAAGTTATTGGAATGAGTGATCGCATTTTGGTTATGCATGAAGGCCATATTAGCGGCGAATTCTCTGCCAAAGAAGCTACGCAGGAAGCCTTAATGGCTGCCGCAGTCGGTAAAAATTACGGCTCAGTTCAGGAGTTAACAGCATGAGTTCAACAACCGCATCATCAAAACGCTGGTTCAGCAAAGCATGGTTAATGGAGCAAAAATCACTTATCGCTCTATTAGTCTTAATTGCGATTGTTTCTACCTTAAGTCCCAATTTTTTCACAGTAAATAACCTATTCAATATTCTTCAACAAACTTCGGTTAACGCCATTATGGCCGTGGGGATGACGTTGGTTATCCTGACTTCAGGAATAGATTTATCAGTGGGATCATTACTGGCATTAACGGGGGCTGTTGCTGCCTCAATGGTCAGTGCTGATGTGAATGCTTTGGTTGCTGTGGCTGGGGCATTAGCACTGGGAGCAGCAATCGGTGCTTGTACTGGTGTGATTGTGGCAAAAGGTAAGGTGCAAGCGTTTATCGCCACATTAGTGATGATGCTGTTATTACGTGGTGTGACTCGTGTTTATACCGATGGAAGCCCAATCAATACCGGCTTTAGTGATAACGCTGATCTATTTGGCTGGTTTGGTATTGGTCGCCCATTTGGTATCCCAACCCCTGTTTGGTTAATGATTATTGTGTTTGCAGCAGCGTGGTATGTACTGCATCACACACGTTTAGGTCGTTATATTTATGCACTAGGTGGCAATGAATCAGCGACTCGCTTATCCGGCATCAATGTTGACCGTATTAAAATTGCGGTTTATGCCCTGTGTGGATTACTCGCGGCATTAGCCAGTGTGATTGAAGTTGCTCGCCTATCATCTGCCCAACCAATGGCAGGTAATGGTTATGAATTGGACGCGATTGCTGCCGTTGTTCTTGGTGGTACCAGCTTGGCTGGTGGTAAAGGGCGAATTGTTGGAACCTTGATTGGTGCATTGATTTTGGGTTTCTTAAATAATGGTTTGAACTTATTAGGTATCTCTTCGAACTACCAAATGATTGTGAAAGCAGTGGTGATTTTATTAGCAGTGCTCGTAGATAATAAAAAATAGTAACTCTTACCCCGACTCTATGATTACAGGAATAATTTTATGAAACTGAATAAACTAGCGACTCTGTTTACGGCATTTGCACTGAGTGCAACCGTTAGCGTTAATGCGATGGCGAAAGATAATATTGCTCTGGTTATTTCCACCCTGAACAACCCATTCTTTGTGACCATGAAGGACAGCGCTCAGAAAGAAGCTGATAAACTGGGTTATGAACTCATCGTTTTAGATTCCCAAGATAACCCGGCCAAAGAATTAGCAAACGTGCAAGATTTAACCGTGCGTGGCACTAAACTCATGTTAATCAACCCAACAGATTCTGATGCTGTGGGGAATGCCATTATTATGGCAAATAAAGCCAATATCCCAGTGATCACTTTAGACCGTGCCGCTAACAAAGGTAATGTTGTTAGCCATGTTGCTTCTGATAACCGTATGGGCGGAAAAATGGCAGCAGACTTTATTGCTAAGAAAACAGGCAATGATGCCAAAGTAATTCAACTTGAAGGGATTTCAGGAACCTCAGCGGCACGTGAACGTGGTGAAGGTTTCAATACTGGCGCAAAAGAACATAAATTCAATATATTGGCGAGCCAGCCAGCAGATTTTGATAGAACAAAAGGCTTAAACGTCATGCAAAACCTATTAACTGCACATCCTGCAGTTCAAGCGGTATTTGCTCAAAATGACGAAATGGCATTAGGTGCGTTAAGAGCGCTGCAAACCTCAGGGCGTGATGATGTACTGGTTGTCGGTTTTGATGGTACTACAGATGGTATCAAAGCGGTTCAAGGTGGCAAACTAGGCGCCACAATTGCTCAACGTCCAGACCAAATTGGTATCGTTGGTGTACAGATCGCCGATAAAGTATTAAAAGGCGAAAAAGTGGAAGCAACGGTTCCTGTTGAATTAGAACTCGTAGTAAAACAATAATCCGTGATAAAAAATAATCCGTAATAAAACAAGAAGATTGATAAACCGCCGTGAATGATAGCGGCGGTTTTCTCTATTGGGATATAAAAGGAAGTAAATGAGATGGCAGCAGCTAAACTGGTTGTTCTAGGTAGTATCAACGTTGACCACATCTTGAATGTGCAGCAGTTTCCTCAACCGGGTGAAACAGTTAGGGGCGACCATTATCAAGTCGCTTTTGGCGGTAAAGGTGCAAACCAAGCCGTTGCGGCTGGACGCAGTGGCGCTGACATAACATTTATTGCCTGTGTGGGTGATGACGACATTGGTTCAAGCATCAAAAAACAATTGCAAAAAGATGCGATCAATATTGAATGTATCGATGTTGTCGAAAATGAAACTACCGGTGTAGCGCTGATTTATGTTAATCAGCAAGGCGAAAACATTATTGGCATCAATGCTGGTGCAAATGGTCAGCTCACAACGGAAAGATTATTTGCATATCAACAACAGATTACCGATGCGGATGCACTATTGATGCAGCTAGAATCACCGATTGAAACGGTACAGATGGCAGCAGAAATTGCACGCAAAAACCAGACTCAAGTGATCCTTAATCCTGCACCCGCTCAAGCATTGCCTGATTCATTACTCGCGTTGGTCGATGTGATCACCCCGAATGAAACCGAAGCGGAGTATTTAACCGGGATTGCTGTTAATGATGAGCAAGGCGCACAGAAAGCTGCTCAGGTGTTACATCAAAAAGGCATTCACAAAGTCATGATCACATTGGGGGCTAGAGGGGTTTGGTTTAGTCAAAAAGGCGAGCAAGGCAAAATAATTCCCTGCTTTAAAGTGAAAGCGGTGGACACGATTGCCGCAGGTGATACATTCAATGGCGCCTATGTTACCGCGTTGCTTGAAGGTAAGGCCGATGAAGATGCCATTGTATTTGCTCATGCGGCTGCGGCGATTGCTGTCACTCGTCCAGGTGCGCAACCTTCGGTTCCATGGCGTGATGAAATTGAACAGTTTCTAAAACAATAGGATTATTTGTGGCAACAATGAAAGATGTTGCACGCCTTGCAGGTGTGTCAACCTCCACCGTTTCTCACGTTATCAATCAAAATCGCTATGTTAGCGAGAGTATAACTTCACGGGTCAAAAGTGCGATTGAGCAACTCAACTATGCGCCATCAGCATTAGCGCGAAGTTTAAAAATGAATCGCACCAATACCATTGGCATGTTACTGACAACCAGTAATAACCCATTTTTTGCAGAAGTTGTGCGTGGGGTGGAACGTAGTTGCTATGAATTGGGTTACAGTTTGATTTTGTGTAATACAGAAGGTGATCTTCAGCGTATGGATCACAGCTTAGAAACTTTATTGCAAAAACGAGTCGATGGGTTACTCATCATGTGTACTGAAGTGCAGGGTCCATCAAAGAATGTGTTCTCCCGTTATCCTTCTGTGCCAACGGTGATGATGGACTGGTCACCTTTTGAATTGGATGGGGACGTTATTCAAGATAACTCATTCCTTGGTGGTGAAATTGCAACCCGTTATCTGATTGATGCAGGTTTTTCTCGTATTGCCTGTATAGCGGGACCTCAAGATAAATCCCCCGCACGAGCACGTTATCAAGGTTTCATTCAAGCTATGCAACACGCATCTCTAGACGTTCATGATGAATATGTGATTTTTAGTGATTTTGAGTTTGCTGGTGGCTTTGAATCCATGAATAAATTGCTGGAATTGCCGAATCCACCGGAAGCTATTTTTGCTGGTAACGATGCGATGGCGGTTGGCGCTTATCAAGCTATTTTCCAAAAAGGAATGAAAGTCCCTGAAGATATCTCAATTATTGGCTATGACGATATCGATCTCTCTTCTTATATGATCCCACCATTAACGACCGTGCATCAGCCTAAAGATGAATTGGGGCAACAAGCGGTGAATAAATTAATCCACCGCATGGATAACCCTGATGCAGAGCCTTCAGTTTTAGTCCTGACACCAAAACTCATTGAGCGACAATCCGTAAAAAAACACTAATAACTATTTTTTGTCTTTAATTAAGTTATCACCATCAGTTTTGCTGAGCAGTAAAAAGACAAATGCAGAAATTAGAGTAATGGCACCAATCGCGATAAATGTGTAATGGAAGTTATCGACGACATTGCTTCCCGGTTGGTTATCAAAGAAACTTAAAATAGTTGCGCTCACGGCAATCCCAAAGCTGATTGATAGCTGCTGAGTTACTGCCAACATACTGTTTCCTGCACTGGCGTTGTTATCTGTTAAGTCTGCTAAGCAAATGGTATTCATCGCTGTAAATTGGGTCGACATAACCATACCCAAGATAAACAGTGGAATTACTAACAGATAGATGGACATATCTGGTGATTGCAAAGAAAACTGCGATACCATTAATCCAATAATCAGAGTGACGGTAAATAGTGTTTTTCTATACCCAAATCGAGAGAGTATTTTTGTGACTGCTGATTTTGCAGTAATAGAGCCAATTGCCAGAGGTGCCATCATCATTCCTGCAACCACTGCTTCATAACCAAAACCAACTTGTAGCATTAATGGCATTAAAAATGGAATACTTCCTGTCCCTAGCCGAGTAGCAACATTACCAGTAATTCCTATCGAGAAGGTTCTTGTCCGAAATAGATTTAATGGAATAATGGCATGCTTAATTCTTCTTGCATGGAGTATATATATAAGAAGACAAAGAAAACCGCCCAAGACAATCGCGGTAGGTATATAGCTAGATAACGATTTATCACTAAATAAATCTAAGCTTACCGATAACATAACTAGCCCTAAACCAAATAGGATAAACCCGAGGGTATCAAACTTACGTTTTGGCATTTTAAAATCAGGCATATGCTTCAACGCATAAAAAACACCTAAAATACCAATAGGAATATTAATAATAAATATCCAATGCCATGTGGCATAGGTAACAAGAATCCCGCCGAGTAAAGGTCCTAAGATTGGACCCACCAATCCCGGAATAGTGACAAAATTTAAAATTGGCAATAGTTCACTGCGTGGATAAGCTCGTATTAATGCTAGACGAGCAACTGGCATCATCATGGCTCCGCCAATCCCTTGAATAACGCGTGAAATAACCAAAATAGTTAATGATGGTGAAAGCGCGCACAAAAAAGAACCGAGAGAAAATAAGGTTACAGCAATAATAAAAATGCGCCGAGTACCAAATCGGTCTGCAAACCACCCGCTAACGGGAATTAATAGAGCAACGGTTAAGGTATAGCTAACAACGGCGGACTGCATTGCTAAAGGAGAGTGATTTAGGCTTTTGGCAATATCAGGCAGCGCCGTATTTAAAATAGTGGCATCGAGAGCTTGCATGAAAAAAGCCATTGCGGCAATCCACGGTAAGCCTGACATGTTTTTCGCTGTTTTAAACATCTGTTACCTATATTAATCGATAAAAGTATATTGAGCAGGACTGTCCTATAGATGTGTTTTATTGACCGTTGTTAATAACTTATAGCAGAGATCGAGTGCTTGGGTACTATCTCCGTTGATAATAGCATCCGCGAGTTGCTGATGAATATTAACTTCTATTGCACCATTCTCTGCGATCGTATCAAAATAAAGTTGATACACAGACCTAAACAAATTAGCAAAAGAAACTAAAAACGGATTACAGCAAGCGTGGTAAATAGTTAGATGAAAACGATAATCGACTTTTACCCATTGTTGTTTATCAAATGCTTGGGACAACGCTAGCATTTCATTCGCCAATAACTGTAACGATTGTTTTTGTTCTTTTGTTGCGTTTAGTGCTGCTAGGTAACAAGCATGAGGCTCAATGGCAAGGCGTACGACTTGAAAGTGTTTTATTACTACTGACTGCTCTTCACTATTAATCCACCAACGTAGTAAATCCTGATCGAGAAAATTCCAATTTGATGAAGGCATAACGCGAGTTCCAATTCTAGGGCGCGCTAGAACCATTCCTTTTGCAGCTAAAATTTTAATGGCTTCCCTAATGGCTGTACGGCTAGCATTGAATTGTTGAGATAGTTCTAATTCACTAGGTAGAATTGAGTCAGATAAATAGGTTTCTTTTAATATTAGCTGTCCAAGATTCTGTGCAATGATAAAAGAAAGGTTCTTTTGTGATGCATTTTGCTGTTTACTCAATTCCATAATTCATCTCATACCGATATTAATGGTTAATATGTTACGTGAGTAAATGGATTATTGCTGCTGAAATAGTCAAATAACAGTCGTAATTTGGGGATATAAGTCATATTTGGCTAAAAAAAACGCGAACAAAATAAAAATGCAAAAAAACACTTGCGAGATTTCGGC
>NZ_JAMPNQ010000021.1:0-78070 GCF_028479445.1 Providencia sp. PROV210
CCCTTTTTTTAAAGTTTTTTTCTGATTGGTCACACATCCATCAAATTCGACTTAAATAGCTAGTTTTTTCAGCGATTTAAAGCCCTCAGACTCCAAAACTGGGCGTAATTCCTGTAAAGCGTCATTCATTAGCATGCAATATGCAAAGTCTTCTTCATTTGAATTAGTAATTTCAGCCTGATTATTGATCAGCCAAACCGTTCTTCTCGCAATGGCAGCTCCTGAATCAATAAATCGAGTGCCGTTTGGAAGTACTTTTTCGAGCTCTTCTACTATAAGAGGGAAATGGGTACATCCAAGGATCACAGTATCAGGCGCTTCTTTCATTTTGATCCACGGTCTTATCGCTTGAGCAACTTCATCTAATGGCAACGTTTCACCATGTAATTTTCTTTCGGCTAACTGCACTAACTCTGCTGAGCCTAATAAAATGACTTTGCAGTCTGTTGCAAAACGCTCTATCAACTCTTTAGTGTATTCTCGATTAACAGTGCCTTTTGTCGCTAATAATCCCACGATACCATTACGAGTTAGTTTGGTTGCGGGCTTAATCGCCGGAACAACCCCAACAATCGGAAATGTAAAGTGCGCGCGGAGGTTAGGTAGGCTCACCGTGCTTGCTGTATTACACGCAATGACGGCGATTGTTAGCGGATGTTTTTTAGCAACGGCATTAACAATTTGATAAACCCGCTCAATAATAAACTCTTCCGTTTTTTCACCATAAGGGAAGGCTTCATTATCAAATGCATATATATAGTGCGCATTTGGGAGCATTTTTTTAACTTCACGGTAGACAGATAACCCGCCCACTCCGGAGTCAAACACCAGAATGGTCGGGCGAACAGATAGGTCGTTCTTAGAAGTTGTAGCTTCCTGTGAGGAAATATTCTCTTCCAGCGGTGCGATAACCATACGCGGTCTCATAGTCTTTATCGAACATATTAGCTATTTTACCACGAATTGTGAGATGTGAAGTGATTGGATATGCAGCAGTGATATCCCAAAGGCTAACGCCACCTACTTTAGTGCGTAGCCCATTCCCCATTTTATCGTAACGAGTACCTATATATTGATAAGTGAGCCCCATATCTAAATTATACACAGTCCAATCAAGTTGATATTTTACTTGTTGTTTCGCTCTTCTCAGTAAAACCTCATCTTTTTCTTTATCTCTTGGGTCGGTATATTGATAAGTTATTTGGTGATGGAATATTCCTGTATTAACCTCGCCAACCCATTCAAGACCTTTAATTTCTGCTTTACCAATATTTTCATAAGTACTAATTGGATTACCATATTTATAGTCAATCAAATTATTAATATCATTATGATATGTGTTTAATTGCCAAAACAATGGGCCAGTTTTACCTTCAATCCCAATTTCCCATTGTTTACTTTCTTCCGGTTTTAAATTTGGATTACCTTTTGTTGTTCCCCAATCAGATGATGAATATGCATATAATTGGCTCAAATTAGGAGCTTTATATGCCGTCGCATAAGAACCAACAAGTTTATAGCCTTCATAAAATTCCCAGCTTAATCCTGATTGCCACGTTGTATGCCAATTAAATTCTGAATGATGATCTGAGCGAACCGCAGCTTCAGCCACAACTGAATCGATAAGTGCATACTGACCTGTTAAATAAACTCCGGTATTATTTAACGTTTGTTTTTCACTTATCATTGTATAGCCACTTGGCTCAATGCTCTGATGTTGATAATCAATGCCAGCGCTAATATTACCTTTTTCTAGCCGGTAGCTATTACCCCATTGGAGATTGTATTGCTTCGATTCATCTAAATTCGAAAATTTTGCATACTGCCCATATTTTGGGTCATAGTTATAATCTTTTGTTGTACCGTAGCTGCCCATCAACATCGTTGAATATTTATCATTATGATATTTCAAGCCAGTTTCATAGGTACGGCTATATAACTTACGAGTATCAACTTGAGAATCCGCATATTTATCATAATAAGCGTCATAATCGGTTCTATTGTCATACCCATAGGCTCTCGCATAAGCAATGATGTCAGATGAAAACTGATGCTCAACACCCAACCATAATGACTTACTCAAAAATCCATCTTTATCTGGCTGTACCCTATCACCACTAAATCCCCTCGCCTCCACATCAAACCCCGTTGTATGTGTATAAGCTGCCGCCCCTGTTACCGTTGTATTCTCACCAATTTTTTGCTGTGTTGAACCGTTATAGTTTTGATATCCATAAGAACCGATACCCGCATTCAATGTTGTCCCATCGTTATCACGACGAGTAATAATATTGATAACACCACCAATAGCATCCGAACCGTAGACCGCAGATCGTGCGCCACGAATATATTCAATGCGCTGAACCAACGAGATCGGAATTTGGCTCATATCAGAAGAACCGGAAATTCCCGCTTGATTTAAACGAACACCATCAATCAAGACCAAAACATGACGAGATTCAGTTCCTCTAATAAAGAGGGAACTTAGTTGCCCCATTCCACCACTCTGAGCAACGTCCACGCCCGGTAACCGCCTTAATACATCAATCACTGAATTTGATTGCCAATGATCAATATCTTCACGAGTCACAACGGTAACAGGTGCTAATATAGAAGAAAGAGGTTGTTCGAAACGATTGGCAGATACCACCATTTCATCAGAAGAGTTTGAATTCGCACTTGCCAAAGAGGAAATACCACACAACACTGTCAGAGTTACCACCGAAAGCGGTAGCGACTTATTATTATTCATTTTTTTATACTCGGAAAATCAATAAAATTAAGATTCCGCGACGTTGAATATAAGGTTCGCGCTAATATTCAACAAAGCGATAAGGAGCGTGGTAGGTATCGGACTTATAAAGTGGCAAGTTGAGTTTCTATATATGAAGTAAAACGATATATAAAATAACAAGTTAACCTGTTATATCCCCTAAATAATTCAAGTGACATGTAGGCAGCAAGCGAAGATATCCCTAGGAGCATACTGAAGTATGTGACTAGGGTAGCTGAGCGATGCCAACACCCATGTAGCTTGAAGAATGACGGGGATACCTTAATTACCGTTGCGCGTCAGTTCTGGACTCTCACCAAATTCCCTAAAACCACAGCCAATCATCCTAAGTTGAATAGTTGTCAGTGTCTATGAATCGATAATGAAAACTGGACATCTTCGCCACTTGCCCTACAATTTCGCCCCTGATGTAAATATTGACTGTTTTATGGGGCCATATAATGCAAAACACCTTGCACACCGAAGATTACGAGCTGCAACTTGCAGAAAAAATTAACCGTCTAAAGAGTTTGATGGCCCCTTATGCTGCGCCTGAACCTGAAGTTTTTTCATCTAGCAAATCCCACTACCGCATGCGTGCAGAGTTTAGAATTTGGCATGATGGTGATGATCTCTTCCATATTATGTTTGATAAAGAGACAAAAGAACGTATCCGAATTGAGTCTTTTCCTGTCGCTAGCCAGCTTATCAACGACATGATGGTCGAACTTTTACCTTTACTGAAAAAAAGTGAATTATTGCGTCATAAATTATTTCAGATCGACTATTTATCGACTCTAAGTAATAAACTGATTATTTCCCTGCTTTATCATAAAAAATTAGGGGATGAGTGGATTACTGAAGCTAAGCAATTAAAAGCTGATTTAATCGCAAAAGGTTTTGACGTTCAGGTTATTGGGCGTGCATCAAAAACAAAAATCATGCTAGACCATGATTATGTGGATGAAATTCTGCCTGTAAATGGCAAAGAGATGATTTACCGCCAAGTAGAGAATAGCTTCACGCAGCCTAATGCGCAGGTGAATATAAAAATGTTAGAGTGGGCAATTAACGCGACTCAAAACTCTACTGGTGATCTTCTAGAGCTCTATTGTGGAAATGGAAATTTCTCTTTAGCACTAGCTCAAAATTTTAATAAAGTTTTAGCCACTGAAATTGCCAAACCATCTGTGCAGGCCGCCCAGTACAATATTGAAGCAAATAAAATTGATAATGTGCAGATCATCCGAATGTCAGCTGAAGATTTTACTCAAGCGATGAAGGGTGTTCGAGAATTTAGACGGTTAGACGGTATTAATTTGGCAAATTACCAATGTAATACTATTTTTGTGGATCCACCTCGTAGTGGTTTAGATGATAAAACAGTACAGTTAGTACAGGAATATGACCATATTTTATATATTTCCTGTAACCCAGAAACCCTATGTGACAATTTGGCCGAGCTAACCAAAACCCATAAAGTTGAAAAGTTGGCACTGTTTGATCAATTCCCATACACCCATCATATGGAAAGTGGTGTATTACTCACTCGACGTTAAGTCACGTCCATAAAAAAACACCGGATTCTAGCTGAGAATACGGTGTTTTTTATTTCTAACCCACGGAATAATTAGTGGTCAGTTTCTTCTTCTAATTCAATTTGCTGTTGCTCTCTTTTACGAGCCTTCCAACTGGTATACATCCACAGTGCAATAATCACGATAACAGTAGCAGGAATAAAATTAGAACCCACTTCAGGATGTTGGACTCGTAAAATTGCCGCGTAACCAAACATACCTAAAAAAAGGCTACCCGCGACAAATTTTGGCAACCCCATCGGCATTGCATGATGTAAATAACGCTGGTGTAAGCAATAAACAGCTAAAATTAAAGCAATAATAGGGAAAATAGAAAATTCAACTGAGGAGTTGAACAGCGCAGAGAACGTTCCATGAGTCGATAAGCCAACTACTAGAGACAATAGTAATGTGCTTCTTTCATAATTTTTGTGGTCCGTCATTGTGTCTCCTTTACTATTTGTTTAAATCAGGGTCTGTTTCATTCTGTTTTTCTTGTTCACGGCGATACCAGTAATAAGCGCCTTTAGCTATCATTCGTAGCTGTAATACCAACCGCTCTTCGAGATGACGACGTTTGTCTTCATCAATATCCAGTGCTTCAGCACCCGCACTAAATACAATAGTCACCATCGCCTCGGCTTGCATTTCCGTAAAATAACGGGGCATACGATTTTCTAGTTCAAGATAATCTGCTAATTCTGCAATAAAATGCTGGATTTCTCGCGCCACTGCAGCACGAAACTCAGCAGAGGTTCCTGAGCGCTCACGCAATAATAACCTAAACGCATTAGGGTTATTACCAATAAACTCCATAAAAGTGGAGACTGATGTACGGATCACACTCCCGCCTTTTGCGATACGCTGCCGCGCTTGTCGCATTAATTGGCGTAGCATCAGACCACTTTCATCAACCATGGTCAGCCCGAGTTCATCTACATCTTTGAAATGACGATAAAACGAAGTTGGTGCGATACCTGCCTCACGAGCTACTTCACGTAAGCTGAGACTAGTAAAACTACGCTCTGCACTTAATTGGCTAAATGCCGCTTCGACCAGCGAACGACGAGTTTTTTCTTTTTGTTTTGCTCTAACGCCAATAGTGTTGCTCACGATATTCCTAATTTCTATGCAATTAAACGTCGTTAATATATCAAAATATAACTTTCCAACGCGCCCATACCTTAAGCATACCTGAAATTTATTAATCTAGTTCAATGAAAAAATGACTCTATCTGCAATTTAACTATTTTCAGAATTTCACCCAACTCATTTTTTCTACGCTGTGTCTTTTATCGACTTTTTTTCTATAAACTTTTTATATACTTTGCTCGCTTTGATTTTCATCTGCTTTCTTTACTTATTTGTCTTTAGGATTTCGAATTGAGACAAGATGGCAAACGAATGTTACTATCACAACGTCCCTAGAATTAAAACAGGTCTTACCTCATGCAACATACCCATTTTGATGCAATTGTCATTGGTTCAGGTCCTGGTGGTGAAGGTGCCGCTATGGGGCTGGTCAAACAAGGAAAAAACGTTGCTGTTATAGAACGTTATAACAGTGTCGGCGGTGGCTGTACCCACTGGGGAACCATTCCCTCTAAAGCCCTTCGTCATGCTGTCAGTAGAATTATCGAATTCAACCAAAACCCACTTTATAGTGATAATTCCCGCAGTTTACGCTCCTCATTTTCTGAAATTCTCAAACATGCCGAAACCGTTATTAGTCAGCAAACACGCATGCGTGAAGGCTTCTATGAACGCAATGGTTGCCAGATGTTTTCTGGTGAAGCAACGTTTGTTGATGATCAGCATGTTAGTGTTCGCTATGCTGATGGAAGTTGTGATGTGCTGAGTGCTGATAAAATTATTATCGCCACAGGCTCCCGCCCTTATTGCCCTTCAGATGTCGACTTTACCCATTCCCGAATTTATAACAGTGATACAATTCTTAACCTGTCACATGAACCTCGCCATGTCATTATCTACGGTGCTGGTGTGATCGGTTGCGAATACGCATCTATATTTCGAGGATTAGGCGTCAAAGTTGATTTAATCAATACCCGAGATCATTTATTGGCATTCCTTGATCAGGAAATGTCAGATGCACTGTCTTACCATTTTTGGAATAGCGGCGTAGTTATTCGCCATAATGAAGAATATGAAAAGATTGAAGGCTTAGATGATGGAGTCATTGTTCATCTGAAATCAGGTAAAAAAGTTAAAGCGGATTGCCTGCTATTTGCCAACGGACGTACTGGTAATACCGATAATATTGGATTAGCAAATGTAGGTATTGATGCTGATGGTCGGGGCTTAGTAAAAGTTGACCATGCGTATCGTACCAGTAATGAGCATATTTACGCAGTCGGTGATGTTATTGGTTACCCAAGTTTAGCCTCTGCAGCTTATGACCAAGGACGTATTGCAGCTCGAGCAATCACTTCTGGTTTAGGTAATGCCCATTTAGTTGAAAATATTCCGACCGGTATTTATACCATCCCTGAAATCAGCTCTGTCGGTAAAACAGAACAAGAATTGACAGCGATGAAAATACCGTATGAAGTGGGTCGTGCTCAATTTAAACATTTAGCACGTGCACAGATTGCAGGAATGAATGTGGGTAGTTTGAAGATCCTCTTCCACAGAGAAACGCTTCAAATTCTAGGTATTCACTGTTTTGGTGAGAGGGCGGCTGAAATTATTCATATCGGTCAAGCTATCATGGAACAGAAAGGTGAAGGTAATACCATCGAGTACTTTATCAATACCACATTTAATTACCCAACTATGGCAGAAGCCTTCCGCGTTGCCGCATTAAATGGTCTCAATCGACTATTTTAATTTCTCAAGTGATTGTCTGGTGCACTCAATAAGCTCCAGCAATCACTCTTCGATTTTTCTTCTTTAATTACTCTCTATTTACTAAATGCTTACTTTTTGTTTTTATAATAATTATCCATTGAATTATAAATAGTTTCAGCAAGCTGCTCATAGCGACCGCGAAGTGGGGAACCTGGGCGATAAACTAAAACAATCCTACGTTTTGGTTCTGGCTCAATACAGTTCAAGTAACATACCCCATCACGACAAGCTTCATGTGGTACCGCCAAATCAGGTAATAATGTAATCCCGCTACCCGCAGCGACCATATTTCTTAGGGTTTCTAAGCTGGTTGCTCTAAAGTGGGTATCTTCCTTCGCCCCTGCTTGGAAACAAAACCCCATTGCTTGGTCACGTAGACAATGCCCATCTTCTAACATCAATAACTTCTCACCTGCAAGCTCGCTCATTTCAACCGTATCACGATCATGCCATGGATGATTCTCATAGATTGCAAGCTTCATCGGCTCTTCAAATAATGGAACGGCAATGAATGGTTCCGTTTCTTTTACATCAGCTAAAATCGCACAGTCTAATTTCCCGCTATCTAATTGAGCAAGTAACTGCTGGGTTTGAGCTTCATGTAAATAAATTTCGAGTTTTGGATGGACACGATGTAGTTCAGGAATAATATGCGGTAATAAATAAGGTGCAACCGTTGGAATAAGTCCAATATGCAATGGCCCCGACATACTTTCACCCTGCAACGCAGCCATTTCTTGCAATAATTTTATTTCTCTTAGAATTGTTCGGGCCTGCTCTACCAGCAATAAACCTTGCTGAGTAAATAGAACTTTTCGGCTTGTTCGCTCTAAAAGCATCACCCCTAATTCTTCTTCTAGCTTACGAATCTGTCCACTTAATGTAGGTTGACTTACGTGGCAAGAATCCGCAGCGCGTCGAAAATGCTTATGCTCTGCGAGTGCAACTAGATACTCCAGATCACGAATATTCATCTGTCTTTTTCCTTTCGTTAGCCTTACCTACATAGGTAATACCAATCATTATAATGAAATTATAATGTTTCATCTATTGATATAATTAATCGAAAAAATTTGTTTGATTTTTTAGGAATCTTCTCATTAAATATGAAACAGAATGTAATACAAAGAAACCAAATATGTTGCAGGCGACTTCTCGAAAATATCAATTGCCTATGAAAATATCAAATTAAACTTAATTTTCGTACATGCCCAATAAAAGAATAACAAACAAGTAAAAATGGGACTAAGAAATTTTAATTATAGATTGTGATATTCAATAAGTACCTATGAACTAGTACAAAATGTTAATTTTTTCTGTACAATAACTTTTAAAGTAGCTATCGGTAGAAATAATCATTTAAAATCAAAATAAGCTTCATAGTTACCATTGAAAAGATAACCAAAGAAACTAACTGCATGTTTTTTATGTAATACTTTTTAATATATTCAAAGTTGAATTATTAATGCTTCAGGCGAATAATTAGCCCGCTCGAATATGACGCAAAAATGTAATAAACATAAAAATATTAATTTCACTTACAATTTTATGTTCTTGTGCCGCTTGGCTTACTAAGGAATCTTCAATACATATGATATCGAATATGAAAAACATATTGTTTATCAGAAAAAACGGAATATTTGCACTTAGTAGCTTTAATTCAAAACCATCTACCATAACGATGGTAAAAATATAAAACACCTATAAAAATTTGTAATAACAACATTAATATGGAATTTATAACTCTGGTTATATCCGAGATATGGATCTAGATTATGATAGTTATGTAATTTCATTATGATAATACTAAATAAAAGATCTAAAGAGCATAAGAGATAAAACATCCATTTATGATGAACATGTTTCATTTTGTAAGTAAGAAAGCATAATTTGTAATATCAATAGATATATAATATTCGATGAATACCCATATAGTAGTATATGTACGTCTCAATATACGCAGTTTTATTTATATAAACATAAATCCTATATTAAGTATTCACTATGAATGAAACATTTTGTTATATTTTCTTTCATCACTCACTAATGTTTGTAAAATTTTATATAAAAATAAATTAAAAATCCTAGCGAAACACTATCAACTCACTCAACTTTATTTTACGTGTAATGGGTGATTGCAACCAAAAAAAGACATGAAAACTAAAAACAATAAAATAAAAAGAATTTAAATTTAAACTAAACGAATTTTTTAGTTTAATAATCTAAAGTTATTTTGATTGTTAAATTGATTGAGACATATTTAAATTGGCTATAACTATTATATTTACACACACTTAACAGAATGTGATTTACACCTTTTGCGAGTTTTTGCACATATAATAGCTTCATTGAAACAACACATATCAAACTTTACCTTATTAAATAACTAGGTCTGGAGAATACACCATGTTTAAGAAAACTATTATCTCAGCATTATCTTTAGGATTAATGATTGTATCTTTATTATCAACTCCAGCACATGCAAAAAACAATCAAACAACTGTTAGCTTTAAAGCAGCTATTGTTGTGCCTACATGCTCTTATAATATTAAAGAGGGAAATGTCGATTTACAATGTTTTAATAATGATAGTAATAAAATGAAAACAACATCGATTGATTTTAAAAACCATGCAAAATCCACTGAATGGAAAGCATTAGATAATAATCGTGGCACATACCAATTGAATTGGACTAATAAAGACAAAGGTTTAGCTATGTTTACCGTTCAACACGTATAGTTTTATATTATTGTTCTAAATTTAACTAAATCATGAATACACCCTCAACTGATATATTTAAATATCAGTAATGGATGCTTATTCTCTAAAAAATCAAAATAGGAATTACTACCATGTTAAATAAAACTATTTCAACCTTATTATCTACCTTATTAATATCTAGTGTTCTATTCACATCTCAAGCACTAGCCAAAGGCAATCAAACAACAGTTACCTTTAAAGCTGCGATTGTTATTCCACCGTGCTCTTATAATGTGCAAGACAACAATATGAACTTAAACTGCTTCAATCAAACAAAAAATAAGATGGAGTCAACCGCTATCGACTTTAAAAAACAGAGTAAATCCCTTGATTGGAAAGAGTTAAGTGATAACCGTGGAATATATCAATTGAAGTGGACTAACCAAGATAAAGGCTTTGCTATGTTCTCTGTACAACACGCTTAAAAATTAATATTTATCACCATAAAGAATTATAAAGAAAATAGGTAGTCAGCCGATATTTTATCTATCTGCAATGGCTTCGTATTGCCTAAATAACCAAATTCGGAGAATAAAAATGTTAAAAAAATCGACGCTTATCTTATTACCGTTCGCATTAATGGCAGCTACCTTATTAATAAATAATGCAAATGCAACAGCGAATAATCAAGCAACTGTGACATTCAAAGCTGCGATCGTTTTTCCTCCATGTACATATGACGTAAATGAAACCAATGTCAATCTACGATGTTTTAATGTTGAAGAATATAAAATGAAATCATCATCCATTGATTTTACAAAGCAAGAAAAATCAGCAGAATGGAAAGCATTGGATAATCATCGTGGTATTTATCAGTTCAATTGGGATACTAAAGAAAATGGCTTAGCGGTGTTAGCGGTTCAACACGCATAGCCATATCATGGATATCTTTTGGAAATAGAATATTAATAACGCATCAACATTGAGTCATAACCCTAGCTATGCCTGATTAATACAAATGGAAGGTGTTTATGAATAACATTGTTATTCATAAAGTAAATCATCCAGAATGAATAAATTGATATGTTAATAATATCTAGAAAAAAGTGTGATGGAAATTGGGGTAGTTATGCTACCCCCCATTTTTAACTACATTTCTAAGCGAGCTTTCGCATCCTCAATGGCTTTCACCACTTGCATTTGAGAAACCCCGCCTTTTGCTAAACGCTTATCAAGACATGATTGTAGCGATAAAATTTCATATACATCCAATTGGATAACTGAACTGAATTTCTGCAAATCACTCAATGCCATCTCTTCCAGTGCTTTTCCTTGTGCAATAGCTGTAACCACGGCTTCACCCACAATATGGTGTGCTTCACGGAATGGAACCCCTTTGGCGACTAAATAGTCCGCCAGCTCAGTGGCATTTGCATAACCTTGTTTTGCTGCGTCTTCACAACGTGCACGACGGATTTGAATACCATCCAGAACCAACACCGCCATATGCATGCAGTCCAACCAAGTATCTAACGCATCAAATAACCCTTCTTTATCTTCCTGCATATCTTTGTTATATGCCAATGGTAAACCTTTGAGTGTCATCATCATGCCCGTTAATGCACCTTGTACACGCCCACATTTACCGCGGATCAGCTCAAGGGCATCAGGATTTTTCTTTTGAGGCATTAATGATGAACCTGAAGTCACTTTATCAGAGAGCTCAACAAACCCAGCTTCACCACTATTGAAGAAAATGAGGTCTTCAGCAAAACGAGATAGATGCACCATACCGATACTTGCATCCGATAATAATTCCAATACATGGTCCCTATCAGATACTGTATCCAAACTGTTGCGGGTTGCCGATGAGAAACCTAACCATGATGCAAGTTGCTCACGATCGATGTCATAAGCCGTTCCTGCTAATGCACCACAACCTAATGGACTGACATCCAAACGCTTCAATGTATCTTGTAAACGGCTTTCATCACGCGCCAACATTTCACTGTAAGCTAAACACCAATGGGCAAACGTTACTGGCTGCGCACGCTGTAGATGGGTATAGCCCGGCATCACTGCATCTTGATTATTTTCTGCGGTGATCACCAACGCTTTTTGTAACTCCGTCACCGCTTCCAGTAGCAACGCCACTTGGTCTTTACACCAAAGTTTTAAATCCGTGGCGACTTGGTCATTACGGCTACGACCTGTATGCAGTTTTTTGCCTAAATCACCCACTTTATCAATCAGCTTACTTTCAACCCAACTGTGGATATCTTCTGCGTCACTTTGCAAAATAACTTCAGGGTCTGCTTGGACTTCTGCTAATAATTCATTCAGTGCTTGTTCAAGAGATTTTTGTTCGCTATCAGACAGAATGCCGACCGTAACTAATGCTTTTGACCATGCTACAGATCCCACAATATCTTGCTGCGCTAAGCGATAATCGAAACGCAGTGAATCATTGAATAGTTTAAACCGTTGATCTGCCTGTTGACTAAAACGTCCACCCCAAAGTGCCATAACGAATCCCTACCTGATTGATAAAATAAGTGTTTCACCCGACGACACATTAATGCCGCCGGGGTAATGCATATTAACGATTATTTGGCTTTATTCTGCTCTTTCAGCGCACGGATACGTGAAGAGAGTGAATATAGACGAATGAAGCCACCAGCATGGCTTTGATCGTAAACTTCATCTTCACCAAAGGTTGCAAACTCTTCAGAGTACAGGCTCTTATCCGCTTTTTTCTGAATAGCCATCACTTGGCCTTTGTACAACTTAAGAACGACCTCACCGGTCACATCCTGCGCTAATGATTCAGCCGCTGCTTGCAGAGAGTGACGCAGTGGTGCAAACCAGCGACCGTCATAGACGACATAGGACATTTCCAGACCTAACTGTTCACGCCATTTGTAGCTATCACGATCTAATACCAGTTGCTCGATGCCACGCAGTGCTGCCATCATGATGGTGCCCCCCGGAGTTTCATAGCAACCACGAGACTTCATTCCCACTAAGCGGTTTTCCACGATATCAATACGACCCACACCGTGTTTCGCACCTAACGTATTCAACGTTTCTAAACAGCCCAATGGAGATAGCTCTTTACCATTCACTGAAACGACTTCACCGTGTTTCACACCTACGGTCACTAATTCAGCTTCATCCGGTGCATCTTTCGGATCGACAGTCCATACCCAGCAATCTTGGTTAGCTGCATTCCACGTGCTTTCTAATACACCACCTTCAGTAGAGATATGCCATGCGTTCTCATCACGACTATAGATTTTTTCTAAGCTAGCGGTCGTTGGGATATTACGTACTTTTAAGTAATCCAACAGCGCTTCACGGGAACGTAAATCCCATTCACGCCATGGCGCAATCACTTTCAGTTGTGGAGCCAACGCAGTATAAGTGCTTTCGAAACGAACTTGGTCGTTACCTTTACCTGTTGCGCCATGAGCAACAGCATCCGCACCGACTTTCAGGGCAATTTCAACTTGCGCTTTAGCGATAATAGGACGCGCCATTGAAGTCCCTAGCAGGTAGCTACCTTCATACAGTGCACCTGTTTTCAGAACGGGGTAAATGTACTCTTTGATGAACTCTTCACGCAGGTCAACCACGTAGCACTCAGATGCCCCCGATTGCAGCGCTTTTTTCTCAACGCCAACGAGGTCTTCTCTATCCTGACCCACATCCGCGACGAAAGCGACAACTTCACAACCTTCGTAGTTTTCTTTCAACCATGGAATGATCGCCGAAGTATCTAAGCCGCCAGAGTATGCTAAAACAATTTTCTTGATGCCGTTTTTCATAACTTACCTATCCCAATTCTGTTTAATTAAATGTGTTATTTATTTTTTGCTCGCAAATAAGTTAGGTACTTACGACGCAATAATTCGTGTACCAATGGCGGTACCATTAAATAAGGCGGGTAACTGTTCCGCATGGCGCCAGCTAGCGATATCTACAGGGCGTTTTAATGTGGTAGCCGCATCTAAGGCCGCATTAACCTTAACAATCATGCCATCGGTAATAATGCCTTGGTCAATCAGCTTTTGAGCTTTATCCGTGGTCATTTCATCAATTTTTTGACCTTTACCATCCAGAATGCCACTAACATCAGAAAGCAAGACTAAGTCTGCATCTAAGGCTTGTGCGATAGCGGTTGCCGCTTGGTCAGCATTCACATTCATAAGTTGCCCCTCATCGGTAATTCCAATGGAGCTAATAATCGGTAAATAACCACCAGATAAAAGTAATTTCAATAACTTAGCGTCACCAGGTTTTGCGCTTCCTACATGACCCAACTCATCATTAATTTGGGTAACAACCGCACTGTGACCGTCACCAAGGGATAAACCCACAGCCGGTTGTTGGTGCTTAATCGCCCAGGCTAACAATGTTTTATTCGCTGTTCCCGCTAACGCCCCTGTAATAATATCGATTTGGTCCGCAGGAGTTACACGCAGGCCTTGTTTCTTCACAACCGGCAATTGCAGTTTTTGCATTAATTCATCAACCAAGCATCCCCCACCATGCACAATCACCAGTTCACGCTGATGAGCCTGACGGTAGGTTTGGATAGCCGTAAATAATCTTTCGAGAGCTTCTTCGCTATCAAGTAGCACGCCGCCCAATTTAATCACTAAAGGTTGCATGGAGATTTATCCTTAATAAATTGCCATAAAAGCATTAAAGTAATGACTGCGTTTCGTCGAAACCAAACCGAATATTCATGCACTGAACGGCTTGCGCTGCTGCACCTTTTAATAGGTTATCTTCTGTCCCCACTAAAATCAGGTGCTCACCTTTCAATACAAAACCAATGTCACAAAATGGCGTTCCCACAACGGATTTTAGTGCAGGAACCCCGTTGTCATATAAACGGACTAATGGTTTATTTTGATACGCATCTTTAAATGTTTGGCTAATTTGCTCCGCTGTAACGCCGGCTTTCACCTTACAAGTGATTGTTGCCAGTATGCCCCGTGCAAAGTTGCCTAAATGAGGCGTGAAAATCACCTCTCTTCCTAAATGTGTAGCGATTTCCGGTTGATGGCGATGAGTAAAAATACCGTATGGCTGTAAGCTTACTTCGCAAAAACTGTTAGTCATTGAGGCTTTGCGTCCTGCTCCTGAGACACCGCTGGTAGCGTTGATCACCGGCCACATGTTTTCATCCAGCAGATCAGCTTCAATCAATGGCTTTAGCGATAACTGAGAAACTGTTGGGTAGCATCCAGGCACAGCAATCAGCTGCGCCTGACGGATTTTATCGGCTTGCCATTCTGCTAAACCGTAAACTGCTTGCATTAACCACTGGGTATTTGTATGTTCAAAACCGTAGTATTGTGGGTAGAACGCAGCATCTTGAACCCGATAAGCTCCTGAAAGGTCAAACACCACACAACCGGCTTCTAGAAATTGAGGTGCAATATCATGGCTAACTTCGTGGGCAGTCGCGAGAAAAACAATATCAATGCCTTGTGCCGCTACAGCCACATCCGTTAATGGCTGTACAGGAAGGTCAATAATACCTTTATACTGAGGATGTAAATCAGAGAAGCATTTACCCGCATCAGCACTTTGTGCGGATACCATCAGACCGGAAAGATGAATTTCAGAATGACGCTGTAAATATGCTGCTAATTCCGCTCCAGTATAGCCACTGGCCCCGATAATGAGTGTGTTCAACATGTGTATTCTACCTTGTACTCGTGACCCAAACAGTTTAATGTGTATTTTTATTCAAATAAAGTGCATGAATATTGATACTATTATGGATAAAGGCTGTCAACAGTGAATATTAAATTACCTGCATTTATTGAGATTTATCGTCAATTAATAGCAACTCCATCGATTAGTGCGACCGATTCTCATTTGGATCAGAGCAATAAAGCGCTTGTTGAGCTATTAGGTGGATGGCTAGAAACTTTAGGCTTCTCGGTGAATATCCAACCCGTTCCCGATACCCGAGACAAATATAACTTGTTAGCCAGCATTGGTGAGGGTAACGGAGGATTGATGCTGTGTGGTCATACCGATACCGTACCTTTCGATGATGGCCGCTGGAGTAGAGATCCATTCAAACTCACCGAACACGATGGCAAGCTGTATGGCCTCGGTACCGCAGATATGAAAGGCTTTTTTGCCTTTATTATCGATGCATTAAGGGATGTCGACCTCACTACGCTCAAACGCCCGCTACATATATTAGCAACCGCGGATGAAGAAACTTCAATGGCGGGTGCGCGCTACTTTGCAGCGAATACGGCATTGCGCCCTGATTTTGCCATCATCGGGGAGCCAACGTCATTGCAACCAATACGGGCGCATAAAGGTCATCTTTCTAATGCAATTCGTATTACAGGCCAATCAGGGCATTCTAGTGATCCTGCTCGTGGGGTGAATGCCATCGAGTTAATGCATGAATCTATTTCCCACTTAATGACATTGAGAAATACATTAAAAGAACGCTATAACAATCCAGCATTTGTCATTCCATATCCAACCATGAATTTTGGTCATATTAATGGCGGAGATGCAGCAAACCGTATTTGTGGCTGCTGTGAATTACATATGGATATCCGCCCTCTTCCTGGATTGACACTGCAAGATCTCGATGAATTGCTAAATGAAGCTTTAGAACCCGTTCGCGCCAAATGGCCAGGGCGTTTAGCCATTGAAGAAATGCACCCTCCGATTCCAGGATACGAATGCCCGACTGACCATAAAATGGTGGCAGTCATTGAACAATTACTGGGTCAAAAAGCGGCAACGGTCAACTACTGTACTGAAGCACCGTTTATCCAAGAACTGTGCCCAACCTTAGTGTTAGGTCCCGGCTCCATTGAGCAAGCCCATCAGCCTGATGAGTTTATTGATATGAATTTCATTGAACCGACACGTCAGTTAATCAGCCAAATGGTCGAACACTTCTGTTTTACTGAATAATTTTCACCTCACGCGGAGTAACTCTACTCCGCGCATTTCCCCATCATGAATTTTTTTCCTGTTGCGACTGAAAAAACATCAGTGCCAAATTTGATTTAAGAGTTGACTCTCATTGAATATCAAGTAATCTCTATTTAGACGTCTAAACGTATAGAAGTTTAAATGGATAGAGAACATTGAACAATTAATTAAAACAACTAAATAATCAGTCTGCTAATGGCGAGGTCACAGGGTATGAGTTTCTTTCACGCAAATCAGCGCGAGGCGCTAAATCAAAATTTGGCTGAATTAGATGGTCAAATTAATGTCTCATTTGAATTTTTCCCACCTCGCTCAGCGGAAATGGAACAAACGTTATGGAAATCTATCGATAGACTGAAAAATCTAAAACCCAAATTTGTTTCCGTAACCTATGGAGCCAACTCAGGTGAGCGAGATAGAACCCATAGTATAATTAAAGATATCAAAGACAAAACAGGCTTAGTGGCTGCACCACATTTAACCTGTATTGATGCTAACCCAGAAGAATTAAAATCTATCGCAAGGGATTACTGGAATAATGGTATCCGACATATTGTCGCCCTACGCGGTGATTTACCCGATAACAGCAATAAACCCGAAATGTATGCAACCAATCTGGTGGAGCTGTTAAAAAATGAAGCCGATTTTGATATCTCAGTTGCCGCTTATCCCGAAGTCCATCCGGAAGCGAAAAGTGCTCAGGCTGACCTGATAAATTTGAAGAAAAAGATTGAGGCTGGAGCTAACCGTGCCATTACCCAATTTTTCTTTGATGTGGAAAGTTATTTACGTTTTCGTGACCGCTGTGTTTCAACTGGCATCGATGTCGAGATTGTTCCGGGAATTTTACCCGTATCGAACTTCCGCCAGCTAGAGCGATTTGCTAAGTTGACCAATGTCCGTATTCCAACATGGATGAGCAAAATGTATGAAGGGTTGGATAATGATCCTGAAAGTCGTAATTTAGTCGGCGCTTCAATTGCGATGGACATGGTGAAAATTTTAAGTCGTGAAGGCGTTAAAGATTTTCATTTCTATACGTTAAATCGTTCTGAACTGACCTATGCAATCTGCCACACATTGGGTGTGAGACCTTAATTAACGATTTATACCCTTCTCAAATATCGGGTTAATTGTGTCTTGCCACTAATTAGCCCGATTAATTAGCTTCATTTTCAAAATTCAATATCATCCTCATATTTCAATATCATCAATATTAGACTAAATATTTGTTATTTTTAAAATAAATCAAGAATATATTTTTAAAAATAACCGAAATATTAAGTTAAAATTCAAAGTAAAATACATCTCAATAAGAGCATCCATTATTGAGCACTCTATATAATATGATAAATATTATAGTAAAACGCTATTTCATTCTTATTCCATATACCCATAGATATTGAGTGGCAATTATGCAAATCCCATTCATTTCATATAAATATTTATTCATCCATTTGATATGTAATGAATTTTCACATTAAATCACTTATTGAAAATTTATATTAACAATGTTGATAATTTGTTATACCTGATTAACTTCAAATTTAAATCATATTTACCATCAAAACGAATAATGGAAACAACTGCAAATTAAATAAGATTAATCCTTTAACGAGCTTTATTTAGATTTATTTTTGTGCTTATATCAAATACAAGAATCTTAAATCCTTCTAGTAATCAAAACTCAATTATTGAGGAGATTCGTTGTATGAATAATAAATCAGTATCTTCAAAATATAGTGAATTAGATGATGTCTATGCATCATTAGATTTATCTCAATCATTACCAAAAACGAAGTTTCCAACTAAAGAAAGCGATCCACGCAACGTATTTAGTGCGGTACGTGATGAGTTAATGCTAGATGGTAACTCCAGACAAAACTTAGCGACGTTTTGCCAAACTTGGGTTGATGATGAAATTCGCAGCTTAATGGACTTATCTATCGATAAAAATATGATCGATAAAGATGAGTATCCACAAACTGCAGAAATTGAAAACCGCTGTGTCCATATGCTTGCCGATTTATGGAACTCCCCAGACGCACAAAATACGTTGGGCTGCTCCACCATTGGTTCCTCTGAAGCAGCAATGCTTGGGGGCCTTGCATTAAAATGGCAATGGCGTAAAAAACAAGCGGCAAAAGGTAAACCTACCGATAAACCAAACTTAATTTGTGGCCCCGTACAAATCTGCTGGCACAAATTTGCACGTTATTTTGACGTTGAGCTTAGAGAAATTCCTCTCGAAGGCGACCGCCTGATCATGACACCAGAAGAAGTTTTAAAACGCGTAGATGAAAACACCATCGGCGTTGTGCCGACTTTGGGCGTCACTTTTACTTGCCAATATGAACCAGTTAAAGCGGTTCATGATGCACTGGATAAACTGCAAAAAGAAACGGGCTTAGATATTCCTATCCATGTGGATGGAGCGAGTGGTGGCTTCCTAGCGCCTTTCTGCGCACCGACACTTGAATGGGACTTCCGTTTGCCACGCGTCAAATCAATCAATGCCTCCGGACATAAATTTGGTTTAGCACCATTAGGTGCAGGTTGGGTTATTTGGCGTGAAGCGAAAGACTTACCTGAAGAGTTGATTTTTAATGTTAACTATCTCGGCGGTAACATGCCAACCTTCGCATTAAACTTCTCTCGCCCGGGTGGACAGATCATCGCTCAGTACTACAATTTCCTACGTTTAGGCCGTGAAGGCTATGCAAAAATTCACAATGCCTGCTACGCCACTGCACAATACCTTGCTCGTGAAATCGAAAAACTGGGACCATTCGAAATGATTTTCGATGGTGACAGTGCTAGCGGTATTCCAGCCCTCGCATGGAAACTGAAAGATGATGTGAAAAACAGCAATTATTCCTTATACGATATTGCCGATAAACTGCGTAGCCGTGGATGGCAAGTCCCTGCTTACTCAATGCCGGCGAACCGTGAAGACCTGGTTATCCAGCGTATTCTTGTACGTCACGGCGTCAGTTTAGATCTGGCATCTTTATTAATTGAAGACTTTAAACGTACCTTAGATTATTTCGATAAACATCCTGTCAGCAAACCGCTATCTGAAGAAGAAAGCGGTGGTTTCAATCACAGCTAATTATTAAGCCGTTCATCCAGTCGGCGTATTTCTTTCTACGCCGACTGATTCTATGAAACATATGTCAGGAGAATATGTATGGCGACGTCAACCGCTGCTCCAGCAGCAAAACAACTCACCTTATTAGGTTTTTTTGCAATCACCGCATCCATGGTTATGGCGGTGTATGAATATCCGACATTCGCCACTTCGGGTTTCAGCTTAGTCTTCTTTCTGTTATTGGGTGGTCTACTGTGGTTTATCCCTGTCGCCTTATGTGCCGCTGAAATGGCAACGGTAAAAGGTTGGGAAGAAGGAGGTGTTTTTGCTTGGGTTTCCAACACCTTGGGAGAGCGTTGGGGATTTGCAGCAATTTCTTTTGGTTATCTACAAATCGCGATAGGCTTTATTCCGATGCTGTATTTCGTGCTCGGTGCGCTATCCTATATTCTTGATTGGCCTGAACTTAACACCGATCCAGTCACGAAAACTATCGGGGCTTTAGTGATCTTATGGGTTCTGGCATTCACACAATTTGGCGGTACAAAATACACGGCAACTATTGCTAAAGTAGGTTTCTTTGCAGGGATTCTGTTACCTGCATTGATCTTAGTCGGTCTCGCAATCAGCTACCTGATGAGCGGCGCACCTTTAGCAATCGAAATGAGCACTAAAACCTTTTTCCCTGACTTTACCCAAATTGGAACATTGGTTGTTTTCGTTGCCTTTATCTTAAGCTACATGGGTGTTGAAGCTTCTGCGACCCACGTTAATGAGATGAAAAACCCTGGTAGAGATTACCCTGCCGCAATGTTTTTATTGATGATTGCCGCCATCTGTTTAAGTTCGATTGGTGGGTTATCTGTTGCAGCTGTTATTCCAAACAGTGAAATCAACCTTTCTGCTGGTGTGGTACAAACCTTTAAAGTTTTAGTGACTCACTTTAATTCAACCTTTGAGTGGGCTGTGCGGATTATTGTCGCATTACTGTTACTTGGGGTATTAGCAGAAATCGCCTCTTGGATCGTAGGCCCTTCGCGCGGTATGTATGTAGCCGCACAAAAAGGGATACTGCCGAAAAGTTTTGCCAAAGTGAATAAAAATGGCGTGCCAGTCACGTTGGTTATTTCTCAGTTACTGATCACTACCGTGGCTATTATTGTTCTCACCAATACAGGTGGTGGCGGTAATATGTCATTCCTAATTGCGTTGGCATTAACTGTGGTTATCTACTTATGCAGCTACTTCATGCTCTTCCTTGGCTACATGCATTTAGTCTGCAAACAAACTGACCAACAACGTTCCTTCAATATTCCGGGCGGAAAAGGTGTCAAACTTGTCGTTGCGACAGTGGGGCTCATCGTGTCAATTCTTGCCTTCTTTGTCTCATTCTTCCCGCCAAGTTCACTGCCTGGTGGCGCAGATGCAACCACTTACGTCACGTTGTTAGGTGTTAGCTTCGTCATCATTTTCTTACTGCCATTTATTATTTACGCATTCCATAATAAAGCCGGTAAATCCACTAACGTATCCATGGTGCATATCAAAGCCCATAATGCGCCAGTGAACCATTTCTTTATTCACCCTCGTGCCCGTTCAGCGTATGAGTTGGTACATAAAGATCAGAAAAAAAGCAAAACGAAATAACCCATAAACATAAGAGGCTGCCAATCGGCAGCCTCTTCACTTCTAACAATAAACCTCTAACCCGTATTACGCATCCCAGCTGCAACACCAGCAATCGTCACCATCAACGCTTGCTCAACGCGAGGGTCTGGATGCTCTTGCTGGCGAGAGCGATGAAGCAATTCGGCTTGCAGCACGTTCAATGGATCCGTATAAACGTTACGTAATGCGATAGATTCCGCGACCCATGGCAAGTCGGCCATCAACGCTTCATCCTTCGATACTGCCAGCACACTTTTAATATCTTCCGATAATTGGTCACGCAGCTTCTGTCCTAATGGCCATAAACGTTTTTCAACCAGGCGATGATCATAGTATTCCGCCAGCCATAAATCCGCTTTCGCGTACACCATTTCCAGCATCGCTATACGGGTTTTAAAGAACGTCCATTCCTGCCACATTTCATCAAGAACGGCTTGCTTACCTTCTTTCTCAATGACATGTTTCAGCGCAGCGCCTGCACCTAACCACGCCGGTAACATTAAGCGGTTTTGTGTCCATGCAAAAATCCATGGGATTGCGCGTAACGTTTCCACGCCACCCGTTGGTCGACGTTTAGCTGGGCGAGAACCTAATGGCAGTTTACCCAACTCTAATTCCGGTGTAGCAGCACGAAAATAAGGAACAAAGTCAGGCTGCTCACGGACATAATCGCGGTACATTTCACAAGAGACTTCGGACAGCGTGTTCATCACCGCTTTCCATTCTTCTTTCGGCTCTGCGGGAGGCAGTAAGTTAGCTTCGAGGATCGCACTCGCATACATTGCTAAGCTACTGATAGTCACTTGCGGTAAACCAAACTTAAAGCGGATCATTTCCCCTTGTTCGGTAACTCGTAGACCGCCTTTCAGACTACCCGGTGGTTGAGAAAGTAGAGCAGAATGTGCCGGTGCACCGCCACGACCAATGGTGCCTCCACGACCGTGGAATAGGGTCAACTTCACACCCTCTTTTTTACACAGTTTAATTAAAGAGTCTTGCGCATGATATTGCGCCCAAGATGCCGCCATGACCCCCGCATCTTTTGCAGAGTCAGAATAACCGATCATCACCATTTGATGGTCACCGATTAGATTGCGATACCATTCAATGCTAAGCAGTTTGGTCATCACGCTTTCTGCATTATTTAAATCTTCCAGCGTTTCAAACAGAGGCGCCACTGGCAATTTAATGCAAGCCCCAGATGCTTTGAGTAGTAATTTAACCGCTAAAACATCCGATGGGACTTTTGCCATTGAAATGACATAGGCTGCGATGGAGTCTTTCTTCGCTTTGGCAATAACTCGGCAGGTTTCAAATACTTCCTGAGTTTCCGCTGAAGGTTGCCAATCTTGCGGGATCAACGGACGGCGAGATTGTAATTCGGTCAGTAAGAAACGTTGTTTTTCCTCTTCCGACCATTCGCCATAATTTCCTAGCCCTAAATATTCTGTTAGCTCCGACAATGCTTCCGTATGTCGAGTGCTCTCTTGGCGGACATCAATACGCACCAATTGCAGACCAAAACTACGAATACGGCGCAGGGTATCAAGCAATGAACCATTGGCAATAATTTTCATATTGCAGGCAATCAGTGATTGATAGCAAGCGTACAGCGGATCCCATAATTGGGCATTATCCGTCAATAGGTCAGCGGGTGGTAAAACTTGCTCCCCTTTGACTCGACCCTCTAAATACTCGAGCGTTGAGAATAACTGGCTACGTAAATTTTTTGCGATTTGACGATAAGGTTCGTCAACATCATCGCCACCCGCTAGGGCGCGTAATTCTGGGGTTGCTTCCGTCATGGAAAGCTCGGAAACCAATACTTGAATATCTTTGAGGAATAAATCCGCCGCTTTCCAACGGCTTAATAGCAATACATGGCGGGTGACTTCTGCGGTCACATTTGGGTTACCATCTCGGTCTCCCCCCATCCATGAAGTAAAACGAATCGGATTAGCTTCGACAGGTAATTCCGCACCAATCGACTCTTCAAGTTGTTCATTGAACTCACGTAAAAATGCAGGAACACCTTCCCATAGGGAGTTTTCGACAACTGCAAAACCCCACTTTGCTTCATCAATTGGCGTTGGGCGAATTTTACGGATTTCATCGGTATGCCAAGATTGTGCGACGAGCTGACGCAGGCGGCGCATAATATTATTACGCTCGTAATCGGCTAAATCATCATGGTCAAGTTGGGATAAACAGGTATTCACCTCGACCAATTTATGGATCAAGGTACGACGCGCGATTTCAGTTGGGTGTGCCGTCAACACCAGCTCAATCGATAATTCTTCAACGGCTTTTTGAATATCTCCGTGACTAAAATCGTGCTCTTTTAAACGTCCAAATAATTTTTGCAGTGCAACTGGGTTACTTGCCGCTTCTCCGTGGGGAGAAATACTATGGTACTGCTCAGCCACGTTGGTCAGATTCAAAAACTGGTTGAATGCCCGAGCAACCGGTAGTAGCTCATCGTTCGTGAGATTTTGTAAGGACACCAATAATTTTTGGCGCTGAACTTCATTACCAGCACGAGAGGATTTGGATAGCTTACGAATGGATTCGACTTTATCGAGAATATCTTCCCCGAGAGCTTCCTTGATAGTATCGCCGAGTAGTTTACCCAACATACTGACATTACTGCGCATTGCGGAATATTGCTGATTCATGGGACTCCTGATCTTGTGCTGTTGGCAGGATGCCACCCCGTTTCTCATGAACGGTTAACAAACTGCTCTGGATTTCCTGTAAGAAAATTTCAGTCGGCTGTAATAATGTTTTGTGATGCAGACCGCTAAATTCACCCTGTTCCCTATATTCATATCAGAAAAAAAGTGCTTTGGGTGATTTTTATGAAATTTAATTACAGCCTTATTTTTATTAATTTTTCTTATTTAAGTATTGTTTCAGCGCAATCTATCGTCGATTCAGCTCATTAAAGTCATGAATCTTGCTTAAGAATTAAATTGAGAGGATAAAATCAAAAAAATGTAGCACATTGGTCATATTGATCATCGACCAATGTGCTAGCTAGAGACTAGAGAAGTTGAGAAAGGCGGTTTAAATCTGATTGAATTGCTCCCGCGGTTACATCACGCCCTGCTCCCGGTCCTCTGATCACCAGTGGGTTATCGCGATACCAGCGGCTTTCGATCGCAAATACGTTATCCCCCGGTAGTAATGATGCCAAAGGATGCTCCGGTTTCACGGCTTCTACGCCAACTTTTGCCTTACCTTTCACCGCGTCGAAGCGCGCGACATAACGCAGAACTAACCCCATCTCTTGTGCCGCTTCCAAACGCTGCTGCATTTGGTCATTAATCACCGCACTGTTTTCGAAAAATTCATCTAAGGAACCTGTCTCAGCCTGAACAGGGACTAAAGACTCAACACGCACTTCATCCGGCTCAATGTCATAACCCGCTTCACGTGCCAGAATAATCAATTTACGCATCACATCTTGCCCAGAAAGGTCGATACGTGGATCTGGCTCAGTAAGACCTTGTTGCCATGCTTGCTCCACTAACTCACTAAACGGAACTGACCCATCGAATTGCAAAAATAGCCAAGATAACGTGCCAGAGAAGATCCCGCTGATCGCTAAAATTGCGTCTCCGCTTTGTTTCAGATCACGCACTGCGTAGTTGATCGGTAAACCTGCGCCAACAGTGGCATTGTATAACCAGTGACGCCCTGTTTTCGCAAATGCATCACGAATTTCACGATATTGCTGAGTCGGTGCGGCTCCCGCAATTTTATTGGCGCTAATAACATGGAAACCATAGCTAGCAAAATCCACATAGCTGTTAGCTAGCTCACCGCTGGCCGTCACATCAAGAACAATTAAGTCATCGTAAGGGTGCGCACGCATCCACAGGAATAAATTATCATCTTGGTGTTCAATGGCTTCGTCATCAAAAAAGGCTAATGCGCGGCTTGGATCGATACCTTGATAATTCAATAAACTGCGTCGGCTATCTACCACGCCAGCCAAGACAAAATCAAAATCGCTACGTGCAGAGATATTATTTTGTTCCACAGAGAATAGCTCTAACCAACGAGCACCAATATTCCCTTTTCCAAATAACACTAAACCAATGCGTTTTTCTGCTCGGAACAAACTTTGATGCATTCCTTGAATAATATGCTCAGTTTGGTTAGTGCGCAGCACCGCCACCAAACTGATTCCATCTTCTGAATGCCAGATAAACTCAACGGGTTGCCCTTTGAGTTCTTCATAGAATCGGTGGCTATGCAGTGGTTTTTTACATACACCCGCCCCCACTAATGCCACTAAGGAAAAACCTTCACGTAAAGAGAGTGACCCGGGCAGAGCGGCTTCTTCCAAGATATTTAAAGCGCTTTCAACCACTTCAGAGGTGTAACACAGCTGTAAAATAGCGCGGTCATGATGAACACCACGCGCTAGCGGGCGCAATTGAACCCGTTTGAGTAATAAATCGATATCTTTGCAGATTTGATTAAAATCACGCCCTGCAGCAATTCTTAACTCAATCAAGCACACATCATCATGGCTCGTGACAATTTTAGCACCTGCCCCTGACGCTAATACACGCTCAATTTTGGTGGAACCTTGCTCGGGTTGGTAACTACAACGTAATTGCAGATCGATATTGCTCACAGAAACTGGCTGCAAAGTGCGGGTATGCAGTACTGGTGCGGCAAGGCGAGCCAGTTCACTGGCTTCATCCAGTCTTAACAGTGGCAATAAACACGCATCTTTGACCTTACGTGGGTCAGCGCTGTATACCCCTGCCACATCACTCCAAATTGTCACTTTACCGACATCTGCCAGCGCACCAACTTGGGTCGCCGAATAATCGCTACCATTACGCCCTAACAAGACAGTTTCACCTTTATGGTTACGGGAAATAAATCCTGTGACCACAATACGACGATCTGGATACTGGACTAGTAATTGCTGTAATAATTGGCGAGATTGAGATTCATCAACTTGAGGTTGAGCGGCTCTTTCTGCACGCAAAAAAGTTCTCGCGTCTAGCCATGCACTTGCCATGTCAAATTGCTCAAGTACCGCAGACATTAAACGTGCAGACCAAATTTCCCCATGCCCAACCACTTCTGCATATGTCGCATCATTAACGGGCTTATCCAATAAGCCACTCAGACGCTCTAAATCGGCAACAAATAATGCATTCAGTGCTTCAGCTTGATCTTCAGGTAACAGGCCACTAATCAAATCCTGTTGATATCGACGGAGAGCCTGCTGTACCTGATGAGCAGAGATACGGTCACTTTGGCTCAGTTTTAACCAACTAATCAATTGATTCGTCGTACTTCCTGCCGCGGAGACAACCATTAAATCGCCGGGTTGACTATAGTTCGCCATAATATTGGCGACACGCTGATAACATTTCACATCAGCTAAACTACTTCCCCCGAACTTATGTAACTGTCGGTGACAAGGCGTCACCTCAAATGCTGTCAATGCACTCATCAAAAACTCCGCTAACGTTGTGACGCAACCTTAAATGCGTTAGTCAAATCTGCAATTAGATCTTGAATATCTTCAATACCCACTGAAATCCGCAATAAATTATCGGTAATTCCTGCGGCAGTTCGTGCTTCAGGAGACATTCCCGCATGAGTCATGGTCGCCGTATGGGAAATCAAGGTTTCAACACCACCAAGAGATTCCGCTAATGTAAACAGGGTGAGTGCCTGAAGAAAATGACGCAACTGTTGCTCATCACCTGCAAATTCAAAACTTAACATCGCACCAAAGCCAGCTTGTTGCTTGACCGCAATTTCGTGCCCTGGATGATCACTCAAAGCAGGATAATATATTTTCTGAACGAGAGGCTGAGTTTTAAGATATTTTACGATCTCATCGGCGTTACGTTGCTGCTGTGCAATACGTGGAGACAATGTTCTCATGCCTCTTAGCAGCAAATAGCTATCGAAAGCGCCCCCCGTAACACCGATATTATTTGCCCACCATGCTAATTCTAGTGCCCATTTTTCTTCTTTAGCAATCACGGCACCTGCAATAATATCTGAATGACCATTAAGATATTTTGTACATGAATGTACAACAAAATCAGCGCCTAAGGCTAATGGTTGCTGCAATATCGGACTCAAAAATGTGTTATCGACCACCACGAATGCCCCCGCCTGATGGGCGAGACTGGCAATATGTTGGATATCATAAATTCTCAGTAGCGGATTACTCGGCGTTTCAATCAAGACTAACTTAGGTTTCTTTGCTAGTGCGGCTTGCAAGGCTGATTCATCGCTTTGATTGATAAACTCAACTTGATAAGCCCCTTTCAGGCTTAAGCTATGAAATAAACGGTAGCTGCCGCCATAACAATCATGGGGAGCAATGAGTAAGTCGCCGGGTTGCAATAAAACGGTACACAGTAAATGGAGAGCTGACATACCACTGTTTGTCATCACCGCACCGCTTCCACCTTCTAACTGTGCCAATGTGCGCTGTACAATATCGCGCCCCGGATTACCTCGACGAGAATAATCATGGGCTCTTGGCTCATTAAAATCGGTGAAATTATAAGTGCTGGATAAATAGATAGGGGGAACAACACAGCCAAATTGCTGGTCTTCATTTAATCCATTATGTATTGCGATTGTTGATGCCTTGTATGTCATGGGCGTCTCTCCAAGTATGGGATAGCTCAAATCATACGCAAATGAAATTTAGACGTCAACATGTCCGGACGTCTAAACCTCTTTACGTTTATATCAACTAATGGAATAATCAGCCATAATAACTATGTGCCAATTGATGGCTGGTAGCATAAGCAGGCATATAAACACACTTAGCTGGTTAATTTCTCAAGAGAAATTATAATAATCTAAGTGACATTTATTCTAACTTGTATGCAGAACTTTCACTGGATGAATATTTTTCAGGAAGGTTATCGGCATATTATTTTTTTATTATTAATGAACATATCCAAGGTATCTCATGGCTGAATGGAACGGTGAATATGTCAGTCCGTATGCTGAACATGGCAAAAAGAGTGAGCAAGTCAAAAAAATTACAGTATCAATTCCTTTAAAGGTGCTGAAAATTTTGACTGATGAACGTACTCGTCGTCAAATCAATAACTTGCGTCATGCGACTAACAGTGAATTACTGTGTGAAGCCTTTTTACATGCATTTACTGGTCAACCTTTGCCGAATGACGAAGATTTGCGTAAAGAGCGCAATGATGAGATCCCTGAAGCGGCTAAAGAGATTATGCGCGAACTGGGGATCGACCCAGAAACTTGGGAATATTAATTTTCTTATTCGTCCTATCTCATTGTTTTATTCGGCTCGCTAACACGAGCCGAATCCGCCTTTCCAAAGGATTCCTCTGATTTATCCTGCTTTCAGAATTCCCCTCAGGTTTTATTCTTCATATTTATCTACACTCGACCGCTATTACACATGACAATAACAACAATCAGAGGTCTGATAATGAATACATATCGCCCGCTTATTGCCTGCCTACTCGGTAGCGCATTATTAATTACCGCTGGATGCGGGGCTCCCCAGCAATATGCAACGAGTGCATCAGCCCCTGAAGACTCAGCAAAAAAATTGGGAACAAAGTGGGGAGAGGATGTAGATTCTTCAGTTATCACGGTTAATGCTTCTCGACTTTCTTCAACCGCCTATGATACCGCCACGATTTACTATCGGGGTGAGCAAGTCCCTCGCAATACCAGTACATTCACAAAACTTCCATTACAACCATTGATGATTACAGTGACCAATGAGTCAGGACGCCCGATGGATTTTTATCGTAATAATCAAGGGCAATACATTCTTCCCGCTAAAGAAGGTCAACGTTATCAATTGGTAATCACCAATACCGATAACCACCGAACTTTCGAAGTTGTCACCACCATTGATGGGCTGGATGTCCTAAATGGGCAAGCAGGATCGCATCAGAATTCAGGTTATTTGGTACGCCCTAATGGCCAGCTTACCATTGACGGTTTCCGTAAAAATGATAACCAAGTGGCTGCATTCCGTTTTGCGGCACCTGAAGAGTCTTATGTTAATCAAAATATTCAAGGGGATGAACGAAATATTGGCGTAATTGGATTTGCTATTTTTGAAGTAAAAGAAGAGCTACCTGACTGTGAAGCAAATCCATTTCCTGCCGATAATAAATATGCTCCCGCGCCCTGCCAAAAACGCTAGTTTTCTCTAGTTGTTGTTTAGGCGCATTGAGCTGATAAATGCGCCATTCTTCTTTTATTAATCCATCGGTGATTAATTGACCCGCTAGAGTGCGATTTATCATCGGTTTTAATGCTTTTTATACTCGTAAATGCTGAATTAAATTAAAAAAATAAGAAAGCATGCCGTATATCAAGTTTTAACTCGATCCTACATAAGCATTATTCATTGTTATCTATACTAATAATGCGTAATCCGAACATCGACTAAATGGAATTAATAAATGAAGAAAATTTTTGCAGTCTCTTTACTAAGTTTGGTTTCTAGCATGGCAATGGCATCAACAAACGGTCTTTATGTCTCTGGTAAGATTGGTGCTTCAATTGTGCAACTTTCAGATCAAAAATGGGAAACGACGGATCATGAGTTCGAGCAGGAAAATCTCGGCAAAACCAATGATTCCGTGTTTGGCGGCAATATTGCAGTAGGTTACGATTTTTCAAAAACAACCACTTTGCCTATTCGTACCGAGTTAGAGTTTGGTATGCGGGAAAAAGCCTCAACAAGTCACAACCTTGACTCAGTTAATGACCCTGGTGTATTCAGCAGTTCAGATGATGTGAAAGCAGATATCACCTTAAACACGGTCATGGTCAATACCTATTATGACTTCAAAAATGACACCAAATTTACTCCGTATATTTCTGTTGGATTAGGGATGGCAAGCATTAATCACAAAATGCGTTATGACTACAATGATCATATTGTGAGTATGAATCAATTCACTCATGAGAAATTCACTAAATCTAAAACCACCAATAATTTTGCCTGGAGTGTTGGTCTCGGTTCGCAGTACCAAGTGAATAATCATCTTTCGTTAGATATGAGCTACCGCTTTTTAGATGCAGGAAAATCTAAAGCCAGCTACTACGAAGATAATCAAGAAAATGTCTCTAAAGTAAAAGTTCAAAGCCACGATATTATGTTCGGATTAGTTTATCGCTTCTAATATTTTACTTTTATTGCCTTGCACCTTAATACATTCTTTAATGATGATTGAGGTGCAATCCGCCCCCCATCATTAGATATTAAAATTAAACATTCATATTAAGTTAAATTAAAATTTTTAACACTCAGTTAATTTCAACATTTAGTTTCAATAATTAATCTTTTTATATCAAAATTCAGTGTGGTTATCTGAAGATCTCCAATAGCCTCTAAAACGTCCAATTTCATTTATACTCCAGTTATATTTCACATTGAAATAATTAACTGGTGCTTAACAATGAAAAAAATAATTTTAATCTCCACATGCTTGTTGTTTGCTAATTTAGCAATAGCATCCAGTAATAACGGTGTTTATCTATCAAGTAAAATTGGTGTATCTGTGCTTAATATGTATGACTCTAAATTTGAGTATAGTAATGATAAGAAACCCGATTTTAAAATGCTAAAATTTAATGACAAAAGTCACCCTGCCTTTGGTAATTATCTTGCCGTGGGTTATAACTTTTATGATCAGTTTTCAATGCCTATTCGGGCTGAATTAGAAGTTGGAATGAGGGGAAAAGTCAGCAATACTCATAGCCTCAATGCTCTTTCAAGCTTATCGAGTAGTTCATCTGATATGAAAAATGAAGCAACACTGACGACCGTGATGTTAAATGGCTACTATGATATGAAAAACCAAACTGCGTTTGCTCCCTATATTTCATTTGGGCTTGGATTGGCAAGCACTCGCTATGAAAATACACAACGGTCAGAATTTGAAATTTTAGGTTTAAAGCAAAGTTCTAATCAGTCAAAATCCCAAAGAATCAATAAATTAGCATGGAGTTTGGGACTTGGAAGCCGATATGCATTCAATAATAATTTATCCTTCGATCTGGGCTATCGGTTCACCGAAGCGGGTAAGTATAAGATATCAATGCCCAATGCATTTGATAAAGATGGAACAGACACATCCACAATAAAACTCGCCGCTCATGACTTTATGTTTGGGATTGCTTACCACTTTTAGATGCTGGAAATGGTAGATTTTAGACAATAAAAAACCTGTTCAATAGAACAGGTTTTTACTGAATACGTTAAATTAACTTCAACGAGACAGGCTTGATTATTTTTTAGCACCTGGAATGCTGAAACGCTGATTAAAGCGATCAACACGACCACCAGTAGCAACGTCACGTTGTTTACCAGTATAGAACGGGTGGCAGTTACCACAAACGTCCAGGTTCAGAGAATGACCAGCTGTTGAGTTAATTTTCATTACGTTACCGCAAGAACAAGTCGCAGTAATTTCTTCGTATTTAGGGTGAATACCTTTTTTCATGGGAGAACCTCTAATAAGGCCGTGTCGCCATTCCAGCCCTAACGCCGGACACCACACGTCGTGTTGATTAAATTTAGTATATTGGCAAGGATTAGGTTTTCACAAAAACAAATATTTTCGCAAAATTAATGATACCAAAGGCGGCGGATCATACAGAAAATCTGTTTACCACGCAATGAAATTAGCGTGATTTTTGTGATATTCTAGTAAAATACCTTCGCAATATCGCACAAAAAACAGACGGAAATCCAGCTATGATCGTCGTTCAGGTGGCTTTACCTGTTCCTTTGAATCGCACATTTGATTATCGCCTTGCAGATAATATGCCGCTACCCGTCGTTGGTAGCCGCGTTATGGTGCCCTTTGGTAAACGCCAAGCCCTTGGTATCGTTGTCAATCTCAGCGATAAAAGTGAATTCCCTGAAGACCAATTGAAAACGATTGAGTTGGTTCTGGACTCCCAAACCTTATTTCCAGATGACCTGTGGCAATTACTACTTTGGTCATCTCAATATTACCACTACCCGATTGGCGAAGTGTTATTTCATGCAATGCCAACATTGCTCCGTCAAGGTAAGCCAGCCGAATTTACGCCGATCTGGCAATGGCAAGCGACGATCGCTGGGCAAGAAGTCGATCTCAATGAGTTAAAACGATCACCAAAACAGCAGCAAGCCTTGGCCTTACTGCGTCGTCGACCTATTTATCGCCACCAAGTTGCAGAATTAGAAATCAATGAAAGTGCATTACAGTCCCTGAAGAAAAAACAATATGCGGAATTACATCCTGTGCAGCCGGTTGTGGAACAATGGCAATCCCACTTTACCGTCTGTGGTGAACGCTTGCGCCTCAATAGTGAGCAAGCCACTGCCGTGGGTGCCATCCGTGCCGAGGATGATAATTTCTCTCCTTGGCTACTTGCAGGGATCACCGGCTCAGGTAAAACCGAAGTGTATCTGAGTGTGCTAGAAAATATTCTCGCTAAAGGTAAACAAGCGCTGGTTTTAGTCCCTGAAATCGGGCTAACTCCCCAAACCATCAATCGATTCCGCGAACGTTTTAATGTTCCTGTGGATGTGCTGCATTCGGCACTCAACGATAGCGAGCGTCTGGCAGTTTGGCTACGAGCTAAACAAGGCTCGAATGGAATTATCATCGGAACTCGTTCAGCGTTGTTCACCCCGTTTGCTCACCTTGGGATCATCATCATCGATGAAGAGCATGACAGTTCCTATAAACAGCAAGATGGCTGGCGCTACCATGCTCGAGATTTAGCGGTATTTCGAGCTAAAAAAGAAAATATCCCCATCATTATGGGAACAGCCACCCCATCTTTAGAAACGCTAAGTAATGTTCAGCAAAATAAATATCGTCAATTAAATCTGACTATCCGTGCAGGAAATGCCCGCCCTGCGGATCAACACTTAATTGATTTAAAAGGCCAGCCACTCAAGTTTGGTTTATCCCATTTACTGATTCAGCATATTAAGAATCACTTAGCGCAAAATAATCAGGTCATTTTGTTTTTAAACCGCCGAGGTTATTCCCCAGCTCTCATCTGCCACGAATGTGGATGGATTGCAGAGTGTCAGCGCTGCGACCACTACTACACTTTGCACCAAAACTTCCATCAATTACGCTGCCACCATTGTGATAGTCAGCGGCCAGTCCCACACCAATGTCCACACTGTGGATCCACCAATCTGGTTCCTGTGGGAATGGGAACGGAACAATTAGAAGAAGGAATTTCTGAGCTATTTCCCGATGTCCCAGTCACGCGAATTGACCGAGACACAACCAGCCGTAAAGGGGAACTTGAGCAGCATTTAAATGCGGTTCATGAAGGTGGTGCACGAATTTTGATCGGCACTCAAATGCTGGCTAAAGGGCACCATTTCCCCGATGTTACCCTCGTGGCATTATTAGATGTGGATGGCGCACTGTTCTCTAGTGATTTTAGAGCCGCAGAGCGCTTTGCACAGTTATATGTCCAAGTTTCAGGGCGTGCAGGGCGAGCTGGCAAACAGGGTGAGGTTTTTTTACAAACCCACCATCCTGAGCATCCGCTATTACTAACATTACTGGAGAATGGCTATAACGCCTTTACTCAAGAAGCACTAGAAGAGCGGCGCGTCGCCATGTTGCCCCCCTTTACTAGCCATATATTGATCCGTTCTGAAGACCATAATAATCAGGATGCACGCAATTTTTTACACAATGTTCGCCAATACATCAGTCAGCATCCACAAAGTGACTCCCGGCTGTGGATATTAGGCCCAGCCCCGTCGATTCAAGCTAAACGAGGTGGACGTTTTCGTTGGCAGCTATTATTGCAGCATCCTTCCCGAGCTTATTTGCAGCAATTTATGGCGCAATTATTGCCAGAATTACTCAAGCAGCCTGAAAGCCGCAAAGTAAAATGGAACATTGATGTCGATCCAACGGATGGTTGATCACCATCCTAGCTACCTCTTTGTTGGTAAGATAACTGACTGAGTCTGTTAGTTAAACCCTCATATTTTGCCAACAATTTACCCATTAAGAATTTGGATTAAGTATTTCTCATACTAACTATTTTCGAAATTTGCGAGTCAGCTCTAAAAAATGATGCAAGTCACATTTTTTATGCAAACTAGGTAACAGATATTATTGTGAAATTCATTAGAATACCTTCTAATTAGCAAAATGACGTGTTCGCGCCATTCAAAAAAAGCAATCGATTAAATAGACAAAGGAAGGCGTTGTGGAAAATAAAAAACACAATAATACGGCGACCATGAAAGATGTTGCCAATGCAGCAGGTGTCTCGACCGCCACGGTCTCTCGGACATTAATGAATCCAGAGAAAGTCTCCTTACAAACACGTCAAAAAGTCGAACAAGCGGTACTAGACGTCGGTTATTACCCGCATAATCTGGCTAGAAGTTATAAACGCAATGAATCCAAAACGATTTTAGCGATCGTTCCAGATATCAGCGATCCCTTCTTCAGTGATGTGATCTGCGGTCTTGAAGAGGTTGCCGCCCATGAAGGCTATTTCGTCCTGATTGGTGATTGCAAACACCAGCGAAAGCAAGAAAATGCCTTTATCAATCTCATTATTACCAAACAGATTGATGGCATGGTTTTACTGGGTTCTAATTTGCCGTTTGATATTTCAACAGAAGAACAAAAAAATTTACCGCCTATCGTAATGGCGAATGAATTTGCCCCTGAACTTAAACTTCCTACTGTTCATATCGATAATCTGACCGCCGCATTTAATGCTACACACTATTTACTCAGACAAGGCCATAAGCGAATTGCCTGTATTGCAGGCCCTGAAGGTATGCCTCATAGTGAATATCGTTTAGAAGGTTATAAAAAAGCGATGTTACGCACTGGCGAAGGGCTGAGAGAGAGCTATATTGTGAGAGGGGATTTTACACATGAAAGTGGTGCTGAAGCCTTAAAAACCTTACTTTCTCTACCAGAGCCACCCACTGCTGTTTTCTGCCATACCGATATTATGGCGTTTGGAGCAATGTGGCAGGCAAAAAAAATGGGTCTAAAAATTCCAGATGACTTGTCATTTGTTGGTTTTGATAACCTTGAGCAAGCAAAGTATACCTTACCGGCATTGACCACCATTAATCATCCTCGCACAGAAATTGGTCGTCATGCGATGTTATTGCTTCTAGAACAACTACAAGGAAATAGTGTCACCCCCGGTTCCCGTCTCCTAGATTCTGATTTAATCATTAGAGAGAGTACAAAAGCGCCTAAATGCTAGGCAAAATCGCTAAGGTTAAGTAACATATAACCAAAATAATGATTAACAACTGATAACTAGTGAATTAATAGCGTGGCACAAAAAGATTATGTAGCTCGAGGGCGCTCATCCGCTCGAAAGAAAAGCAAAGGCAAAAGCAAGAAAGCACAAGGGCTACCTATGACTACCTTGGTAGTCGCCGTCGCTATTGTGGTGCTATTTGTTGGTGGTTTATTTTTTATTACTCACAATAAAAAAGAAACATCACAAACTAATAGTGCTCCACATGCCACTAAACCAGGTAATACACTACCACCGAAACCTGAAGATCCTTGGCGCTATAAGCGTGAGCTAGAAGAGCCATGGCAAGATTATACGTCACCTGCACAACCAAATACTGGTGGTAGCAGTGGCAATATTCGTCAAACGGATTTAACCGCAGAACAGCGCCAATTACTGGAACAACTGGATTCTGATCGACGTCAGCCGGTCACCAACCTACAGGAAATTCCTTTTAATGGTAAGCCAGTGCCGCGTTCCCAAGTTATTATTAATGAACCGGCTCAGCCAGCTAGGCCGATTGATGCACCGGTTCAGCGTAAACCTTCAGTGACTGAACCCAAGCCGGAAGTCCGTCCTACTGCGCCGGTACAGCCAGTGGCGAAGCCAGAACCTAAACCTGAGCCAAAACCTGCCCCTGTCAATAATATGCAAAATATGTTGGTGCAATGTGGTTCGTTCAAAACAGCAGAACAAGCGGAGTCTGTACGTGCAACGCTGGCATTTTCCGGTATTGAAAGCCGAATTACCTCAGGCGGAGGATGGCATCGTATCGTGTTAGGCCCATACTCCAAGTCCACAGCAGAAGGCATGCGTGACCGTGCTGCGGGTGTCGGCGTTTCAGGTTGTATTCTTCGTGCTTCTGGGGGTTGAAAAATCCCCCCACCTCCCCCATCTACTGTTTTAACGTACTGATGAGCAGTTGTTTTTATGATTCTGTGATTTCAAGTGATAGTGAATAAACCGCTATCACTTGAAATTTGCCTATTAAAATATGAAACAACCGCATTATTTTTGTAATAAAAACCAGGGGCTAACTCATGACAACAATCGTAAGTGTTCGCCGTAATGGCCAAGTTGTAATCGGTGGTGATGGACAGGCGACGATGGGTAATACCGTCATGAAAGGCAATGTCCGCAAAGTTCGTCGCTTATATAACGACAAAGTCATTGCAGGATTTGCCGGTGGCACCGCTGACGCATTCACACTCTTTGAACTATTCGAACGCAAACTCGAACTCCATCAAGGACATTTAACTAAAGCTGCCGTTGAGCTCGCCAAAGATTGGCGCACCGACCGTATGTTACGCAAACTCGAAGCGTTACTGGCAGTAGCAGATGAGCATACTTCACTGATCATCACAGGTAACGGTGACGTCGTTCAACCAGAAAATGACCTGATTGCGATTGGTTCAGGTGGCCCATATGCGCAGTCCGCAGCTCGTGCCTTACTCGAAAATACAGATTTAAGCGCAAAAGAGATCGCTGAGAAGGCGCTCGAAATCGCTGGGGATATCTGTATCTACACTAACCACAATGTTAACTTTGAAGAAATTTCTTCAAAATCATAAGGATTGTTAGTATGTCCGAAATGACTCCACGCGAAATTGTCAGCGAACTCGACAACCATATTATTGGTCAACATAAAGCAAAACGTTCTGTAGCTATCGCCCTGCGTAACCGCTGGCGCCGTATGCAGTTAAATGAAACGTTGCGTCATGAAGTGACCCCAAAAAATATTCTCATGATTGGTCCAACAGGTGTGGGTAAAACTGAAATTGCTCGCCGCCTTGCAAAATTGGCCAATGCGCCATTTATCAAAGTTGAAGCGACCAAATTTACCGAAGTGGGCTATGTAGGTAAAGAAGTTGACTCCATCATCCGCGATCTGACTGATTCTGCGGTCAAAATGGTTCGTTTACAATCTATCGAGAAAAACCGTTATCGTGCCGAAGAAATGGCGGAAGAGCGCATTCTGGATGTCTTGATTCCACCAGCAAAAAATAACTGGGGACAAGCTGAACCAGTTGATGAGCCATCTCCTGCACGCCAAGCATTCCGTAAAAAATTACGTGAAGGCCAATTAGACGATAAAGAAATCGAGATTGAAGTTTCTGCTGCACCAATGGGTGTTGAAATCATGGCGCCTCCTGGTATGGAAGAGATGACCAACCAGCTGCAATCCATGTTCCAAAACTTAGCAGGACAAAAGCAAAAGCCTCGTAAGATGAAAATCAAAGAAGCTTTCAAACTGCTGGTGGAAGAAGAAGCCGCTAAATTGGTTAACCCTGAAGAGTTGAAAGAACAAGCGATTGAAGCTGTTGAACAAAATGGCATCGTGTTTATTGATGAGTTCGATAAAATCTGTAAACGCGGCGGTCAAAGTTCAGGTCCGGATGTCTCCCGTGAAGGTGTTCAGCGCGATCTGCTGCCATTAATTGAAGGCTGCACCATCTCTACCAAACACGGTATGGTGAAAACTGACCATATTCTGTTTATCGCTTCTGGGGCATTCCAAGTCTCTAGCCCATCAGATCTGATCCCAGAATTACAAGGTCGTTTACCAATTCGTGTTGAGCTGCAACCGCTCACTACCGAAGATTTCGAACGCATTCTGACCGAGCCGAACTCTTCGTTGACTGAGCAGTACAAAGCTCTGATGGCAACTGAAGGCGTGAATATTGACTTCACCGCTGATGGTATCCGTAAGATTGCGGAATCTGCATGGCAGGTGAACGAATCCACCGAAAATATCGGTGCTCGTCGTTTACACACAGTATTAGAACGCTTGATGGAAGATATCTCTTTCGATGCCAGCGAACGTGAAGGACAGAGCATTCAAATCAATGCTGAATATGTTAGCCAGCATTTAGACGAATTGGTTGCAGACGAAGATCTGAGTAGATTTATTTTATAATCTTATTAATTATCAGGTTTTCATGTATCCTTAATAGACGTCAGATAAAGTGCAGCAATTATGCTGCACTTTTGCCGTATTGAACCCAACTAAATTAAGAACATTTACTCCCACTAATTCAAAGTGCCGCTAGAATCTCATCAGCGTTACCCTTTGGAATATAACGAGTACGGTGAATAAATTACATGAACTCATCTTCAATCAGTCGCAAACAAGCTTGGCTAGAAAGTTTACGACCAAAAACCTTGCCTTTAGGGGTTATTGCGATCGTCACTGGCTCCGCATTAACTTACCTCACTGGCAACTTTAAATGGCCAGTTGCCCTGCTATCAATTATTACAGCAGGTCTACTACAGATTCTATCTAACCTCGCGAATGATTACGGAGATGCAGTCAAAGGCTCAGACACTGCTGAACGTATCGGACCATTGCGGGGGATGCAAAAAGGCATCATCACCAAAGAAGATATGAAAAAAGCCTTAAAGCTGAATATCTTCGCCGCGTGCCTTTCTGGGATCTTATTGATTGTTGTCGCCTGTGAAAAACCGGAAGATGCCATTGGATTTCTGGCTTTAGGGCTGGTTGCCATTGTTGCTGCGATTACCTATACCGTCGGTAAAAAACCTTACGGTTATTTAGGACTGGGTGATATATCGGTCTTAATTTTCTTTGGCTGGTTAAGCGTTATTGGGACTTTTTATTTACAAGCGAATAGCTTTAACCCGATTACTATTCTGCCAGCAACCGCGTGTGGATTACTGTCTGTTGCCGTTTTGAATATTAATAATATGCGTGATATCGAAAACGATGTTAAAGCAGGTAAAAATACCTTGGCGGTTCGTTTAGGGCCAGTGGGTGCACGCATCTATCACACAATTCTTATCGTTGCCGCTATCCTGTGTCTAGCGTTTTTCAATCTTATGTACCTACAAGGTTGGAGCGGCTGGCTATTTTTACTTGCCGTACCGATGCTGATGAATCACGTTCGTAAAGTGCTTTCAGACCCTACCCCCGAAGGCATGCGCCCAATGCTTGAAAACATGGTCAAAGCGGCTTTAGTTACCAATGTGTTGTTCTCAATTGGCGTCGTTTTGAGCAAATAATCACAATTACTTGCTGCTTTTTTGACTTTTCCCGCCTATTTTTTGGCGGGAATTTTGCCAAGCTGTGACGAAAAGGGATATACTAACCCCCTCTTTCAGCAGAAAAAGACCTAAATCCTATGAAATATGATACTTCCGAGCTCTGCGACATCTACCAAGAAAGCGTTAACGTGGTAGAACCTTTATTCTCCAACTTTGGTGGACGTACTTCATTTGGCGGTCAAATCATTACAGTTAAATGCTTTGAAGATAACGGCATTCTGTATGATTTGCTGGAAGAAGACGGCCGTGGGCGTATATTGCTTGTTGACGGTGGCGGTTCCGTGCGTAAAGCATTGATTGATGCTGAGCTAGCGCAAGTCGCTGTAAGTAATGGCTGGGAGGGCATCGTGGTTTATGGTGCAGTCCGTCAAGTGGATGCCTTAATGGAATTAGACCTTGGTATTCAAGCTGTTGCTGCAACACCAGCAGGTTGTCCTGATGAAGGTATCGGCGAAAGTGATATCCGCGTCAATTTTGGTAGTGTGACGTTCTTCTCTGGTGATTATCTGTATGCCGATAACACTGGCATGATCCTGTCTGAAGAGCCTCTCACTCAAGCGGCCAATGATGACTTCGACGAAACCATCGACGAATAATCCCCACCAAATTCCACAAAAAAGGCAGATATCACTATCTGCCTTTTCTCTTTTCGACTTTTTGTTTTCTCTTTCTGTTTTTTCACTCACTCTTCACATCTTTCAGAAAGCACTCCTCTACATACTTCTACACACCTCTAAATAATTCGTATTGTAGGTAGGCGGTCAGCGAGGATATCTCGGGGAGCATACAAAAGTATGTGACCCGAGTAGCTGAGAGCAACCAACACCCCTACAATGCAAATTATGACGAGGTAGGCGGCAAGCAATGGATATCTCGGGAAGCATACACAAGTATGTGCCCGAGTAGCCGAGAGCAACCAACACCCCTACAATGCGAAGTATGACGAGGAATTAAACTTCTTCCATCTTACCTAACAAAGTCCGCAACCGCTCCTGCCAAGTCGCCTGCTCTTGCTTCAGCTGTTCATTTTCACGCACCAGTGATTCGGTACCTGATTTGTTAGCTTGTAACTCTTGGCTTAATGCACTGTTTTGTTCTTTTAGTTCATCGATTTCCATTTGTAATAACGCGATGGTGTCGATTGCCTGCTGGACTTTGTTTTCTAGTTTCTCAAATACTTCAAATGACATGTTCGTGATCTCCCTTATAAATCTATTTCCTCGATTGTAAGTAGCATGATCCTCTGTGTCCAGTGACTTACATTTGATTACAAACATTATTAGTAAAATTGCGATGTAAATAATTTCACAATGTTTGAATTCGCTCTTATTAATGGTTGTTTGTTTTCGTTTTTAGGTGATTTAACACACAGTTTTCGAACATGACAATATTCGATCATCTTTTTTCACGCTAAATTAACCAGAAGAAATTTTCGCAACGAAAATTTTACTCGAAAAAAATACTCTTTTTTTTATTTGAGCAGGATTAACTATATGAGCAAAATGACATCTTCCACACTGATGGGCCAGTGTATTTCGGAGTTTTTAGGCACTGCTCTCATCGTGTTTTTCGGTTTAGGATGCGTCGCTGCCGTGCGTCTTGCTGGCGCGCAACTGGGTCTCTGGGAAATTAGTATTATCTGGGGATTTGGTGTTGCACTCGCTGTTTATTTAACCGCGGGCATTTCCGGTGCCCATTTGAACCCTGCTGTAACCCTTGCTTTATGGTTATTTGCTTGTTTTGACAAGCGCAAAGTTGTTCCTTATATCGTCGCCCAAATGTTGGGTGGCTTCTGTGCCGCGGCGTTAGTCTATACAATGTACTCGCCAGTCTTTACAGATTATGAACAAGTCCACCACATTATTCGTGGAACTCAAGAAAGCCTCTTTACTGCTGGTGTTTTCTCGACTTATCCTGCACCGCAAATTAGTGTACTGCATGCCTTCTTTATCGAAGTTATTATTGCCGCCATCTTAGTCTGTCTAATTTTAGGTTTAACTGACGATGGTAATGGTGTACCTAAAGGCCCATTGGCCCCATTATTAATCGGTATTTTGATCGCTGTTATCGGTGGCTCATTTGGTCCTTTAACTGGGTTCGCCTTAAACCCTGCTCGTGACTTTGGTCCGAAAGTGGTGGCCTATCTAGCCGGATGGGGTGATATTGCTATGACCGGTGGACGTGACATTCCTTATTTCTTAGTCCCATTGACTGCACCAATTGTTGGTGGTCTGCTAGGGGCACTTGGTTACCGTAAATTGATTGGTCGTCATCTTCCTTGCATGGTCTGCGAGTCAGAAGAAGAAAAGAAATAACCCAATAACAATACCTAACCCATTGCTGAACAGGTTTAAATTATGACAACAGAAACAAATATCGCGAAAAAATATATTGTCGCTCTTGATCAGGGAACAACCAGTTCACGAGCAGTCGTACTCGATCACGATGCCAACATCATCAGTATTTCCCAACGGGAATTTACCCAAATCTATCCTAAGCCAGGCTGGGTAGAGCACGACCCAATGGAAATTTGGGCAACCCAAAGCTCCACACTGATCGAAGTATTGGCAAAAGCTGATATTCGCACAGATGAAGTTGCAGGTATTGGGATCACAAACCAACGTGAAACCACCATCGTGTGGGAAAAATCGACAGGTAAACCCGTTTATAATGCCATTGTTTGGCAATGCCGTCGTACTGCCGATTTTTGTACTCATCTCAAACAAAATGATAAAGATTTGGAAGAGTATATTCGCCAGAATACTGGTCTGGTTGTTGACCCCTATTTTTCGGGCACCAAGGTAAAATGGATCCTCGATAACGTTGAAGGTGTCCGCGAACGTGCAGAAAAAGGCGAATTACTGTTCGGTACCGTCGATACTTGGATCGTGTGGAAAATGACTCAAGGCCGTGTCCACGTGACCGATTACACCAATGCCTCCCGTACCATGCTGTTTAATATTCGCAATCTGGAATGGGATGACAAAATCCTCAAAGCACTCAATATTCCACGCAGTATGCTACCGGAAGTGCGTTCATCTTCGGAAGTGTATGGTCAAACCAACATTGGTGGTAAAGGCGGAACACGTATTCCAATTTCCGGTATCGCTGGTGACCAACAAGCGGCGCTGTATGGCCAGCTGTGCGTCAAATCCGGAATGGCCAAAAATACCTATGGAACAGGCTGCTTCTTACTGATGAATACCGGCGACACCGCCGTGCGCTCTAACCATGGTCTGCTAACGACTATTGCTTGTGGTCCAAGAGGTGAAGTGAATTATGCTCTTGAAGGTGCTGTGTTTGTTGGCGGCGCATCTATTCAATGGCTACGTGATGAATTGAAATTAATTGATGAATCTGAAGACTCTGAATACTTCGCAACCAAAGTAAAAGACAGTAATGGTGTATATGTTGTGCCTGCATTTACCGGTTTAGGTGCACCGTATTGGGATCCGTATGCGCGTGGTGCCATCTTCGGTCTAACCCGTGGAGCAAACCGTAACCATATTATCCGAGCAACATTAGAATCCATCGCTTATCAAACTCGCGATGTCTTGGATGCGATGCAAGCTGACTCCGGCGAGCGTCTAAAAGCGTTACGTGTGGATGGTGGTGCGGTTGCCAACAACTTCCTGATGCAATTCCAATCGGACATTCTAGGCACGTCTGTAGAGCGTCCTGCGGTACGTGAAAGCACGGCATTAGGTGCGGCATATCTCGCCGGTATTGCTGTTGGGTTCTGGGAAGGCCTCGATGAGCTACAGAGTAAAGCTAGCATAGAACGCGTCTTCAAGCCGGGCATTGAAACCACAGAACGTAACTACAAATATGAAGGTTGGAAAAAAGCCGTCGCTCGTGCCCAAGAGTGGGAAGATCGCGCTTAATTTTCACTTTTTTAATCTTGAAGCAGTGCTTTGGCACTGCTTTTTTATTGCCTGCCATAACTGGTAATTAGCAAATAAATAGAATTGCAATTATCAGACTAATAATAAATTAGAAAGGGTTTACTGGTTTATTTAGAATTCTCTCCTGCAATAACTGTTTTCATCATTTATTTCAGGAGAGTTGGTTATGGATAACCGAAGAAAAGATCCCCACAATTTAATGAGCCTCCGCTCATTCCCTCTCGTCTCCCAAGCCATGCAGGATGGTAGCCTACAGCTTGGCTACTACAGAAATCGCGGACGCATTGCCAAAGTGTATACCGATAACTTTTTTATAGCGGGATTAAAAAGTCACCCTCAAAAATCAGAATCTGGAGAAACCGCCTTTGGGCTAATGAGCTGGTTGCTCGATAAACCCCGCTTACCTGGAGAAAAGAAACAGAGTTATCTGCTGAGCGCTCTCAACCAGCCTGAATTTTCAGGTTTTGAATTTAATTCACAGCAAAATTTGTGGGTTGATAGTTTTCATTCCCCTCATCAATGGCATGATGGCGAACCTCGTTCCCAAGCTCAACTCGTGGATTTATTGCTGCCAAGTGGGGAATGGCATCGCCATTATGGTGTGGTCGTGCTCTCCATAAATGCCAATGACCAACAAGTCGCATTAGTTCGCCATTGGCTGGAATTGACGGGAGGCAGCCTGATTATTCTCGATAACCAACAAAATCCAGCCTCCCCGCCTATTCAGAAACTGCTTGAGGAGCTTGATTCCATCCCCATAGAGCCGCCTAGTTTACTTCCTCAGCCAAAGACGCCAACGATTGATTCTCCATCAGGTATATTAGTCACGGCTTATCCGGCGATTGAAAATGAAAAAAATATCGAAAAAAGTACCTATTCTCTCGCCAATTTAACCCACTATGCGAGCGGGCTTCCTAAGCAACCGACCTCAACGACTTGGGTCTATGAGGGGGTACTAACTGCGCCAAAATCCCAACGTATTCATGTTTATCTCGATACCCTCTATGTTACGGAAGACCTCACATTCGAAGTCGCTCAGCAAACTCAGCAAATCCGAGGAGCAGATGAATCAGGGGAGATTGTTCTGCACCATGTGCCACAAGGAAAACAAATAGATTTTAAAATTACCACAACCACGAATGGCCAGCCGCCGGATATTCGCTTAGGGTGGGGATTCGCAGACAAAGAATCGGTTGAATTTATTCCTAACTCGGCGATTCGTCACTCTGCTATTTCTATAGATAATTCATTGCCCCAAAAACCCAAAATAGCGCCGGTACCTAAACAAACGTTTCTCTCCCATCGCTTCAATCAAGTCATTTCTTTACCGCCATCAGCAATAAATCGCCTCGTTTTAGATCAGGAAACACTCCAAAACAGCCACTATTTCTCTATCTCCCTTCATAGCTCTCAACAAAATATCATACTAAAACTCGATGATGTTGCTGTCACTGAGCAGGGGTCATGGGAGGATTTAACCCACGAAATCGAAGATAAAATTAACCAGCAGTTGAGCCAAAATGAGTTGCCATCAATTACCTTACACTACGCAGATAGTCGGATGATTATCCAATGTGATGGCATGACTATTTCCCAATTCCAATTGAAAAACCAACAAATTTTACCCATTTTAGTTGTAGAGAATTCATCTAAAACTGCTGATAAACTGGTTATTGGTACTATTTCCGGGCAGCTACCCATTCACGAAGAGATTCATCATTTTCAAATACTTGAAAGCCCTCTTTTTGGTCGCGTGGACTTAGACCCCCAAACGGGCGAATGGCACTATCTCCCTGACAGTCATCAATCCATGAAACGCCACGACCAATTCGATATTACCGCAGTGATGAAAGATGGTTCTCTCTCTGCACCCATGTCAATTCACCTGAATACTGAAGATGCCCCATTGGTCTCTAAACCGGGTAAAAGAATATTTACGCTACAAGACCCGATTTATAGCCAGCCCAAACATCGCTATCAACCCGTCCCTCATGATATGCAAGTACACGGTATTCAACTGGCACAAACTCATTTACTTGCCCCTGATGCCCCCTACTTTAGCTTAACCGCTAACCGCTGGGCATTGCTAAAAGTCGATATAACGAGTCCATCATCAGGTAATGCCCCCGATTTGGTTGCCATTATTCGAAATAAAGCGGGGAATGAGCTGGAAAAAATCACATTGATAGGGCCATCAGTATTACCTTCAGAACTTGATGCTATCCCTCAGACACCCAGTATTGACGCCCAAAATTTGCATCGCAACAGCTACACCGCACCCATCAAAGGAATGTGGATACAACCTGATATGCAAATACAAATCATGGCAGGTAACACGCCAGTCACTCAGCCATATACCGATAGTAATGGCGTGTTTTTACCGACAGTAAAAAACGTGACACCAATGACATCCCATGTCACAAATACCAGTCTTTATCGTCAGGGCCACGGTACTTATGCCTATTCGCCACTTAGCTGGGGCTTAGAAGCAAGTGCCAAATTACCGACTCACCAATTTACCCTATTTAGCTATCCTTCAACTTCGCTAAAACCCATGCTATACCCCTATGTTGTCAAAGATGAAAAAGGCTATGTTGATAAATCAACGTTAATTCATCCGACCTATGACAGCCCAAATAAGGTCACGGAACCATTAAGATCACAAATTGGATGGGCTTACTTTGATAGCCAGAAGGCGGCTCGACGAACCCAGCTTTACTCTGAATTTTTTTATTCTTCAATTGAGCACTTACCAATGCGCCGCGGAGTCTCGCAAGTGATTGGGCTTGCTACCCATAATTTTGGTGGTGGGATCACTAAACCGAGTATTTTATGGCATGAAGTTTTTGGTCATGGTTTAAGTCTGGGGCATACCACGAAAGCAGGCTACCCCTACTCGTCTGAAAGTCATGGTGGTAGCATCGCTTATGACCAACAACGCCAACAATACACAACCTACCGAAAAGACGATCAACACAGTGAAATTATTCCAGCGATGTACCCCGCAGATTACCCTCACTATACCGAGCAATATGACGCCTTTTTAGCACACTGTGACTATTTGACTTACCAAGCCCAGAGCTTTTTAGCCAGCATTGATGAGCGTAAAACACCTCGTGAATATTTGCCCGTTTATCAACTCAATGGCACCTTTCTAACCTTAGAAGATGGAACACTGCATCCTTATAGTCGCCTAGTCATTACGGAGACTCTCGGTCAGCTCATTCCAAAAACGTACCGTGATACGAATTGCCATTTAGTCGTTATTTATGCCACCCAGTCTGGGTTACTTAGCGAAACCATTAGCCTCTCCTTGAGTGATAATGAACTCAACCTAAACATCCCCAATAAAGGGGAATTAGTTCGCCTAGATATCATTAAAACTGAAGATCAAATAGACATCCCGATTTTCCAGTATAGAAACCCAGAATCTCTCGCTAACCGCGTGTTTATTCATAGCGATGACAACACACCGCCAGAACAATTACAGATGGATGATTACTGGCAAGGTAGCCCGCTCTTTTGGTCGGCAAGCCAAGATAATAGCGTGCTCAGAGCTAAATGGGTCACAGATGGGCAACATCACCAGCAGTTTTTTTCTTTGCAAAAGCCATTTGGTGGGCAGCCGGTAGATACCCAGGCGACCTTCATTCCCCTTAACCACCTAGAACTCTTGGCGGATGAGTCGCAACCCGATTCAACGCATCTTGATGTGCAATCTGAAATTCGGCTACTTTCTGATGTAAATATTCATCAAACTGTCGATATACGCTCACTCCGTTTAAACCATGAAAATTTAACCTATTGGGTCACGCTGGTTATATTGGACAGTCAAGGAAAACACCACGAAACCATGCCATTAGAATCTTGGTATCTTGAAGAGGACAACGGTATGTTAACCATTCGAGGGACGCTCGACAGTACGCCAAATTTAAATATTGCGGGGATTAAAGTGTATATCGACCAACATCTCAGTGATGAGATTGAAGCAAGCTCGATATTGATCTATCAAAATGACCAAGGAACATTAGCGGAAAATAGCGATTTATTAAACTATGACCGTCCCGTCGAATTTAACGCGTTAATATCGCAAATGGCGGGAATATCAGAAGATAAGGCAAAAAACAGTTTGCAGGCAGAACCGATTCCAATAACGTCGACCGTGCTGTCGATGCCATTAGTTGCTTAATTAGCAACTTAAAAATCAGGCGGCATATACGCCGCCTGACAATTAGACGATTAAACAGTACGTTCCGTATGGCTCATACGACGAGCTAATGGTAACCAACATAAAACCACCAATGCCGACATCAAGAACATCAATAAACCGAGGCTAAATTGCCCATTTTGAGGCATCAATGCAGAAACCCATGTTGCAACCCCAGAGCCGACATTTTGCATACCACCGACTAGCGCTCCAGCGGCACCTGCCAAATAAGGAAATGGCTCCATAGCCCCCGTGGTTGCCAGTGGGAACAGCATTCCTGCCCCAAAGAAAAATATGGCAGCAGGGACTAATAATGTCCAAATATTCATCATACCGAACCAGCTTGGTATCCACATCATCAACCCAGCGGCTAAGCAAATCATCACCGATTGCCACATCAGAGAAGCAAAGTTTTTACCTTCGCGTCCAGCATACCAAGCACCAAAAAATGCCGCAGGAATAGGCAGAATAAACAGAATACTGACCGTAATGCTGCTCAGCCCCAATACGCCCCCCATCAGCACACCGCTACTGGATTCAAAGACTGCAATCCCAGCCAAGGCTCCGATTAGCATAATCAAGTAAGACACAAACGGTCCATTCGACAACAGTTCACGAAATGACGCTAACATTTTATGTTTTTCTGGCGAAACTGGGCGCGTTTCGGGTAACCAACGATACATACTAAAAAATACCGAGCCACCGAGCAGGAACAAGAAAATATAGCAGGCATGCCAACCAAAAAAGTGGGCCAAAATACCACCAAACATTGGCGCTAACAGTGGGCTGACTAATACACCCATGTTGAGCAAACTGTTGGCAAAACGTAATGATGTCCCTTTATACAGGTCTCGGGGCATGGTTCTGACCATCACACCAGCGACCCCTGTTCCTAGCCCTTGTAAGCCACTCGCGATAGTGAGTACGGTCAGTGATGGGGCAAAAATTGCGACAATGGTCGAGATCAGGAAAATGGTCAATCCCGCTAAAATAACCGGACGACGGCCGATTTGATCTGACAATGGGCCATAAACTAATTGTGAAAAACCGTAAGAAAACAAATACGCCGCCATCACGCGCTGTACTGAACCGGATGGCTCGCCAAAATAGACGGCGATCTCCGCAATAACAGGTACGTAGATAGTCTGTGTCATTTGCCCAACCGCAGCGAGGGCAATTAACATCAACAATAAATTAAAGTTTTCTAGCTTTCTCATTTTGCTCTCGAAGTCGACAATATCTGAGCACACGATAACTCCGCATTATTAAAGTTTAATAACACGAATCATGGCGTCAGAAGAAAATAATAGATTTTTATTTGTTGTATTGCCTGTTAAACCAAAATTATATAACTAGCAAACAATTGATGTTGTTCTAATGTGATTAAGATAGCAAAAATTATAATTTTTTCGAGACAGGACACCATTTTAATTTACAACACGTTGGCAGTAATATTCGCCATCACTGTCAACATAACTGTACATTAAAGTTATCAAACTCTTCATTTGCAGAATAATTCACTAAAACACTTTATCGATAAGCATAAACAATGAACTGATCTAGTATGAAATCCTATAAATTTTAGCAATGTATCCGTCAAACAATTCACACTATGGAATGCGTTATTCTTGGGATAGCCACAATGAGAGGTCAAAATATATGGCGAACTGGGTTACTGGTCGAGTTACCGAAGCAAAATATTGGACTGATACCTTATTTAGTTTAATCGTCGATGCCCCCATCCGACCCTTTACAGCGGGACAATATGCTAAATTAGCCCTTGAGGTTGATGGTGTACGCATCGCTCGCGCTTACTCATATGTAAACGCCCCCAGCGATAACCAACTCGAATTTTATTTTGTGATTGTACCGAACGGCAAACTCAGCCCTAAACTCGCTAATTTGCAAGTGGGAGATACTTTGCAAATTACCGATGAAGCCGCAGGTTTCTTTGTGCTGGATGAGATCCCTGAATGCAAAAATTTGTGGATGCTTTCCACCGGAACCGCTATCGGTCCTTTTTTATCTATCTTACAAGAAAATAAGGGATTAGAACGCTTCGATAATATCGTTCTACTGCATGCGGTTCGCTACCAAAAAGATTTGAGTTATCTGCCGTTAATGAAACAACTAGAAAAAAGTTTAGCGGGAAAATTACGCATAGTGACGGTGGTCAGCCGCGAGCTGGCGGAAGGTTCGCTGTATGGTCGAGTCCCTGCATTAATCGAAAATCACCAGCTAGAGGAATTTGTAGGGCTGCCTATCGATGCAGAGAATTGCCACATTATGCTCTGCGGCAACCCTGAAATGGTACGAGATACCCGTGATATGTTAAAAAACACCCACGGGCTAATCAAACATCTACGCCGTAAACCGGGGCATATTACCAGCGAGCAATATTGGTAATTTTATGGGTGATTAAGACAGGTAGTTTACGGTATCTGTCTTTTCACCATACTGATTTTCAGCTTCCATACCCACAAATACACCGCAATCCATCAACATAATCATAGTAATAAATGAAGGAAGGAAACGACCAATTCCCCACTGCCAAATTGGCTCGAATTGGCTAACATCTATGGAATAAAGGGCAAATGCTAAAATGATTAAAGCAAACCAACCTCCAGGTTTACCCCTATCATGCAAGCGCTTAGTAAAAATGGCAGCCAATGGGTAAAGTAATAAAATAAAGAGCCCCATAACCACCCAGTCAGGCAATGACAACCCGTTTTGCAGCAATACCGCCAGTGTCATCAAAATAAAACACGCAGCAATACCCGCCCAAAACGGCCGACGACCGATGCGGCCTTTGAAGGAAAAAGCCCATTGTTGTAATGTCATTATGTGCAATCCTGATACAATATTAATAACTGAAGAATGAGTGGCAGAAAAAATGGCTCAACCAATATTCCGTTCCATATCCATCATCATAACCGCTTTAGTGCTAAATTTGCCACCTTTGGCATTCGCCCAAAAAGTGCCCACGCTTCCTGATACCAACTTGAGTGTGGATTATTTAGCGCCCGATGCCCCAACGTTCAATCTGACCATTCCTGAGCTGCGCAGCCAATTTAATCAAAAATATAAAGACCTGTATTTACATGAATACAAAGTGATTGCCAGCCAAGATATCACCTTGCCTTATATTCGTGCAGCATCCCGAATTAACCAACAAATATACTCTTCCGCGGTATTAGAACGGGGAAGTGAAAAAATCAAAAGTCTGCAAATCACATTATTACCTACCGATAATGACGCAGATGCCAAAGCCAATCGCCAGCTTATTGAGCACTACATTATTGCCATTATTCATCAATTTGATCCGGAAGTTTCATTAGATAAAGCGCCGGAACTTACCGCAGCATTAAATCGATTTATGGCCAATAAGAACCCAACGCGGGCAGAAGAAGCCAGATTAGGTGCGCTACGATATATTTTGGTAAAAAGTGATAATAATGTGCTTACTTTTGCTGTTGAACCGATTAAGCTAGGGCAATAAGTGATCGAAAGCGATAAGATTTCTAAGGCAATAAACGCACTAAATGGATGATGATCACGCTCTGAAAAGAAGCATGATGAAAAGCAAAGCTATTCTCATTCATTGTTCTTATAATGAAGAACAGCGACAGAAAACGTCTCACTGCATATAACATCTTGATCATGCGGTGAAAATAAATTGGTTAATAATGCAAACTTTTTGGTTGGAGGAAATAACATGCGACATCCATTGGTAATGGGTAACTGGAAACTGAACGGCAGCACCCAAATGGTCAATGACCTGATCGCCGCTCTACGTCATGAACTGAGCAGCGTTGATGGCTGTGATGTAGCGATTGCACCACCTACTATCTACCTGAATCAAGCTAAACACGCGGTTTCTGGTAGCCGTATTGCATTAGGCGCACAAAATGTTGACGTCAATCTGTCTGGTGCATTTACAGGTGAAACTTCAGCGGCAATGCTGAAAGATATTGGTGCTAAATACATCATCATCGGTCACTCTGAGCGCCGTACTTACCACAAAGAAAGCGATGAGTTTATCGCTAAGAAATTCGCTGTACTGAAAGAACAAGGTCTGATCCCAGTTCTGTGTATCGGTGAAAGTGATGCAGAAAACGAAGCGGGTAAAACAGAAGAAGTTTGCGCACGTCAAATCGACGCAGTGCTGAATACATTAGGCGCAGAAGCATTCCAAGGTGCCGTCATCGCTTACGAACCAATTTGGGCTATCGGTACAGGTAAATCTGCAACTCCAGCGCAAGCACAAGCGGTTCATAAATTTATCCGTGGCCATATTGCGAAGAAAGATGCCGCCATTGCTGAACAAGTCATTATCCAATACGGCGGCTCAGTTAATGATAGCAACGCAGCAGAACTGTTCACTCAGCCAGATATCGATGGCGCATTAGTGGGCGGCGCATCATTAAAAGCGGATGCATTTGCCGTAATCGTTAAAGCCGCAGCTGAAGCGAAAAAAGCAAAATAATTAAGTTTTCTATTTAATTATTTATCTTAGCCGTCTATCTAGACGGCTTTTTTATTATCATTTTAAAATAAACGATTTATTAAATAATAATAAAAAGATGCTGAATAAAACACTATATAAAATAATAAAAATAACTATTAATTGAAAATATAAATGGAGAAATCTTATTTAATGAAATACCGAAATAATAATTAAAAGTAAATATCAGACAATCTACAAAAGTGTTCTAATAAATAAAAAAATACGAATAAAAACAATAACCCAGCACCGATAAAATTACATAACCAACTAATAAATATAGTGTATTTGACAAAAAACAACAGTGGACAAAGCCTCGCCATTCACATTAGATTCCTTGAGTTGAAATTATCACTATTTCAGCTTATCACCTTACAGCACGTCCTTATATGTGAAGAAAGTTAATTATTTGTCTTTGAATATTATTTTTATAAATTATGTGATTTAGATTATTAAATCATTCTATAAAGGATGAACATGAGATCTATAAACGGTTTAATTCTTAGTACTACAATACTATTCCCTATTATCAGTTATTCTCAAGTCAAAGATGACCACTGGCAAGTTGAAACTGATGTCTATGTGGAATTAGAAGAGTATCAAGGTCAGAAAGATAAGTTCAATAATAAGGTTTATGACAAAGCCAGCATGATCGGCAAATTGTCACTCACTAACCCAGCATCAAAATGGCAGTTTGATTTAGAACACCGAGAATCCCTGAGAAATCACGGGAAAAACTTCTCCTACTCCCGTGACTCCTATATTCGTAACCGTACCCAAATCGGCGTCACGCGGCAGATGATCAAAGATAAAATATCCAACCTCGATATTAATCTCAGCTACCGTAAAGAATCGAACGATGGTACCCCCGAAACGCCTGCCCGCTCAGCTAACAGCTTATATTGGGTTATGCCATCGGGAACAATCCACTTAGATGACAAATGGGATTTTAATTTTTGGGGAGCGTTTTATTACTACAGTAATTTTTATGACGACAATACTTACGAATTCGAATCTGAAGTCGGTGTAAGTTATAAAATTACTGACGATATCAAAGCAAAACTCAGTTATTACAATGACAAATCGTGGAATCACGAATTTGAAACCCAAACAATGCAACGTCAAATCCGTATTGGCTTGCCCGTGACAATTAACCAAGATTGGAGTATTTCCCCTTATTTCCGCTATCTACTCACCGATAGCGAATATAATCAGCACGGAAAATCCATCCAACAATTACGCAATGGTTATCGGATTGGAACTAAAGTGGATTACAAAATCACACCCAAACTCACCCTGTGGGGAGGCATCGCTTACGAACCAACCAAATGGAAATATCCCAAAGGGGGGGAGAAAACCTCGGGAGCAAGCAACAACCAAACAATGTATCTCGGCCAGTTAGGCGTAAAATACAGTTGGTAATTTTCTGTTAAAAAAACATATTCCCATTCAATGAGTGCCATAAACTAATCATCCTCACCGTCCCGCCACATTCGCGGGCGGTAAGGATTTTTATAAATAGATTTTTTGATCGTGTTTTCTAACGACGGATAATTTCATCAAAGACCCCACCATTTGCAAAATGGGTTGCTTGGGCATTTGTCCATCCACCAAAATCTTTATCCACGGTTAATAATGTCAGCTGAGGGAATTGCTTCTCATATTGTTTAGCGACTTGGGGATCACGCGGGCGATAATAATTTTTAGCCGCGATTTCTTGCCCCGTAGGGGAATATAAAAATTCTAAATACGCTTGTGCGACTTCGCGATGATCCCGTTTATCGACAGTTTTATCAACGACTGCCACTGTGGGCTCTGCTAGAATTGAAATACTCGGCGTAATAATTTCAAACTGACCATTCTCTCCTAGCTCATTAATCGCTAATAATGCTTCATTTTCCCACGCGATCAGCACATCACCGATACCCCGCTCGACAAAACTGTTTGTCGCTCCCCGCGCTCCCGAATCAAGCACTTCCACATTCTGATAAAGCTGCTTAACAAATTGCTTCGCCTTTTCTGGATCTTGCTGGTTTTTATCTAACCCATAACCCCAAGCGGCTAAATAATTCCAACGTGCTCCTCCCGATGTTTTTGGATTTGGCGTAACTACCGAAACATCTTTGCGAATTAAATCATCCCAATCACGAATATTTTTGGGGTTATCTTTACGTACTAAAAAAACAATCGTCGACGTGTAAGGCGCGGAGTTGTCCGGCAGTTTAGTGAGCCATCCCGAATTGATTTTGCCGCTTTGGGCAATAGCATCAACATCATAAGCCAGCGCTAGCGTCACAACGTCAGCTTCTAACCCATTGATCACCGAAGTCGCCTGCTTACCTGAGCCTCCATGGGACTGGCGAACTGTCACCGTATCCCCAGTTTTGGCTTTCCAGTAATTGCTGAACTCTTGATTATATTGCCGATAAAATTCTCGCGTCGGGTCATAGGAGACATTCAAAATTTGGATATCTTTCGCCCCTGCCCCTGCGGTGAGTAGTAATAAAGAGAGCCCCATAAGTTGGTATTTTGATACTTGCCAAAAACTTATCATCGCCTATTTCTCCGTTGATTGATCACCGGATCAGGCTGACAGATAGCATTCATGACGGGAAATACCGAAAAGGCAAAACTTATACGGAAGAGGAATATACTGAATAATACGAAAGAGAATCATCGCTGATATGATAGGCGCGCAGCCTACCATACCAGTGAGATTTGCAATAACAGAGAGTCAATTAGTACAGTTTTTTCGCTGTTTCCAACCAATCTTTCTTAAAGACACGTTTCATGTTCATGACCGCATCAACGATATCGTGGTGCACTAATTTTTCATTTTGGATACCAACACAACGTCCACCATAACCTTCCAGCAGCAGTTGGATAGAATAAGCACCCATACGAGAAGCCAAAATACGGTCATAAGCCACTGGCGAACCGCCACGTTGAATATGTCCTAAAACTGTGGCACGGGTTTCATGGTGAGTTTCTGCTTCAATATACTTAGCCAATTCATCCACATCGCAAACATGCTCAGTAATCGCTACAATCGCATGGCGCTTACCTTTTTCGATACCGCGCTTAATTTCAGCCAGTAGTTCTTCACGATTAAACGGTGTTTCTTGTTCTGGCAGAACAATAAATTCACAGCCGCCCGCAATTGCCGCAGACAGAGTTAAGTCACCGCAATAGCGCCCCATGACTTCAACAATGGAAATTCGCTTATGGGAAGTGGAGGTATCGCGCAGGCGGTCAATGGCCTCAACGACGGTTTCTAATGCCGTAAAGTAACCAATCGTGTAGTCGGTACCCGCCACATCGTTATCGATTGTGCCTGGTAGACCGATACATGGGAAGCCTAATTCAGTCAGGCACTTAGCGCCTAAATAAGAACCGTCACCGCCGATCACGACTAAAGCATCAATATGGTTTTTCTTCAGATTTTCGACCGCGACAGCACGGACTTTCTCATCACGGAATTGAGGAAAACGTGCAGAACCTAAGAATGTGCCGCCACGGTTAATCATATCCGATACGCTATATCGGTCTAATTGCTTCATGCGGTTTTCATACAGACCTAGATATCCGTCAAAAATACCCATGACTTCTAAGCCTTCAGCTAGAGCTGCACGCACTACGCCGCGGATCGCAGCGTTCATACCGGGTGCATCTCCACCACTCGTTAAAACCCCAATTCTTTTAATCTGCTTGACCATGATGACCTCTGATTAATGAACATAAATTGCAAATCTATGAGAAAACCGATTTCAATACACTTTCTAAGCTCAAATCACCCTCGAAGCTTATTGCTGAATTGATTCACCTAACCAAATAATACGACAGAGCAGGGATTATGCATTCGTTTTCTCATCAACTTTTATGTTTTCTTGTGATCTCGATTACATAATTTTAGCTCATGCCGCCACAGATTGAAAAAATATGACGGTTAAATTTTGATGAATCGACCCAAACAACCTGCTTACTTCGGAGCAAAAATTAAGTCTCGATGATAGCACCATAATCTATTCAATACTGTATCCGTACTGAAAAGAAAGCGCGTTATGAAATAATTTGCCTATTTTATAAATTTTTTTTGTTATTTTATGCCCTTATTTAGAATAAGGATAAACCTTAAGGTAAATTAGCATACTCGCATGATTATAAAGAGAAAAATACCCAACACACCCATTCACTGAGCTGCGTATTCCACAGAGAAAATTGAATGATATCCATGCACTAGAACGCCAGATGGCTAAAATAATAGTTGCGTAAATTTCGATGGCATGAGTTAATAGCGTCATCGGTTTGCAAGACAGACCTTATGAAAGCAGTTTTAGTAAAGCAGCCTCAGTTACGCAGTGTTATCTTCTGATTACTCTTCTTCATGAGCCTCCTCCTAGTGCCTAAGTAAGTCCCGCTCTTGAACAGATACTGTTCGCCACATATTGTGGCTTAAAAAAAATAAATTTAGAAGGTAATATCTATGTCTAACAAAATGACTGGTTTAGTAAAATGGTTTAACTCTGATAAAGGTTTCGGTTTTATCTCTCCTACAGATGGCAGCAAAGACGTATTCGTCCATTTCTCTGCAATCCAGAGCGACAACTTCCGTACTCTTGATGAAGGCCAAAAAGTTGAGTTCACTATTGAGAACGGCGCTAAAGGCCCAGCAGCTGCGAACGTAGTTGCAATCTAATTTCTCTGAATATCTCAGACCTGCGATAACGAAGACGGCAATAGCCAGAGTAGTCAGACACTGAGATGAACAGAATAAAAAAGCACCGAAAGGTGCTTTTTTATTCTGAACTATTTGTAACACCGGATTAGGTATAAAAATAACGGGTTAAATGGAAGAAAATTGGTGCTGCAAAACACAGGGAATCAATTCTATCTAACATACCCCCATGTCCTTCAATAATGGCACCGAAATCTTTAATCCCACTATCGCGCTTAATCGCCGACATACACAGCCCGCCCACAAAGCCCATCAACGTAATCGCCAAAGACATCAGCCCAGCCGCCCACCAACTAAATGGCGTCACCCAATATAAGCAAATCCCAATCAGTACTGAGGTTAAAATCCCTCCCACAAAACCTTCTACGGTTTTATTCGGGCTAAGCTTCGGCACAATTGGACGTTTACCCAACAGTTTGTCAAACACATATTGCAGCACATCCGAAATCTGGGTGATCACAATCAGGAACAGTAATAACTTAACGTTTTCCCCTTGGTAGCCTTCAATGTTCAGCATTAATAGCGCCGGAACATGGCTTAAGCAGAAAACGGTGACCAACATTCCCCACTGAATTTTGGCGGTACGTTCAAGAAAATGAACCGTATCCCCCGCCAAGGCAATACGAGTTGGTAAAAATAAGAACACAAAAACGGGAACAAAAATCGAAAATAGCCCATACCACTCAACCCCAACCAGCACATATTGCAGCGGGATAAACACAAAGAAACACCAAAATAGCGCTTCATGGTCACTGCGGCGAGTGGGTGTTAAAGTGATAAACTCCCGTAAAGCGAAAAATGAGATCAGTGCAAACAAAATCACTACCCCGATATTACCGATCACCACCGCCAATACGCAGATAATGCACATCACCCACCAGGCGCGAATACGGGCGTTCAGATTATCAATCGTCGGGTTACTTTTTTCTCCAGAATAGCGATACGCTAAGATGCCTCCGATGACACTGGCGACAATCAAAATACCAAATACTCCAGATAATAAGAGGGCTAATTCACCGTCCCAAATACTCATGGCATCATCTCCTCAAGGGCGGCTTTTGCGCGTTGTAAAAAATCAGATTTACTTTCATCTTCTGCCAAAGGCATTAATGGTTTCCCTACCGTTGCCGAACAAATCACGGGTACCACTAATTTAGTGCCTTTGGGTAACACGCGATTTAAATTCTCTAAATACACCGGCACCACTTCCACATTCGGATATTTTTTAGCTAAATGGTAGATGCCACTTTTAAAGTCTCCGAGTTCATCGCCATCTCCTCGAGTTCCTTCCGGAAATAAAATCAGCGAATGCCCTTTTTCTAATACCAATTCTAATGGCTCTAATACTGACTCTTTTGCCGGCTTATCACCCTTTCTGTCGATTAATACCGCCCGAAATACCTTATTGACGAGGTAACGACGAAACGGCGTTTTATCCCAATAATCTTTGGCGGCAACTGGATGAACAAAGTGGCGCATTAAAGGGGGAAGACCCGACCAAATAACCAATCCATCGAGGTGGCTTGAATGATTGGCGTAATAAATGCGTGACGTAGTGGATGCTTGGCAACCAACCCAACGGGTTCGAACCCCAGTTAATAAACGGCAGGTTCCAGACAACAGCATTCCCATTCCTTTCGCTAGTAGAGAAACTCGCTGTGTTTTTTCCATCTTTTTTCCTTGCTATCTTATCGATAATAAATAAAGCAATGATAAAAATTCTAAAAGGTATTTGCTGAATAAGATAAGTAGCTATCGAGAAGAGTACAACCGGATAAGTTCTGATTTTAGTTTTTAATTAATCGTTTCAGAAAATCGCCAGAAAATAGGTAAAAAAATGGGGAAGCAAACACTTCCCCATCATTCTTTTTAAGATAAAAAATTATTTTTTATCTGCCGCAATACGTTCACGGATATGTTCTGCACGTTCAGCTGACGGTGGGTGAGAATCGAACATGCTAGTTTCTTGGCTACCCATTTTGGACAGTTTTTCAAAACCAGTCACTAAGCCCGCAGTGCTAACACCACGTTTTTTCAGCAGATCATAAGAAAAATCATCCGCTTGGCTTTCTTGGTGTTGAGAGAATTGGGAGTTAACCAGTTTTTCACCTAAAGCGGCCACTTGCGAGGAGCTTAATTGCTGCACCGCGCTATTACCAGATGCTGCTACCGCAGTTCGAGCGGCAACCGTTGCGTAAGCGACTTGCATAGCTTTGCGAGTGTGACCCAATGCAACGTGGCCCATTTCGTGACCCAGAACGCCTTCAACTTCGTTGTCGTTCATGACATCCATCAGACCGCTGTAAACACGAACACAGCCATTCGCCATTGCCCATGCGTTCACATCTTCAGTCAGATAAACTTTGTAATTCACTGGGTTACCATCAACTTCGCTTCCCAGTGCTTTTGATATTTTGCTTAAACGTTGAGCGTATTTGCTTGATGCAGGCGCAATTTTGTTCTGTGCGTCCATTTCTTTACAAGCTTCATCGCTGAATTTTTTAACATCGGCATCCGATAGAGATGCCGCTTGGAATAACTGCATACCTGAATTGGTCAGCATCCCCGTGTCCATGTTTTTACAGCCCGTTAAGATGACCGCAGAAACTGCAACTGCAACAAGCGCCTTCATTTTCATATTTTTCTAATCCTTGGAGGAAATACACATATAAAGAGACAATAGTCTCAGGCTAGGGATTCTGTTGAAAATAACAATAAGAATAAAGCCATAAATATCTATTTTATGAATTTGATAACAATTCCATCCAAAGAGTAAAATTATCAGAATTATCCACTAAACAACCAGACGTATTTTGATATGTCGACAATACACAAAATTCACTTTGTATTTTTCGTAGCGTTATCTTTCAAATAATTCAATCACACAAAAATCTCCATGATTTTCGGGAGCAGCAATATAACCCCATGGTATAGTGTCTTTTTTCACCAATAACGTTTCAAAATCATTAAGTTGATACGGCTGTTCTTCCACTTGGAGATTTAATTGCCCCTGTAAATTAAAGACAATCACTTGGCTAGCATGACTGACCCATGAAGTTGTTGATGAGGTATCAATCCATTGTAAGCGGGCTAAATATTTTTCGGGGTTGTAAATCAGGTTAAAATCACGGATTGCCTCTTCAAGTAATTCCGCATACACCTCACTTTCACCGTCAAAAGCATGAAATTGTTTTTGTAATAAACGAATCTGTGGATTTTTGTCGATCTGTAGAGTTAATCCAGTCCCCTCCAATACACCAATAATGCGGCGTTTGTTCGGAAAATAGGAAAAGCTGCCCGCAGATTTCACATCCGCAATAGACACTCGCCAGTCAAAGTTTTCCAACCCTTCACCATGGCTTCGCGCCACTTCGAGAGTAAATCCCAGCCCATTTTTCCACGGCATTTTTTTATAATCTTGGTTGGTTAACACTTGGATCATGAGCAATGCTTCCTTTATGTAGAGAGAAAAGTCAGTGTGTGGGAATTTAAGAGAATACTACGCGGGAAATAAATGTATAGACAACATCTGGTCCAAATAAAAATTAGCGATTGAAAGCGGATAATTACAGCGCCCTTTTAAACTGTAATTTGAATCCAAGAGAATGGACGATTTTCATAATCGTTGTAAACGTTGGATTTCCCTGACCAGACAACGCTTTATATAAGCCTTCTCGACTCATCCCAACATCTTTAGCCAGCTGAGTCATATTTCTCGCTCTAGCAATATCACCTAACGCTGACAGTATTAATGCGGGATCGCCTTCTTCAAGTATTTCATTCAAATATAATTGGATTTCTTCTTCGCTCGCCAGATGCTCAGCGATGTCATATTCTTTTATTTTTATACTCATAGGTCACCTTCAATTTCACAAAAAATTTGCTTAGCTCGGTCGATAGACAATTGATAACTATAGTTAACAAATTGTCAACCTTATTTAGGACGGGTCATCAAAACAAAAAAAAGCCCCTAAAAGGGGCTATAAAAGACAGGGATGGTGTCTATGGCAAGGAAAAAACTTCAGTTATTGCTACTTCACTACTTACTTAAGAACTCAACTACAGGCTTTAAAACTCAACAATCTTCACTACTAGGATATCTATTGCTTAACTTGAAATTCAGCCATCTTATGCTGATGAATTTGCTCAAGTTGCGCCTTCTGCTCTGGCGTCAGTAACTGGTATAACTCATAATGAATACGTGCCATATCTACACGTTCATCCAGTTCTTTTTGCAATTGCTTTTCAAGTTGTTTTCGAACAGCTTTTTCATCGAAGCTATCCGATATAATAAGTTTGTGTAATTCATTATGTTGCTGGACTGACTCAGCATCTTCGACATGTCGATGTCGCTGGGTAGCCATCAAATCGCGTAATCTTTGGCGTTGTTCTTCATTCAACGTGATACCATTGAACAAAAAAGTACTTGCTCGCTCCTCATGACTAAACAATTCATGGTTTTGAACTTGAATAGAAATGCGAGTTGTTGGCTCTGATTGTTCTGACTGCATCTGTAACACAAGAATTGGCATTTCATCATTATTCGTACTATTTTCTGATGACTCACCAAGTGCAGTGACAGGTGCAAAAATAAATGCAGAAGCTAAAACAAATGCTGCTGTTTTATGTACTGAACTATTTATTGTTCTATGTACTATTCTTTGCATTTAGATACCTTGTCTCCGAACTGTGCTCGTGATTCAATACGGATAAATATACGCGGTCGGCTGCAAACTAGCGTCAGAGCATGTAAAAGAACGTAAAGTCATGGAATAGTAAAGATTCTTATCGTATTTTGGCAGTTGGAGGACTTAATTAATGCATAAAATCCTATTGGTTGATGACGACCGTGAACTCACGTCGCTCTTAAAAGAACTGCTGGAAATGGAAGGTTTCAATGTTGTCATTGCCTATGATGGTGAACAGGCATTGCAGCAAATCGACTCATCCATTGACCTATTACTCCTTGATGTCATGATGCCAAAGAAAAATGGGATTGAGACATTAAAAGAGTTACGCCAATTACATCAAACCCCCGTCATTATGTTGACGGCTCGGGGAAGTGAATTGGATAAAGTCCTCGGCTTAGAACTAGGCGCTGATGACTATCTGCCAAAACCATTTAATGATAGAGAACTGGTTGCGCGTATTCGAGCCTTATTACGCCGCTCAAACTGGAGCGAGCAAACTCAAGGTGACAATAGTAATACCCCAACATTGCAAGTGGATAAATTACAGCTCAATCCAGGTCGTCAAGAAGCCAGTTTCGATAATGAAATTCTGGATTTGACCGGAACCGAGTTCACACTGCTCTATTTATTAGCGCAGCATTTGGGGCAAGTGGTTTCCAGAGAACATTTAAGCCAAGAAGTCCTAGGTAAGCGCCTCACGCCATTTGACCGTGCGATTGATATGCACATTTCAAATTTACGTCGCAAACTTCCTGAACGTACCGATGGGCAGCCGTGGTTTAAAACCTTACGTGGTCGTGGTTACTTAATGGTTTCGGCAACATGATCAACAGCTTAACCGCTAGAATATTTGCGATTTTCTGGTTCACCCTCGCACTGGTTTTAATGCTAGTGCTGATGGTGCCCAAGCTAGACTCAAGGCAGCTCACCGTCCTAATGGAAAGTGAGCAACGCCAAGGAGAAATGCTTGAGCAACATATTGAAGCTGAACTCGCGCAAGCACCGATGAACGACCTGCTTTGGTGGCGGCGGATTTCTAACGCCATCAAAAAGTGGGCGCCTCCCGGTCAACGGCTGATTATCGTGACTAGTGAAGGTCGCGTCATTGGCGCTATGCCGAGTGAAATGCAGGTGATCCGCAACTTTATTGGTCAATCCGATAATGCCGATCACCCAAAAAAGAAAAAGTACGGTCGAGCTGAAATTCTAGGTCCTTTCTCGATTCGAGATGGCGAGGATCACTACCAACTGTATTTAGTTCGTCCGTCAAGTAGCCCACAGTCAGACTTTATTAACTTACTGTTTGACCGACCATTCTTGCTATTAATTGCCACAATGTTGATCAGTGCGCCTCTACTTTTATGGCTTTCATGGAGTTTGGCTCGTCCAGCCCGTAAGCTAAAAATGGCGGCAGACGATGTGGCCAAAGGTAATTTACGCCCTCATCCTGAGTTAGAATCTGGACCTCAAGAATTCCTCTCGGCGGGTAACAGTTTCAACCATATGATCAGTGCGTTAGATGGTATGGTGACTGCTCAACAACGGTTAATTTCTGATATTTCTCATGAACTGCGTACACCACTGACTCGCCTACAATTAGCGACTGCACTATTGCGCCGTCGTCATGGCGAAAGTAAAGAGTTGGAACGTATCGAAACAGAGACTCATCGATTAGACAGTATGATCAATGACTTGCTGGTACTGTCACGCAGTCAGCACAAAAATGAGATCCTGCGAGAAAATATCACCGCCGATGAGCTTTGGGGAGATATTCTGGATGATGCCAGCTTTGAAGCTGAGCAGATGAATAAAACCTTAGATGTAATTTCGCCGCCAGGCCCTTGGTCGTTGTATTGTAATCCTTCCGCAGTGGGGAGTGCCTTTGAGAATATCGTGCGTAATGCGCTACGTTATTCCAATACCCATATTGCCGTTAATTTCAAAGAAGAAAATAATGGTGTGCTGATTACCGTCGATGATGATGGCCCGGGTGTTAGCCCTGCTGACCGTGAGCACATTTTCCGTCCGTTCTACCGTACTGATGAGGCGCGTGACCGGGCATCAGGAGGCACGGGATTGGGCTTAGCGATTGTCGAAACCGCAATTTCGCAGCATAAAGGCTGGGTAAAAGCGGATGATAGCCCGCTCGGTGGATTGAGATTACAGATTTGGCTGCCAGAGCACGGGCGCTAGAATCTCGTCTCTAGATGTATAAGAACATATAGAGTAGAAGCCTTCAGTTGATATCATTTCGACTGGAGGCTTTTTTATTGTTTATTGCAAATTTTCCTCGCCAATATCTGCGTAAATAAAATAGCTGTAAATAGATCCATAGGTTCTGTTATTGAATGCTAATTATTTATCGAATTTTGATATTCATATTTAAATCATTTTTGCCAATTACCATAAGGTATTTTCCTTGACGAAATTGCTATCTAAAATAGTTATAATTTTATCAGTAAGATAATTCTCATAAGACTCTACCAAATTCGATTGCGTTATTAACCCCCAAATTCACGCGGATAATTTGTTTTTCTGATATTTTAATAACATAGGCATGATTGTGAGGACAAACATCAGTATTCGTATAGTGTCACTAGGCGTTGCTGATTCATATTCATGGTTGATTGATGCACTATTTAGCCGCGGAGTTTACGCAAAAAAACCGCTTTATGTGAAATCCTTAACAGCTAGCAGTGTTTTATTGCGTTATATAACGTTATAGGCTGCAATTTGTCCGCCTACTCAATCTGATGGTATCAATATGATTTAGGGCGACTCATATGATAGTCACCCTCAGTCTTTAGTGTTATTATTAAGGGCTTTTGATTGATTGTGTCAATTGTGGGAAAACCCGCTGAGATGATGGTCAGAAGCAGTGTTTATTCATTGACCTTGATGATGAAATTTGCAAGGAATTCAATGAATAAACATTAGAATTGAAAATTCAATGGAGCTCTGGGACCCGAAAACCCAGTGCGGTAGCTATGGGGTTATTCAGAATAATAAATAACTGATAAATTCTCAGCCACTCAATAAAAGTATAAATATTATTTTGCAAAATATTTTAAGTAAATTAAAAAACAACCCCAGAATATATAAAATTATTAGTAATAGTGGCTGGCTTTTATTTGATAAATTTATTCGAATGGGTTTAGGCTTATTAGTCAGCGTTTGGGTAGCTCGTTATTTAGGGCCATCTCAATATGGTGAACTAGCCTATGCTTTAGCATATTTAGCTTTCTTTCAATCCATATCAACTCTAGGTATGGATAGCTTAATAGTTAGAGATATTGCTAAGAATAAAAATATTGCAAATGAAATTTTAGGCACCGCATTCATATTACGAGCTTCAACAGGTTTGATATGCTGGATAATCGCACTCATTGGCATGGGATTATTAAATGGCTGGAGTAGTCAGAGCTTCTATATTACCGCCCTTGCAGGAGCAACATTAGTTTTTCAATCTGCTGATACCGTTGATTTATGGTTTCAAAGCCAGAGTCAAAATAAACGCACAGTAGCTGTAAAACTTTCTGCTTACATTATAGCAAACGGTATTAAAGTTATCCTAATTTTGACTAAAGCACCATTATTGGCTTTTGCCGCAGTTATTACGCTTGAAACATCTGCCATTGCATGTGGTCTTTTCTATGCATATAAAAAATACCCTTGTACACATTTATGGAATAGAACTAAACAAAGAGCCATTATCTTATTACATGAATCCTGGCCATTTATGGTCAGTGGATTATCTATAGTTCTATATATGAGAGTAGATCAATTAATGATCAAAAATTACTTAGGTGATGCTGAGCTAGGAATTTATGCCGCTGCTCTTCCATTGGCAACATTATGGCAATTTCTTCCTATGACATTATCTGTTAGCCTTGCCCCAATAGTAGCTCAAAGCAAAGCCCAAGGAGATGACCAATTTTATAAAACATTAGGTTATATTTTCCGTATTTTTGCAATACTTGGTTGGCTAATTTGCATTCCAATATCCATTTTATCTTACTTTATTGTAAATATATTATTTGGTGAAACCTATATTGCAGGTGCATCTGTATTATCAATAATTGTATTCACAAATTTATTTATAAATATGGGTGTAGCACAAAGCTTGTGGATAGTTAATGAAAGAAAATCAAAATTAAGCCTTTATAAAACACTTATGGGGGCAGTTGTATGCGTTACAGCTAATATAATTCTTATTCCATACTATGGAATAATTGGTGCTGCTATCAGTGCAGTATTAGCACAAGCTGTTTCAGCCATGCTTTCTAATATAATACTAAGTAAAAAAATCTTATATTTACAGTGTAAGAGCCTACTTTTAATTAAATAATCAGAAATCAATCATGAATCAACCTAACTTGGCTCCCGTTGTATTATTTGTTTATGGACGCCCTATTCATACACAACGAACAATAGATGCTCTATTACAAAATCCAGAATCAAAAGATACTGATTTAATCGTTTATTCTGACGGACCAAAGCAACATAGCGATACAGAAAAAGTAGAGTCTGTCAGAGACATAATTAAAAAAACGTCAGGATTTAAAAGTATTAATTTAATAGAACGAACTGAAAATCTTGGTTTATCCGCAAATATTATTGATGGTGTAACAAAAGTCTGTGAAGAATATGGAAAAGTGATTGTATTGGAAGATGATATAGTTACATCACCATTTTTTTTAAATTTCATGAATTCAGCATTAAATAAATATCAAAGCAATGAAAAGGTGTGGCATATAAGTGGTTGGAATTACCCACTTAAAAATACTGAAGAACTTCCTGAAACCTTTTTCTGGCGTACAATGAATTGCTGGGGTTGGGCTACATGGAAAGATCGCTGGCAACACTTTGAGAAGTCCCCACAAAAACTCGTTACCTCGTGGGATCAGGAAACTATACAAAAATTTAATCTTGATGGTTATCACAATTTTTGGTCTCAAGTCGAAGAAAATATTAGTGGGAAATTAAATACTTGGGCCATATTTTGGTATGCTACTATCTTCTCTCATAAAGGGTTATGTCTAAATCCAACTACAAGCTTTGTAGCCAATATTGGAAATGACGGTAGTGGTGAAAATTGCGGTAACATCGATATATACAGACATAAAATTAACCAAAAAACAGTAAGTCTCTGGCCTAACGTTATTGAAGAAAATATGAATATTGTATCTTTAATTAAATTTTTCTATAAAACTAGTAAACCAAGTTTTATACGTCGAATTCTGAGTAAAATAAAACGAGTACTATCATGAAAATCCTCCATATTTCTCATTCAGATATATTAGGTGGAGCAGCAAGAGCTTCCTATAGGCTACATAGAGCATTACTAGCCTCTGGACTAAACTCCGAAATGATGGTGCGAATAAAAAAAACAGATGATTGGACGATTTTAAGCTCAACATCTCGAGTAGAAAAATTAGTAGATATATTTCGTTCCACAATAGGTTCAAGTATTAATAAATTACAAAAATCAAAAAATATTAGTTTACACTCAGGCAATTGGTTGCCCTCTTTTTGGGCTAAAAAAATTAATGCTAGTGATGCCGATATAGTTAATATTCACTGGGTTGGTAATGAAACTTTATCTATAAAAGATTTAGGAAAAATAAATAAACCAATAGTTTGGACCATGCATGATATGTGGCCTTTTTGTGGGTCTGAGCACATTGCTGATTATGGGCAAGAGGCAAGATGGAAAATTGGATACACTCCTAGAAATAGAGCAAGCAATGATCATGGAATCGATTTAGATAGATTAACTTGGTTACGCAAAAAAAATGCATGGAATAATCAGCTGATACATGTTGTAGCTCCTAGCCAATGGATGTCCGAATGTATCAAAGACAGTATTCTTTTTAAGAAAAATCCAACTTATATTATACCAAACGTACTAGATACTCGCGTTTATAAACCTCTTAACCAAGATTTTTGTCGTGATGCATTGAATTTGCCTAAAGATAAGTTCATTATTTTATTCGGTGCAATCGGTGGTAGTAATGATGTAAACAAGGGACATGATTTACTTATATCTGCATTAAGCAAAGCAACAAATAGAATATATAATGATGATATATTATGCATTATTTTTGGCCAAAGCGAGCCTCAACATCCACAAAAGATTCCATTTAAAACAAAATGGTTAGGCCATATTTATGATGATACAACACTATCACTACTTTATAATTCGGCAAATGTTATGGTAGTCCCATCACGTATAGATAACCTTCCCCAAACTGCAACAGAAGCCCATGCATGTGGCACACCGGTCGTAAGTTTTGCAACAACAGGCTTAGTCGATATTATTGAACATAAAAAAACGGGATATTTAGCCAAGCCATTTTGTATTGACGATCTAGCAAATGGTATTATTTGGATTCTAGCAAACAAACTGTACCAATCTGATATAAGGGATAATGTAAGGAAGAAAGCTGAAAAATTATGGGCAAGTGATGTAGTTATAGAAAAATACATTGATGTATATAAGAAGGCTTTGGATACATACAAAAAATAATTATCCTTAGAAAAATCGAGAACATTGAAACAATAAAGAAAATAAAAGTGATATATGGAAAAAACACAAAACCTCAGCATAAACCCGAATAAAATCCACTCAGTCCTTTATTACTTTCTTTTTTTTATTGCAGGATTTAATTACTTATTAATATTTGCAATTTTAATTATCACATGCTCATTATTAGAAGCTTTAAAACTCAAAAACTCTAAAATAAAAACTCAATTCATAGTAAGTTCAATTATATTTTTCTTCTATATTTTACTAACCTTTTTTATTGGTGCTGACCGATTTTATACCCCAAGTCCATTTAATGCAATGACTGTTATCCTAATAAGCACTCTATACCTAGGTTTAATTTTGCAGTCAAAAACAAATATCGAGAAAAGAAACTTAATTAGTATGTATATTATTGGATTAGCAGCGCAATCTCTATTTATAGTTGCATATAATTATATGCAAGGTGAAAATTATGGCTATGGCAATTTATTAAACCCCTTTACAGGGAATAAAATGAATTCACCATCAATCAGCAATAATTTAGCACTATCTCTTTCGCTGTCACTATTTTATGTTTTCAATTTTAAAATGCTTGTGAAACTGGCATCTATTTTATTAACTTTATTGATGCTCTTATGTGGTTTTTATCTTTCAGGTAGGACTTTCTTTCTCATATCACTAATAGCATTAATCATGTTATTTATTCATAACTTTAAAATTAAAAATATATTTTACTTTATATTATTGATAATACCCCTTGGTTTTATTAGTACATATATACTTCCTGATAATATACATAAGCATATAGAGTTTACACTATCAAGACTAAGTGAAGGATTGGAAAGTAATAGATTTAAGCATTATTATTATGGACTTAGTGAGTTACCTAATTACCCTTTTGGAGGATTTATAGTCGACTCTTCCATAGAGAAAACTTTATGGTTTCATAATATTTTTCTTGATACTGCAAGAGTTGCAGGCTGGATTCCAACATTTCTCTTAGCAATGTTCACTATTATATCTTTAACTAGATATTTATATTACAGAAAAAATGCTTTTACTTTCTTTGGTCTTTATATTTTCCTTATAACATTTATTATCATGCAGCAAGATGTCATAGTCGAAGGAGAATATAGAATATTAATTATATTTTTTCTGTCAACTCTTATGTTTATAAAAGTAAAAGATGAAAGTTTAAAATGAAGATTACAATCATTACTATCAATTACAATAATTCTGTAGGATTACAAAAAACGATACAAAGCGTTCAGCAACAGACATGCATTCAAAATAATGATGTAGAATACATTATTATTGATGGTGCCTCCACCGATGACTCCCTAACTGTTATATTAAATCATGGTATAAATTATATATCGGAGCCTGATCATGGAATAAGTGATGCTTTTAATAAAGGAATAAAACTAGCTTCAGGAAAATATATTCTCATGCTAAACGCAGGGGATGAATTATTCGAAAATAACACTATTAGTAAGGTACTATCTTACATAGATAAAGATGAGTGTGAGTTGTATTATGGAGATGTTATCAATAGTGAAACCCATCAATTTGTTGGCCGAAAGTCACAATATACATACCCAGATAGCATTCCTCATCAAGGTGCTTTTGTTAAAAACAAATATTGTAATGAATTCATGTATTCCACAAAATTCAAAATACGAATGGATTATGATTTTTTCTCACGCTTAATAAAAAGGAAAATAAAAATAAAAAAATTACCTTTTACTATAGCAAAGTATGAGGATGGTGGTGTATCTATGAATATAAAAAACCGCGTAACGTTTTATTTAGAGGCAATAAAAATTGACTTTAGAGATAGAAATATCTCAATTGGCTCCAATATTTTTCGCTATATATATCATAAAATAAGAGGTTTATTATGATGGAAGAACAGTTTGAGGTTGTTTTAGTTGTTGCAGGTGATGATTTATATAAATTAAATATTGTCTGTAATAACTTACTAAAGAATTCAAACCCATCAAAAGTCAGCATAATTACGAATGATATTGAAAAAGCAAAAAAAATAATAGGTGAGCGGCAAGAAATAAAAATAATAGACGAAAAAACCATATTAAAACCATTTAATAATGAGCAACAATCAAGATACAGCATTGCTGGTTTTCCCAAAAGGTATTTTTGGTATTACCAACAGTTTTTAAAAATGGCTTACTCCTATTATTGTGAAAGTCAATACTACTTAATTTGGGATGCAGATACCGTACTAACTAAAAGTATAGATTTTTTCAAGGAAGGCATTCCAATCTATACCCAAGGTAAAGAGTCTTTACATCCAGAATATAAAAGTACATTCAATAGACTTTTCTCACTACCATATCTATCTAATCATTCTTTTATAGCTCAGCATATGATTATTAATAAAGAGATAATGCAAGAAATTATTAGTAAATTAGGTGGTATTAGCTCTTTTCAAAATACTATTATCGATAATTTATGCGGAAAAACACAAAGCCAATTTAGTGAATATGAAACTTATTTCAACTATATTTTAGCGTTAAATAAACCTCATGTTATTTTAAAGAGAAATTGGTTCCGCTATGGTGCTGCTCTTATTGGGTTTAATCCAAAAGATAAAGACATATTAAAATTATCTAAATATTATGATTACGTTGCTTTTGAGAAATTTGACGTTGGTTTTTTAAAAAAAGTCAGAGCAAGCTTGATACATTTTCTATCTATCTGGAATAGATAAATATGAACATTATATTTCAGCCATACTATTACTGGACAGGGCACTTTAAACAATACGCTGATTCCTTATTGAGCAGTAATGATGTTTTAATAAAACCAAAGGAAAATAAACAATACTCTGGATTCATTTCTTATTGTTACTTCCGATTCTATTACTTTACAATAAATTTTTTTAAATTAATAAAGTACAGAAAAAAAATTAATAAAATTTTTATTTTGGATTTCGAGCCAATATCAATACTATTATTTAATAGATTTATATTTAAAAAAGAAATTCAATATATTATAACAATACATGCCATTGAGATAAATGATTACAAATCTAGTTTCAAAAATAGAGTAGCGCAATTTCAGCGCTTTGCTCTTAAATCCGCATTAGCTACTATAAATAAGAAATTTAATTGCAAGTTTGTAGTCCATACTCATGCTCATCAGACTCAATTAATTGATTTTTTGAAGACTGAAAATCTAAATATCAATGTAATTGAATATCCAGCGCCTCAGCCTGCTTCATCCCCCAACTCACTAGTAAAATCATTCAATATATCCCCTAAAAATTTACTTGTATTTGGAGCAATTAGAGCAGATAAAGGCCTATATGAATTTATCGAGTCAATACGAAAAGCTAACTTAGATGAATCTATAGAGATTGTCTTCGCAGGTAAGGTAATGGACGATAGATTTGACTCTTACATTCCCCCTAAAAATGTTAAAATAGTTAATAAATTTTTGACTGAGCCTGAATTACATAACCTAGTTCAAAACTGCCACTTTTTTCTTGTTCCATATGCAAAAAATTATACTGGTGGTGCTGGCCCGGCAAAAGATGCAACATCTTATGGAAAACCAGTTATAACAAGTAACTTGGCAATTTTTAATGAGTTCTCAAAAAATAGTTTTGTTTACACGATAAATGATGCTAATGACTTAAATAATATAATTAATAACATTACAGATGCTGAATATGATGCATCCTGTGTTGCATCCTTAGAATATTCAAAGCGTAATAACTGGTCAACATTCAGGGATAAGTATATTTCCCTATAATTTACACAATACTTTACAAGTACAGTAGCCCCATCCATATAAACGATTTTGGTATAACATATGAAAAAAGCATTAATCACTGGTATTACTGGTCAAGATGGTTCTTATTTAGCTGAATTTCTTTTAGCTAAAGGATATCAAGTTCATGGGCTTATCCGTAGAACTTCCCTATTTAATACTGAACGTATTGACTCTGTTGTTAATAATAGCGACAGCATTAAATTGCACTATGGTGATTTAACTGACACTTCAAACTTAATTCGCCTAGTCAAAGAAATTGAACCTGACGAAATTTATAACCTCGGCGCTATGTCCCATGTTGCAGTCTCTTTCGAATCCCCCGAATATACTGCAGATGTAGATGCAATTGGCACATTACGTTTACTTGAAGCTATCCGTATAAATGGGTTAGAGAAAAAAACTCGTTTTTATCAGGCTTCAACTTCTGAACTGTACGGTGAAGTGCAAGAAATTCCACAGCGTGAAACGACACCATTTCACCCTCGCTCCCCTTATGCGGTAGCAAAAATGTACGCTTACTGGATCACAGTGAACTACCGTGAATCATATGGCATGTATGCATGCAATGGCACACTCTTTAACCATGAATCACCACGCCGCGGTGAAACCTTTGTAACACGCAAAATTACTCGTACTATTGCGAATATTTCTCAAGGGTTAGAGTCATGCTTATATCTAGGTAATATGGATGCACTCCGTGATTGGGGTCATGCAAAAGATTACGTTCGCATGCAGTGGATGATGTTACAGCAAGAACAAGCGGATGATTTTGTTATCGCGACGGGTAAACAAATTTCTGTACGTGAATTTGTTAGAATGTCGGCAAAAGAAGCGGGTATTGAACTTTCGTTCACGGGCGAAGGTATTGATGAAATAGCTACTGTCACTAATGTTGATAAGTCAATGGCTCCACATATTAATGTCGGCGATATCATTGTTCGTGTTAGCCCTAAATTCTTTAGACCTGCTGAAGTTGAAACATTATTAGGCGATCCATCAAAAGCGAAAGAAAAACTAGGATGGGTACCAGAGATCACTGTTGAAGAAATGTGTGCTGAAATGGTTGCTTCAGATATACAGAAAGCAAAACAACATGCCTTACTAAAGGCAAATGGTTTTGATGTCTCTATTTCTTTAGAAAACTAAGGATTATTACGTGAAAAAAAGAGTTTTTGTTGCTGGTCATAATGGCATGGTTGGCTCAGCAATAGTTAGACAGCTGGCCAATCGTAGTGATATTGAATTAATTACTAAATCACGTAATGAGTTAGATCTGACAAATCAGGCTGATGTTGATAATTTTTTTGCTCACAATGAAATTGATGAAGTTTATTTAGCTGCTGCAAAAGTAGGTGGTATTCACGCTAATAATACTTATCCCGCAGACTTTATTTATCAAAATCTCATTATGGAATGCAATATCATAAATGCTGCCCATAAAAATAATGTCCAACATTTATTATTTTTAGGATCTTCATGCATTTACCCTAAGCTTGCATCCCAACCAATGTCAGAAGATGCCCTTCTAACTGGCATTTTGGAAACGACTAACGAGCCTTATGCTATTGCAAAAATTGCCGGTATAAAACTGTGTGAATCCTATAATCGCCAATATAATCGTGATTATCGCAGTGTTATGCCAACAAATTTATACGGTGAAAATGATAATTTTCATCCAGAGAACTCTCACGTTATTCCAGCATTAATGCGCCGTTTCCACGAGGCAAAACTCAATAATGATGAGCAAGTTATTGTTTGGGGTACAGGCACACCAATGCGTGAATTCCTTCACGTTGATGATATGGCCGCGGCATCTGTTTATGTTATGGAACTTGATAAAAAGACTTATCAAGACAATACCCTGCCAATGCTCTCTCATATCAACGTAGGTACAGGCGTTGACTGTACTATTCGTGAAATGGCAGAAACTATGGCAAAAGTTGTTGGTTTTGCTGGAAAGGTGGTCTTTGATAGCAGCAAGCCTGATGGAACTCCACGTAAGCTCATGGATGTTTCACGCTTAAAAAATCTAGGCTGGAACTACTCTATTGAATTAGAAAATGGTCTTGATAAAACTTACCAATGGTTTTTGCAGAATCAAAATAACTTCCGCAAATAATAGGTTGTTAATATGACGCAACGATTAGAATTAAATACGTTTAAAACTGTCGTTGCATCTACGCCCCTCATTTCCATTGACTTGATTGTTTGCAATTCAAACAATCAAGCATTACTAGGATTACGTAATAACCGCCCTGCTCAAGGTTATTGGTTTGTTCCTGGAGGACGTATTTGCAAAGATGAAACGTTTGATGATGCATTCCACCGCCTAACTCATGCCGAACTTGGTTCTTCTTACAATATAAACGAATCTATCTTCATTGGGCATTATCAGCATTTATATTCTGATAATTTCTCTGAAGACAGCTTTTCAACTCACTATGTCGTACTGGGTTATTTAATTAAACAAGATATTGACCTCGATACGTTACCACTAGAACAACATAATAATTATAAGTGGTGGGATATCAATGAGCTGCTTACTTCAAGTGAAGTTCATGATAATACAAAGGCTTACTTTCTTAATCATCACTTCAATTCACGGTAAATTATAATGTTATTGCCTGTTATTATGGCCGGAGGCTCTGGTAGTCGTTTATGGCCGCTTTCTCGTAGCTTATATCCAAAACAATTTATTAGCCTCACGAGCAAAAAAACGATGCTACAAGAGACTATTGCTCGCCTAAAAAACATAGAGCATCAGCCACCGTTACTTATTTGTAATGAAGAACACCGGTTTATTGTTGCAGAACAATTGAGACAAGAGAATTTTAAACACAGTGGTATTATTTTAGAGCCAGTTGGCCGTAACACAGGGCCTGCAATTGCATTAGCGGCAATTAAATCCATGCAAAATGGTGATGATCCTCTACTGCTTGTTTTAGCCGCAGATCATGTTATTCAAGACCATGCATCCTTCACAAAGAGCATTGAAAAGGCAATCGCACCCGCAGAACAAGGCGCTTTAATTACCTTTGGAATTGTTCCGACTGCTCCAGAAACAGGTTATGGCTATATTAAAAAAGGTAATTTAGTCAATGAATCCGCTTTCCAAGTTGAACGTTTCGTTGAAAAGCCTGATTTAAATACTGCTGAACAATATATTGCTAGCAATGAGTATCTTTGGAATAGCGGAATGTTTTTATTTAAAGCATCTTGCTATGTTAACGAGTTAAAGAAACACGCCCCTGAAATCCTATCCAGCTGTGAGCTAGCACTTCAAAATTCGCTTAGTGACTTAGACTTTACACGTATCAATGCCGAAATTTTTGAAGCATGCCCAGAAGACTCCATTGACTATGCCGTTATGGAAAAAGCAGATAATGTCTTAGTTGTTCCAATGGATGCAGGGTGGAGTGATGTTGGCTCATTCAGTTCACTTTGGGAAGTCTCTCCTAAAGATCAACAGTCTAACGTTATCATTGGTGACGTTCTCACAGAAAACACTAGAAATAGTTATGTCTATTCGCAAAGTAAACTCGTCTCTACTGTTGGTGTTGATAACCTTGTGATTATTGAAACTAAAGATGCGGTTCTTGTTGCGAACAAAGATAATGTCCAAGATGTCAAAAGTATCGTTAATCAACTGAAACAAGCTGGCCGTAGTGAATGTGAGCAACACCGTGAAGCATATCGCCCATGGGGAACTCATGATGAAATTGCACAGGGGGAACGCTTTCACGTTAAACATTTGAAAGTTAAACCAGGTGAAAAAACCGCACTACAAATGCATTATCACCGAGCTGAGCATTGGGTAGTAGTACAAGGTACTGCTAAGGTTACTAATGGTGATAAAAGTTACATTCTAAGTGAGAACGAATCAACCTATATCCCTATAGGTTCACCTCATCGAATAGAAAATCCTGGAAAAATTGACCTTCATTTAATTGAAGTTCGTTCTGGAAATTATCTCGAAGAAGATGACATTGTTCGCATTAAAGAATATGGGTTAGATGACTAACCACCTAGACATTCTTAACGATGATATAATTATGAATAGTTATGATGTAATTAAAGAATCAGGCATTCAGTTTGGCACCAGCGGTGCCCGTGGTTTAGTGACTCAGTTTACTCATGAAACCTGCGCAGCTTTCACCCACGCATTCCTAGCAAGCATCAAAAATAAATTTAATTTCCGCCACGTAGCTATCGCGATAGATAACCGTCCCAGTAGTGAATTTATTGCGACAGCTTGTATTGATGCTATCCGAAAACAAGGCTTTGAGCCGCTTTACTATGGCGTTATTCCTACCCCAGCCCTTGCGTATACTGCGATGCAAAATAATATCCCTTGCATTATGGTAACGGGTAGCCACATTCCTTTTGATAGAAACGGTTTAAAGTTTTATCGACCTGACGGTGAGATAACAAAGGCTGATGAGCTTGAAATTCTGAATAGCAATATACAATTTGAACTCTCTCCTATCTTAGCACCGTTATTACCAGCAAACCCTCTCGCAGCAGAGCAATACATTCATCGATATAGTTCTATCTTCGATGAACAGCTATTAGCGGGAAAACGTATTGGTATCTATGAGCATTCGAGTGCAGGCCGAGACATTTATCCCATTCTATTTAAACATCTAGGCGCCGAAGTTATTTCTTTGGAAAGAAGTGATGTATTTGTTCCGATTGATACTGAAGCTGTTTCTGAAGAAGACAAAGTCAGAGCACAAGAGTGGTCTAAATTATATGGCTTTGATGCAATATTCTCAACAGATGGAGATGGTGACCGACCTCTAGTTGCTGATGAAAATGGTGTATGGCTACGGGGTGATATATTAGGTTTGCTATGTGCATTAGAAATGGGTATTGAAGCACTAGCGATTCCGGTAAGTTGCAATACAATTATTTCAGAAACAGAACAATTTAAGTGCGTCAAGCAAACAAAAATTGGTTCGCCTTATGTCATCGAAGAGTTTGCTAATTTAGTTCAAAGTTATTCCAAATTAGCAGGCTTCGAAGCCAATGGTGGTTTTCTACTTGGCTCAGATATTCTGATTAATAACAAACCACTCGCAGCGCTACCAACCCGCGATGCCGTCTTACCATTCCTGATGTTATTATCGGCAGCAAAAAAAGTGGGTATCTCTTCTTTAGTTAATGCATTACCGCAACGTATTACTTTTAGTGATCGTATACAAAATTTTGCGACAGAAAAAAGCAAAAATATCATTGAAAAAGCCAAGATTAACCCTGAAAAATTATTGAGTGATTTAGGCTTTAGCGATGCTCGCATATTAGAGATCAATATTATTGATGGTTTAAGGATGACATTGTCCAATGGTAATATCATCCATCTAAGACCTTCAGGCAATGCTCCTGAACTACGATGTTATGCTGAAGCAAATAGCGCTGAAATAGCGCAATCTACCGTCATTCAAACATTACGCCAAATTCAAACATTTTCTGACTTATAAAAATTGGTTACCACATGAAAATAGCAATCGCAGGTACCGGCTATGTCGGTCTGTCTAACGCCATGTTACTGTCTCAGCACCACGAAGTGGTGGCGGTCGATATCATCCCTGAAAAAGTGGCCATGCTGAATAACAAGCAATCACCGATTATTGACACTGAAATT
>NZ_JAMPNQ010000022.1:0-69827 GCF_028479445.1 Providencia sp. PROV210
ATTGGGTGGCTTTTTTGCGTTGGGTACTTGGTGAAAATTGAAACATAGATTTGTATAAATACAGGTTATTATTAATAAGTCACTCTACTTCCTAAAATTACTCTCGCTATGTTTGATATACTACTCTTGAATTAATTAAACCAATGCTAGAATACAATTGTACTTAGCAACTATGTAGGGATCCGGTACGTGGCAAAAAGAACTTATTCCGTTCGATACATTGCAGGTGAGCCGGCAATGCGTATCCAGCCTATGCCAATACATATGCTAGGCGATTCACTTCCTATCGGTTTACCCCTGTTCCCTGCGGGTGAAACATTGGATGTTGTGACATGGAATATCTATAAACAGCAGCGACCTAATTGGAAAGCGACCTTAGCCGAATTAGTGCAGGGGAAAAAGCTGTTATTGCTGCAAGAAGCACAAATGTCTCCTGAATTAATTTCCTTTGCAGCATCCCACCAATTAATTGCAGACCAAGTTCCTGCCTTACCTTTTTCGCCACATCCTTCAGGTGTGATGACACTGGCTACTTCCCATCCTATCTATTGCTGTCCATTGAGAGAAAAAGAGCCGCTATTACGTTTAGCTAAATCGGCCCTGATCACGGTTTATCCATTGCCTAATGGACGTCACTTAATGGTGGCAAACGTACATGCAATTAATTTCAGTTTTGGTGTTGATGTATATACTAAACAGCTAAATAAATTAGGTTCCCATATTAGTAAGCATGTTGGGCCGGTGATTTTAGCTGGCGATTTTAATGCATGGAGTCGGCAGCGAGTTAACGCATTGAAGCGTTTTATACGCGCGGTCGGTTTAAAAGAAGTATCTTATGATGTTGATTTAAGAACAAAAGCGTTTGGACGACCACTTGATTTTATGTTTTATCGAGGCTTAAAAATAAAAAATAGTCATGTATTACAGACAGATGCTTCCGATCATAATCCAATAATTACTCAATTCTCTCTGACGAAATAAAAAATTTTTAAGACAATATCACCTTATTTATCTCCGCAATTATTGTAGATTTCATCATCAACATATATGGAGATAGCCCTCTTGAAACAATTATTTCCAGTTTTATTCTTATTATTTACTCCCTATAGTATGGGAGTAAATAATCTCACATTAGCAAAACATGCTGAGCAACTTCCTCGTTTAGTGGCTTATGACGCTTCTTATCAGCGGATAGATTATCCTAATGGGGATGTACCTAGCCATTATGGTGTATGTTCAGATGTGGTTATTCGTAGCTATCGAAAAGTTGGTATCGATCTACAAAAATTGCTCCACGAAGATATCAAACAGAGTTTCAGTCAGTATCCTAGCCAGAAAATGTGGGGATTACGTAAGCCTGATACAAATATTGATCACCGAAGAGTTCCTAACCTTGAAACTTTTTTCTCTCGAAAGGGGATAGTTAAGCCAATAACTAAAAATAGTGCTGATTATCTTCCTGGAGATATTGTTTCATGGCGTTTAGATAATGGTCGCCCTCATATTGGAATTGTGACCTCGATCAAATCCTCAGATAGTCAATCCTACTTAGTCATGCATAATATTGGTTATGGGCAGGTCCCTGAAGATGTTTTATTTAAATGGAAGATTGTGGGTCATTATTCCTATTAATATATGTTTTTCAATAAATTAGTTAAGGTTTTTCTATAATATAAATAAATGAAATATTACTAAAATGAATTAATAACGTACATTTTTTTAGTTAATATATTAGGGTGATTAGTTTTTTTTATTGTTTTTTAAATTACATGCAATTTATTGTATTAGTAATAATTCTGATTGAACTATATTTATTAAGTGAAACGTATTGCGATGCAAATTTTATTTATCGATTTGTTTCTTAAGGACTTAATGTTATGAAAAATATAGTTATTGTTGGTGGCGGTACTGGTGGAACTATGTTGGCAAATATTTTAGCTAGGAAATTAAATAAAGATATTTTTTCAAAAAAAATTAAAATAACGTTAATAACAGACAATCCTATTCATTATTACAAACCAGCCTTTATGTATGTTGCATTTAATATGTTTTTAAAAGAAGAACTAAGCCGTAACGAGCGAGAATTATTAAGGCCAGAAATTGAGTTAGTGATTGATAAAATTGACTCATTTGATTTTAAAAATAAAGAGTTATATTCAAAGAATAACCAAAAATATCATTATGATTATTTAGTTGTTGCTACAGGCTGCATTCCTAGACCTGAACGTATTGAAGGTTTAAAGGAAATGGGAAATCATTTTTATGCCTACGATGCTTCGCGAAAATTGGCAGATCAATTAGCCAAAATAGAAAAAGGTCGAATATTTATTACAGTATCGTTCCCTGAAACACCAAATGTTCCTCATCAATGTGGCATTGCACCGATGGAAACGACGTTAATGATCGATGAGTTTTTACGAAAACGTCGAGTTCGCGATAATATTGAAATCGTGTATACCTACCCAACTGTCTCCCAATTATTACGTAATTGCCTTTTCATGCAGCAGCCAGTTTGTGAAGTCATTCCTGAAGTCTTTAAAATTAAAGATATTAAAGCTCAGCGTGGATTTACGCTCAGTAAAGTTGACCCTGATAAAAAAGTGGCTTACTCAAAAGAAGGTGATGAACAGCCTTTTGATTTATTGATTAGTACTCCGCCGATAACAGCAGTGGAAGCGGTGATTAATACGGGATTGAGCGAACACAATAATGGGGAAGGATGGCTACCAACTGACCATGAAACCATGCAAGTCTATGGTGTTGATGGCGTTTATGTTATTGGTGATACGGTAGATCTGCCTATCAGTAAAGCCGGAGGAAGTTGCCATAATCAAGCGGCTATTATTGCAGATAATATTTGTGGTGAACTCATTTATGGCTACCCAGCAGCGATTTATGATGGTCGCGTACAAGCAGTTGCACAAATGGGATTAACCGCGGGAATGCCTCTGCAATATGACTATAAACATGATGTGATCCCAACACCACCAACGAAGCTTGGCGGATTACTCAGAAATGGCTTCAATAGAGGTATTTATTGGGCTGCCATTCGCGGTTTAGTTTAATAAGGAGTACAGAATGTCTAATAATGAAACTCAAAGTAAACTTGTTGAACTACTCGCTTCTGAATCAGGTAATCATTTTGCTGAGAAATTAGCGCCGTTATTACAGCTAAATCGACTCGATAATATCGTGGATTTGCTCTCATTAGTTTCCGACTTAGTCGATATTCTCGATAACAGCACAGTAGAAAGATTATCCAATTCCTTTGAAGATACCTTAGTTCCTGTGTGGGAACTTGGTACGGCGTATAACATGGCGAAAATGGAAGCGCTAAATGACAGTAAAAATCCCAATTTCCGCTCTGTTTATAGCTTATTAAAAGACCCAAATACATTACGTGGAATTAGCACCGTTTTGCGAACATTACAAATTGTGGGTTCACGATTATCCCAATCTCAGGGAGAGTAATTTTTCGGAGGTGGTATGAGTTTAAATCAGAAACGTTCTTTTGAAACACGCGCAATACACAGTCACTATAATGCAAGTGAACATTTAGGATCGTTAGCTTCACCTATATATCAAACATCAACTTATGTGTTTAAAGATGTGGAAGAGGGAGCGGATTGTTTTAGCGGTGAAAAAGAGGGCTATATTTATACACGTATTAACAATCCAACGTTAAATTTATTAGAAAATAGAATTGCCTCGTTTGAGGAAGGAGAGGCTGCAATTGTTTTCGCCTCTGGTATGGGGGCTATTACATCGACATTATGGGCATTATTAAACCCTGGTGATGAGTTATTAGTGGATCTCACTGTTTATGGCTGTACATACTCTTTTTTCCATCATGGTTTAGCGCGATTTGGTGTCACGGTTCGTCATATCGACATGAGCGATCCACAAATAGTGGAGCAGTCAATTACAGATAAAACGAGGATGATTTTTTTTGAGTCTCCGGCAAATCCCAATATGCGCTTAGTTGATATTGCTTCCGTCAGTGAAATTGCACATCGGCACAATGTACTTGTTGCCGTAGATAATACCTATTGCACACCTTATATTCAGCAGCCGTTAGTACTAGGGGCTGATATTGTATTGCACTCTTTAACTAAATACATGAATGGTCATGGTGATGCTATGGGAGGGGCTGTTATTGCAACGACTGAATGTGCTAAGCAAATTAGGTTGGTTGGGTTGAAAGATATGACAGGGGCTTGCTTGTCTCCTCATGATGCCAGCTTAATTTTAAGGGGAATGAAAACGTTATCAGTGCGGATGGAGAGAGTAGTCCAAAGTACCCATAAAATTGCGAAATATTTAGAATCTCATCCCCTTGTAGAATCCGTGATGTATCCCGGCTTACCGAGTTTTAAGCAATTTGCATTAGCTCAAAAGCAGATGAAATTAGCAGGGGGAATGATTGCATGTGAGTTAAAAGGTGGGTTGAATGCGGGAAAATATTTTTTAAATCGTCTCAACTTATTTTCTAGAGCAGTCAGCTTGGGGGATTGTGAATCATTAGCCCAGCATCCTGCAAGTATGACACATTCAACTTATTCTCCAGAAGAAAGACAACGATATGGTATTAGTGATGGGCTTATTCGGCTTTCTATAGGCTTAGAAGATGCTAATGAACTGATCGAAGATATCCAACAAGCATTAGAAACATAGCCATAAAAAATGCCCTATATCCATCAGGTATAGGGCATTTTATTGTATTGCCAGTTTCTATTTAACGTTTTTGGTAATAACGCATGGCATAGAAAGCAATACTGAGCAGAGCCACCCAGACAACTCCCACAATCAATGCGACTTGCGTATTTTCAAAGAAGCCTAATAGTGCGATAACAAATACCATGAACGCGATGGTAATCGCTGGTCCGATAGGCCAGAAAGGCATCGGAAACTTGATATTTTTCACTTCTTCCTTGCTCATCTTTAAACGCATAGCGACGTGAGAAAGCAGGATCATCAACCATACCCAAACTGTTGCGAAAGTTGCAATCGACGCAATGATCACAAAGATTTTTTCTGGTAGCAGATAGTTGAGGTAAACACCTAACAGCATAATTACTGACATCACAACAACGGTGACCCAAGGCACACCATTTTTGGTCAATTTAGTGAAGACTTTTGGCGCTTGCCCATCTTGAGCCATACCATACATCATACGACCTGCACCAAAAATATCGCTGTTGATAGCAGAGACGGCCGCCGTGATCACCACGACATTTAAGATATTTGCCGCAGATTGAATCCCAAGGCTATCGAAGATTTGGACGAATGGACTACCATTTTGTCCAATTTGATTCCATGGGTAGATAGACATCAGGATAAACAGTGTTAGCCCATAGAATAATAAAATTCGAATAGGTACTGCGTTGATGGCTTTAGGAATGGTTTTTTCAGGATCTTGCGCTTCACTCGCGGTGATACCGATGACTTCAATACCACCAAATGCGAACATGACAATAGCTAATGAAGCTATCACTCCTTCAATGCCATTTGGCATGAAACCGCCATGTTCCCACAGATTTTGAATGCCTACAGCATGGTCAGTCTCTTGCCCAAAGCCATAGAACATTAAGAAAGCACCACCGATAATCATGGCAATAATCGCACTGACTTTAATAATCGAAAGCCAGAACTCCATCTCACCAAAGATTTTAACGTGGCATAAATTGAGAGCGCCAATAAATAGCACGATACTTAGTACCCAAATCCATTGGTCGACATGGGGAAACCAAAATCCCATATACATCCCAAAGGCGGTAATATCCGCTAAACAGACGACCAGCATTTCAAACACATAGTTCCAGCCGGTTAAGAAACCAGCAAGCGGCCCCATATAATGGCTCGCATAGTGAGAGAAAGACCCAGGAACAGGATGATGGACTGCCATTTCACCAAGTGCACGCATGACCATAAACACGGCTGCGCCGCCGAGCATATAGGCGATTAATACCGCGGGGCCTGCCGCTTGGATCGCGGAAGCAGAACCATAGAATAGACCGGTACCAATCGCTGACCCTAAAGCCATAAAGCGAATGTGCCGAACACTCAGTCCCTTTCTGAGTTGATTTTGTTCACTACTTTGCATGTCTTTTCCTGTCTTTGTCGTTATCACTAAATATGGTACCGAATATTGTTTCGGTTTCGTTGATTTAATTGACGAACTTTCTTGAGTGCAAGTCGACTAGATTATCACAAAGTGCATTGCCCGTGAGATAGATATCTGCAATATAATGTACGCCAAATGGATCATTTTAGGAGCGATATGAAATACCCAATTAATGAAATCTTTCAAACGTTGCAGGGAGAAGGCGTTTTTACCGGAGTTCCTGCGGTATTTATCCGCTTGCAGGGCTGTCCAGTCGGATGTAGCTGGTGTGATACCAAACAGACCTGGGATAAGGAACCCGCAAAGGAATCCACATTGGGTGATATTGCGTTAAAGACACAAGATAATGATTTATGGGCGATGGCAGATGCTGAAGCTTTAATTCAGTTAATGCAGCAAAGTGGTTATACGGCGAAGCATATTGTGATTACGGGGGGAGAACCTTGTATTTACGATTTAACCCCATTAACAGAGACACTAGAAACTAATGGTTTTCAATGTCAAATTGAAACCAGCGGAACTTATCCTATTCTCTGCACGGAAAAAACGTGGGTCACAGTATCGCCAAAAGTAGGGATGAAAGGGGGGTTGAAAGTACTGAACCAAGCGGTAGATCGTGCTAATGAAATAAAGCATCCAGTTGCCAGAGAAAAAGACATTGAAGCTCTTGACCAATTATTAGCAAGACGAACAAATAATGCGCCTCTCATCGTAGCATTACAGCCCATTAGCCAAAAAGTATCGGCGACAAAATTATGTATTGATATCTGTATTCAACGTAATTGGCGTTTATCCATTCAAACGCACAAATATTTAAATATTCAATAGCCGAACTGCATTATCTAGCTGTCGGTCTCCCCCACAGCTAGATAAACTTATTGCATATTATTTATCACAATAAATTATTCACCACGATAAACGCAGCCGGCATTACAGGTTTCTTGAACGGTTACTGCGCTTAATAATGGCAGCAGCGGTTTAACTTGTTGCCAAATCCAGCGAGATAATACTTCACTGGTTGGATTTTCTAACCCTTCAATGTCATTCAGATAATGATGATCTAGTCGCTCATAGATAGGTTTAAAGGCACTTTTCACATCAGCGAAGTCGATAATCCATCCCGTATGAGCATCAACGTCTCCGGTAATTTCTAAGCGCACCATGAAAGAATGACCATGTAGGCGGCCACATTTATGACCCGCAGGAACATGTGGAAGTTTGTGGGCGGCTTCGAATTGAAAATCTTTATAGATAGTTGTGCTCATAAGTTTCTCCTTACTCATATTTAGTAGCGTATTCTACTGTTATTTTCACTCAATATGTCGTTATTTATCGATTTCTTATTAACCTTTTTAATAGATATCGATCATCGAATATTTTCTTTAGGATTTTTAGCTATTAGTTATGGCTAGAGTTTCTTATATTCCTGTCAATAGCTGTTATAACCTTTATCAATATATGGAATAGATAAAGGTTTTGATTTTACTTTTAGGCTATTCAATGACGGATCACGTTGGAGTGACAAAATAAATGCAAAACAAGCAACCTCCATTATCGGCATTACCGATTTCTACTGAACAATTGGGACGTTTACAAACTGTCGTGGGGGATTTCTCTACTCATCAACTTGCGTGGTTATCGGGTTATTTATGGGGAATGGTAAATCCAAATAATGGCGTTAGTGAACAAGCTCAAGCTATTATTCCCCCTCAAGAGGCCGTGACAATTATCTCGGCATCCCAAACGGGGAATGCTCGCCGTTTAGCTGAACAGCTCAGAGAGCGACTAATCAATGAAAAAATCAATGCCAATCTGGTAAATGCTGGGGATTATAAATTCAAGCAGATTAACCAAGAAAAAGTCTTGATTGTGGTGGCTTCAACCCAAGGTGAAGGGGATCCTGCGGAAGAGGCTGTTGCGTTACATAAATACCTATTTTCGAAAAAAGCCCCGAATCTAGGAACTACCCAGTATGCCGTATTTTCACTCGGTGATTCTTCTTACGAACATTTTTGCCAAGCAGGTAAAGACTTCGATACGCAATTAGCGCAATTGGGTGCTAGTCCATTATTGGCTCGAGTTGACGCAGATGTAGAATATCAAGCGGTAGCAAATTCATGGCTTGATGAACTGACTCACATTCTCAAAGCCAGAGTGCCCGCTCAATCTGAAAGTCAGTTAGTGAGCGCACAGTCTGGCAGCATCAATCAGCTAGATTCTTCCCCTTATACAAAAACGGCGCCACTGACGGCGACCTTATTAAACAACCAAAAAATTACCGGGCGTGGTTCGGATAAAGATGTTCGCCATATTGAAATTGATTTAGGGGATTCAGGGTTACGCTATCAGCCTGGAGATGCGCTGGGCGTTTGGTTCGATAATGACCCAGCCTTAGTCGATGAAGTGATTGAGTTGCTATGGCTGAAAGGAAATGAAGAGGTTTTTATTGGTCAGCAACGTCATTCCTTGCGTGATGCGTTAACGTACCAGTTAGAGCTAACTCAAAACACCCACTTGATTGTGGAAAAATATGCGCAACTTTCTAAAGATGACAGCTTACTGGCATTAATTAGCGATAAATCCGCGATGATGCAATATGCGCAAACTACACCGATCGCCGATATGCTTCGACAAGCAGCCGCTCAGCCAAAGGCTCAAGAATTTATCGATATTCTGCGCCCATTAACCCCTCGTCTATATTCAATTTCCTCTTCGCAAGCGGAAGTGCCTGATGAAGTACATGCCACGGTGGGGGTTGTTCGTTATGAGATTGATGGTCGTCCAAGAACGGGGGGAGCATCAGGATTCTTAGCTGATCGCCTAAATGAAGGTCACGAACTGCGCGTGTTTATCGAACACAATGATAATTTCCGTTTACCAACCGACCCTAATACGCCCGTTATCATGATTGGACCAGGAACTGGAATCGCACCATTCCGTGCATTCTTACAGCAGCGAGATAATGACGGCGGTGAAGGCAAAAATTGGCTGTTCTTTGGTAACCCTCATTTTGTGGATGATTTTTTATATCAAGTGGAATGGCAGCGCTACGTTAAAGACGGTTTACTGACGCAGATTTCGTTGGCGTGGTCTCGGGATCAAACACACAAAGTATATGTCCAAGATAAGCTACGTGAACAAGGTCGCGAGGTATGGGATTGGCTACAAGAGGGTGCGCATATTTATGTGTGTGGCGATGCCAATCGCATGGCAAAAGATGTCGAACAAGCGTTATTGGATATCATCAGCGAACACGGTCACATGGATGAAGAGCTGGCGGATGATTTTTTAAGTGAGCTGCGTGTAATGCGCCGTTATCAGAGGGATGTTTATTAATGAGCAATCAATATAAAACAGATGCGTCCAACCCACCGTTAGTGGTTGAGGGAAAACTCGCAGACAGCGAGCGCATGAAACAGCAAAGTAACTATTTGCGAGGCACCATCAAAGAGGACCTGAAAAATGGTTTAACGGGTGGCTTTGAGGGTGACAACTTTTTACTCATTCGCTTTCATGGCATGTATCAGCAAGATGATCGCGATATTCGTGCCGAACGTGCGGAACAAAAATTAGAACCTCGCCATGCCATGATGCTGCGCTGCCGCTTACCGGGGGGAATTATTAGCCCCAAACAGTGGCTCGATATTGATAAATTTGCCACTGAACAAACTCTGTATGGCAGCATTCGCATTACTAACCGGCAGACATTCCAATTTCATGGCATCTTGAAAGGGGATGTGAAACCGGCTCATCAAATGCTCAGTCAGGTTGGATTGGATGCGTTAGCAACGGCAAATGATGTGAACCGTAACGTTCTATGTACCTCAAATCCGGTGCAGTCGGAGTTACATCAGCAAGCCTATGAATGGGCAAAAAAAATCTCAGAGCATTTATTACCGCGAACCACCGCTTATGCTGAAATTTGGCTAGATAAAGAAAAAATCGTCACCACAGATGAAGAGCCCATTCTCGGGGAAACGTATCTGCCAAGAAAATTCAAAACCACGGTTGTGATCCCACCGCTTAATGATGTGGATCTTCACGCCAATGATATGAATTTTGTTGCTATTGCGGATCAGGGGCAATTGGTTGGATTTAATGTGCTGGTGGGTGGCGGTTTAGCCATGACGCATGGGGATACCAATACTTATCCACGTTTAGCCAGTGAATTTGGTTTTATCCCACTGGAGAAAACCTTAGCGATAGCCGAAGCCATTGTGACGACCCAGCGAGATTGGGGAAACCGTACCGAACGGAAAAATGCCAAAACCAAATACACCCTTGAACGTGTTGGTGTAGACGTATTTAAGCAGGAAGTTGAGCGGCGTTCAGGGGTAACGTTTGAACCGATTCGTCCCTATCAATTTACCCATCGAGGGGATCAAATTGGCTGGTTAAAAGGCATTGATAACCGCTGGCATTTAACCTTATTTGTGGAAAATGGTCGTTTGGTTGATCTGGCGGATAAACCGTTAAAAACGGGGGTTGCTGAGATTGCTAAGATCCACAAAGGTGATTTTCGCTTAACCGCCAATCAAAACTTAATTGTGGCAGGTATCGCCGAAGAAGATAAAGTAGTGATTGAGCAGATAGCCCAAGCCCATGGATTAATGAGCCCGTCAGTGACTCGCCAGCGGGAAAATTCAATGGCATGTGTTTCTTTCCCAACGTGCCCATTAGCCATGGCAGAAGCTGAACGCTTTTTACCTGAATTTACGACGCAAATTGACACTATTATGGCGGCGCATCAGGTGGCAGATGAGCATATCGTCTTGCGGATTACGGGATGCCCGAATGGCTGTGGGCGCGCCATGCTAGCGGAAGTCGGGCTGGTGGGTAAAGCCAATGACCGATATAACTTACATCTTGGCGGTAACCGTATTGGAACCCGTATTCCACGGATGTACAAAGAAAATATTACGAGTGCAGAAATTCTCTCAATTTTGGACACCTTAATTGGACGCTGGGCTGTAGAGCGCCAGTCTGGAGAAGGCTTCGGGGATTTTTTAATCCGCGTAGACGTGATCAAGCCGGTGATGAATTCTGCGGTGGATTTCTATGAGGTTAAGGAGGCGGTATGAGCCGACTTCAATTAGCGCAAATTCAAGCGTTAGCACCATCAGAGCAAACTGCGTATTTAGCTAATTTCAATCAACAGCTGGAATTAATGAATGCCACCCAGAGGATCGAATGGGCGGTAGATCATTTACCGGAAGAATTTGTTTTATCTTCCAGTTTTGGGATTCAGGGGGCGCTCACCTTACATATAGTGACCCAAGTGATACCCAATATTCCGGTGATTTTAACGGATACTGGCTATCTATTCCCTGAAACTTACCAATTTATTGAGCAACTGACTGAGCGGTTAAATTTAAACCTTAAAGTGTATCGCGCTCCACTCACTCCCGCATGGCAAGAAGCAGTCTATGGGCAATTATGGACTCAGGGTGTTGAAGGCATTGAACGCTACAACCAACTCAATAAAGTGGAGCCAATGGAACGAGCATTAAGTGAGTTACATGCCCAAAGCTGGTTTTCGGGATTGAGGCGGGAGCAATCTACGAGCCGCTCATCGTTACCTGTGCTCAATATAGGGCGCGGAATTTTCAAAATTTTACCCGTGATTGATTGGAACAATAAGGATGTTTATCAGTATTTCACCCAGCATAATTTGCCTTATCACCCATTATGGGAAAAAGGGTATTTATCTGTCGGTGATACACATACCAGTCGACCGTGGGAACCCGGAATGAGTGAGGAAGAAACGAGATTCTTTGGCTTAAAGCGCGAATGCGGGCTTCATGAGAATTAAAATCTGTTAATGAAATTTTGAGTATTTCATTAAAATAATTAGTTACTTGCTTTACTAATAAATAGAAATCAAATTTATTTGTGTAATAACAAAGGGATACTTTTATTTAAAACAAAAGTATCCCTTTACTGTTTTTTATTATTAATTATTGGTTTTTTATTATCAAATCATGTTTGTTTTACTGAAAATAAGCCTGATTTACGTGATTTTATCGATTTTATTTAGCTTATGCCTTTCCGTTCCTATTCATGCCTTTTTGTCATTTCAAAGGCGCTCATTCAAGCCATATAGTCAATTTCAATACGCTTATAATTAAAAAGTCAGATGGAAGTGATATATGGATTACTTACCCTTATTTGTGAATTTACGTGATCGCAAAGTCGTGCTAATCGGTGGTGGGCATGTGGCTGAACGCAAAGCTGAGCTTCTACTCAAAGCGCATGCATCGCTGGTGGTGGTTTCCATTGAGTTATGTGAGTCATTGCAAACCGCTTATCAGCAACAGCAGCTGGAATGGTTACAAGCTTCATATCAACCAGAGCATCTTGATGAGGCTTATTTGGTGATTGCCGCAACGGATGATCAGGCTTTGAATGAGAAAGTTTTTCATGATGCGCAGCAACGACGAATTTTTGTCAATGTTGTGGATGATCAGCCGCTGTGTTCATTTATCGTGCCATCAATTATTGATCGTTCGCCAGTGGTCATTGCTATTTCATCCGGTGGCACAGCCCCTGTTTTAGCCAAATTAATTCGAGAAAAACTGGAAGCCATGTTACCGCCATCATTAGGCAAAATGGCAGAAATTGCTGGGCGTTGGCGTCAGCGAGTCAAACAAAGCTTAACAGGGTTAAGAGAGCGCAAGCGTTTCTGGGAGCACAGTTTTAGTGGGCGGTTTGCCTCCCTTGTGGAAAGTGGGCAACTGAGTGAAGCCGAGCTGCAACTTGAGAAACAGCTTTCTGAGGCAGATAGCCAAGGAGAGTTAGTGTTAGTGGGCGCAGGACCTGGAGATGCGGGATTATTGACATTGAAAGGCTTGAGGGTATTACAAAGTGCCGATGTGGTGCTGTATGACCATTTAGTCAGTGCCGACATTCTCGATTTGGTTCGCCGTGATGCCGATAAAATTTGTGTGGGAAAACGAGCTGGAAATCACAGTGTTTCCCAAGAAGAAACCAACCAATTGATTGTGAAATATGCGCAGCAGGGCAAAAAAGTGGTGCGCTTAAAAGGTGGCGATCCCTTTATTTTTGGGCGGGGTGGTGAAGAGTTACAAGTAGCAGCGCAAGCGGGGATCCCATTCCAAGTCGTTCCCGGAATAACCGCAGCGATTGGTGCCGCGGCTTATGCAGGAATTCCGCTGACTCATCGTGAGCATGCGCAAAGTATTACCTTTATTACAGGGCATTGCCGCAGCGAAGGCGCTGAATTGGACTGGCAAGCATTGGCGCGCAGTAATCAAACTTTGGCGATCTATATGGGAACGGTCACCGCGGCCAATATACGCCAACAACTTATTCAGTATGGTCGCCATCGAGAAACTCCCGTTGCCGTCATTGGTTGTGGTACCCGCCAAGAGCAAAAGGTGGTCACCGGACAATTGCACGAATTGGAGTCCTTAACGTTACAAGCACCGGCTCCCGCTCTCATCGTCATTGGTGAAGTCGCTGCATTACATCAACAGCTTGCGTGGTTTGGTCCGCAATCAGAAACCATCCAATGGCGCTCAGCCGTGCTGGAATTGGCTTAATCGAGGAGTATATGGTGAACGAAAAAACATTAACCCACCTACAGCAATTAGAAGCGGAAAGTATTCATATTATTCGGGAGGTTGCTGCCGAATTTACTAACCCTGTGATGCTGTATTCAATTGGAAAAGACTCTTCGGTCATGCTGCATCTTGCACGCAAAGCATTCTATCCGGGGAAAATTCCATTCCCATTATTGCATGTGGATACCGGATGGAAATTTCGTGAAATGTACCAATTTCGTGATGCAACGGCAGAAAAATACGGTTTTGAACTGTTAATTCATCGAAATCCGGAAGGGGAACGCCTCGGTATAAATCCATTTGTTCATGGTAGCGCCAAGCACACGGACATCATGAAAACAGAAGGATTAAAACAAGCGTTGGATAAATACGGTTTTGATGCGGCGTTTGGTGGTGCAAGGCGCGATGAAGAAAAGTCACGAGCCAAAGAGCGAATTTACTCTTTCCGTGATCGCGCCCACCGTTGGGATCCTAAAAATCAGCGCCCTGAACTGTGGCACAACTACAACGGCCAAATTAATAAAGGGGAAAGTATTCGCGTTTTCCCTCTCTCTAACTGGACGGAACTCGATATTTGGCAATATATCTATTTAGAAAATATCGATATTGTTCCGCTCTATTTTGCAAAAGAACGCCCTGTGCTGGAACGCGATGGCACATTAATCATGGTCGATGATGCGCGTATTGAACTAAAGCCGGGAGAAGTGATCGCTAAGAAGAATGTGCGCTTTAGAACCCTGGGCTGTTGGCCGCTAACGGGGGCGGTGCGTTCGAATGCACAAACACTCCCAGAAATTATTGAAGAGATGTTGCTGTCCACAACCAGTGAGCGCCAAGGGCGTTTAATTGATAGCGACCAATCCGCCTCCATGGAGCAAAAAAAGCGCCAAGGCTATTTTTAATCACAGGGTTAAGGAGCAATATCATGGCTGAACTGGCTTATAACGACACTATCGCCCAGCAGATACAGCAGCAAGGTGGGGTTGAAGCATATTTACTGGCTCAACAGCATAAAGGGCTTTTACGCTTTTTAACCTGTGGCAATGTGGATGATGGGAAAAGTACACTCATCGGGCGTTTACTCCATGACACACAACAGATTTATCAAGATCAACTCTCGGTTTTACAAAGTGACAGTAAACGAATTGGAACACAGGGCGAGAAGCTCGATCTGGCTTTGCTGGTGGATGGTTTAGCGGCTGAGCGAGAGCAGGGGATCACCATCGATGTGGCTTACCGCTATTTTTCCACGGAAAAACGCAAATTTATTATTGCTGATACGCCGGGGCATGAACAATATACCCGCAATATGGCAACCGGAGCCTCAACGTGCTCGCTGTCTATTTTGTTGATCGATGCTCGAAAAGGGGTACAAGAACAAACTCGACGCCACAGTTTTATTAGTACGTTGCTCGGTATTCGTCATTTGATCGTGGCGGTAAATAAAATGGATTTGGTGGATTATAGCCAGCAGGTATTCGATAAAATCCAACAAGATTATCAACATTTTGCCCAGCAACTTCCCGTCGATTTAAACGTCTGGTTTGTCCCGATCTCTGCACTGGATGGGGATAATATTGTTAACCCAAGTCGTCATTTACCTTGGTATCAGGGGGAAACGCTACTTTCGTTACTGGAAAGTGTACAAGTCACTCAAACAGCCGCAGAGCAGTCATTACGTTTCCCTGTTCAATATGTTAATCGCCCAAATTTAGACTTCCGTGGGTACAGTGGAACCCTTTCCTCGGGAATTATCCGCGTCGGACAAAAAGTGAAAGTGTTGCCATCGGGTGTGGTTTCAACGGTGAAGCAGATAGTCACTTTCTCCGGGGATCTTGCTAGTGCAGTGCCCGGGGAAGCTATCACGGTAGTACTTAACGATGAAATTGATATCAGCCGTGGCGATTTGATTGTCGCCGAAGATGAAACTCTACAAACCAGCCAGCATGGGTTGGTTGATGTGGTTTGGATGTCAGAGCAGCCTTTAGTGCAAGGCCAGCAATTGGATATTAAAATTGCAGGTAAACGCAGTCGCGGTAAAGTCGAAAATATTCAATACCAAGTGGACGTCAATAATTTGACGCAAAAAGTCGCGACCGAGCTGCCGTTGAACGGTATTGGCTTAGTGGAGTTTTCTTTTGATGAGCCTTTATTGTTAGAAAACTACCAAAGTAATGGGGATACTGGTGGAATGATCCTGATTGATCGACTGACAAATGTCACGGTGGGAGCAGGGTTAGTTCGTGAGCCTCAATCTTCTGATCAAGTTTACCCTAGCGAATTTAGTCAGTTTGAAATTGAACTGAATCAGTTGATTCGTCGACATTTCCCACATTGGGGCGCTAGAGATGTGCTAGGTGGGAAATAAAGCCATGAACTCGATTAACCAAATAGTTTGGCATCCACATGTTGTAACCCGTGAATTAAGGGAAAAACACAATGGACATCAAGGGGCTGTTTTATGGTTTACGGGGCTATCAGGCTCAGGAAAATCAACACTAGCGGGAGCGGTTGAAAGTCAGCTAGCCAATCTGGGAGCTAAAACGTATTTATTGGATGGCGATAATATTCGCCATGGATTGTGTCGTGATTTGGGGTTTAGTGACGCGGATCGACAAGAAAATATTCGCCGAATTGGTGAGGTTGCTAAATTAATGGTTGATGCCGGTTTAATTGTTGCGACAGCATTTATTTCCCCTTATCAATCTGACCGTCAAAAGGTGCGTGAATTGTTCGAGCCAGAACAATTTTTTGAACTGTATGTGGATACGCCAATTGCGATTTGCGAGCAACGGGATCCTAAAGGCCTGTATCAACAAGCGCGAGCAGGGAAAATTCAACAATTCACAGGAATCGATTCCCCGTACCAAGCACCAGAAAATCCGGAATTGCATCTCGATGGTCAGCAACCGATTGACACGTTACTGATGCAGGTTTTGAGTCTACTTCAACAGAAAAATATCATTCCAGAGTTAAATTGATTTTACTTAAATATCATCCTTTTCTACATTTAAAGGAGATTTGGATGATATTTAATCTCTTCTAGCGCGAACAATTCTGACTTTTTAAGACAATATATGCATCGCAGTAGCGTCACGCGCTCAGTTATGGGATGATTAGCAAATCATTTCAGGGGGCAGAATGGGTAAATTAACGCTACTATTAATTGCGATATTAGCATGGTTACAATATTCCTTATGGTTAGGTAAAAATGGCATTCATGATTATGTCAAAGTTAAGGATGACGTTGCCGCACAGGAGATTGTCAATTCGCGCTTAAAACAGCGTAATGAGCAGCTATTTGCTGAAATCAATGATTTGAATGATGGTCAGGATGCTATTGAAGAACGCGCACGTAGCGAATTAGGCATGGTAAAACCTGGGGAATCATTCTATCGAATGGTCAAAGAGCGCGCCAACCCACCCTCATCCCAATAATCATCATGTTGGATGGGCGATACCCATGAGCCTGATAATTTCTGATGTAAGATTCGAATAATGACAAATCCAATAAGTTCAAGCGCCACTTCCATTGTGGCACTCATTCCCGCTGCTGGCGTGGGAAGCCGCATGAATGCGGACTGCCCAAAGCAATATCTCACTGTGGCAGGGAAAACCATTATTGAACACACCATTGATACCTTGCTACGTAATCCCCACGTGCAGCGTATTGTGGTTGCATTGAGTGCGGAAGACGATTATTTTCAGCACCTTGAAATCGCTAAAGATCCTCGAGTAATTACCGTTATTGGAGGAAAAGAGCGAGCCAATTCTGTTTTAGCGGGGTTGAACTACCTTGCTAAGCAAGCCGATTGTATGAATGCTTGGGTATTAGTGCATGATGCCGCTCGCCCATGTCTTCACCAAGATGACTTAAACACGATTATCCAGCTAGCAACCCAACGTGATTGTTGTGGTGGAATATTAGCGGTACCTGTCCGCGACACGATGAAACGCGGGGTAAGCGGAGAGAAAAATATTTCTCATACCGTTGAACGAGATGCGCTTTGGCATGCATTAACGCCACAATTTTTCCCATTATTGTTATTACGTGACTGTCTAGATAAAGCCTTGAAAGAGAATGCCGTGATCACCGATGAAGCTTCTGCGCTTGAACATTGTGGTTATCAACCTATGTTAATCGCAGGACGAGCCGATAACTTAAAGGTCACCAGACCTGAAGATTTGGCTCTTGCGGAGTTTTATCTTTCAAGAATGAAATCATAAGGAAAAAAAATGAGAATCGGACACGGTTTTGATGTACATAAATTTGGTGGTGAAGGCCCGATAGTGATCGGTGGTGTAAGAGTTCCTTACGAACAAGGGCTTATCGCTCATTCGGATGGTGACGTAGTATTGCACGCCATTACTGACGCAATTTTAGGCGCAGCAGCATTAGGCGATATCGGTAAATTGTTCCCAGATACCGATCCTGCGTACAAAGGTGCCGATAGCCGTATTTTATTGAGAGAAGCCTTTTGCCAAGTGCGCAAAAAAGGCTATTTGATCGGTAATATCGATGTGACGATTATGGCACAAGCGCCAAAAATGTTACCTCATATCCCGCAAATGCGCGTCAATATTGCAGAAGACCTTGAATGCCATATGGATGACGTCAATGTCAAAGCCACCACCACAGAACAGCTAGGTTTTGTCGGTCGTAAAGAAGGGATTGCTTGCGCAGCGGTCGTTCTACTCATCAAAGATAATAGTAATGAAAGTTATGAATGTTCAGTACCTGCATGGTAAACCTCTCTCTTCAGGGGTTTTAAAAAGTATTCCTGAAGATTTCGTGGTTAAAGAAGACCTCGGTTTTGAGTTAGATGGTGACGGCGAACATGTGATGGTTCGCGTTGAAAAAATTGGATGTAATACACTATTCGTTGCGGAACAATTGGCAAAGTTTGCTAAAATTTCTGCAAGGGCGGTCAGTTATGCGGGATTGAAAGATCGGCATGCCGTTACCGAACAGTGGTTTTGTTTGCAAATGCCGGGGAAAGAAACGCCCAATTTTGCTCTGTGGCAATTGGAAGGTTGTCGCGTATTAGCGGTGACGAGACAGAAACGTAAATTGCGTATTGGCGCCCTGAAAGGGAATCAATTCGAAATCACGTTGCGAGATATTTCGAATTCAGATGATGTGGAACTCAGGCTACAAAAAGTGGCTGAGTTTGGCGTACCCAACTATTTTGGGGAGCAACGTTTTGGCCGTGGTGGACAAAACTTGGTGCAAGCACGTCGTTGGGCAAACCAAGAAATTAATGTGCGAGAAAGAAATAAGCGCAGTTTTTACCTGTCTGCCGCGCGTAGTGCTATGTTTAATGAAGTTGCCAGTGCAAGAATCGAAAGCAACAGCGCTCAGAATGTCATGTTGGGGGATGCACTTCAATTGACTGGGCGTGGAAGTTGGTTTGTCGCAACCGCAGAAGAGTTAGCGGCATTACAGGGAAGAGTTGAATCCTCGGAGCTCAGTGTGACTGCGCCACTACCGGGTGATGGTGAGCTAGGAACTCAAGACGATGCGCTTGCTTTTGAAACTCAATGCTTGGAAAGTTATCAGCCGTTTATGGCATTAATGAAAAGTGAACGCGTTTCGCCAGCAAGAAGAGCGGTGCTTATCAAGCCTCAAAATTTACAATGGCAGTGGCTGGATGCGTCTACCGTGAAATTACAATTTTTTCTTAATTCCGGTAGCTTTGCGACCAGCGTAGTGCGAGAAATTATCAATCAGGATTGTGTTGATGCTGAAAATATTATTGAGTAATGACGATGGTGTTACTGCACCGGGAATTCAAACATTGGCTGCTGAATTGCGCAAATCTTATGATGTGCAAGTGATTGCGCCTGACCGCAATCGTAGTGGTGCCTCAAATGCATTAACATTAGATAAACCTCTGAAAATTCAAACATTAGAGAATGGTGATTTGGCAGTTCAAGAGGGAACACCGACAGACTGTGTTTATATCGGCGTGAATAAAGTCGTGCGTCCACGCCCTGATATTGTGGTTTCCGGTATCAACTGTGGCCCGAATTTAGGGGACGATGTTATTTATTCCGGTACGGTAGCGGCAGCCACAGAAGGACGTCATTTAGGCTTGCCTTCGATTGCGGTTTCTTTAGATGGTGATGTGCATTATGAAACGGCAGCTAAGGTCACTAGCGATGTTCTGAAAATGCTGCAAAAAAATCCACTACGAGCAGGAAATATCTTGAATATCAATGTACCGGATATTCCTTATGATGAAATTAAAGGCATCAGAGTGACCCGCTGTGGTAGCCGTCATGCCGCATCAGAGGTTTATAATCTCGAAGATCCTCGTGGAAACATGCTGTATTGGTTGGGACCTGTAGGTGAAATTCGTGACGCGGGACCGGGAACAGACTTTGAAGCGGTACAAAATGGTTATGTATCAATTACCCCATTGCAGGTAGACCTGACATCCTATAAGGCTCAGTCTGTAGTGGAAGAGTGGTTAGATAAGTCAGGAGTGAAGGTAAAATGAAAATTGGGCTCATGAAAGAACTGCTGGTACAACTTCGCCAACAGGGAATTCACGATGAGCGCCTATTAGACGCTCTCGCGCTCGTTCCACGTGAACGATTCGTTGATGAAGCGCTATCTCATAAAGCCTATGATAATATCCCATTACCAATTGGTCATGGGCAAACCATTTCACAACCTTACATTGTTGCCAAAATGACCGCCTTACTCTCAGTTAAACCAACAGATCATATTCTGGAAATCGGGACAGGGTCGGGATACCAAACGGCGGTGCTTGCTCACCTTGCAGAGCATGTTTATTCAGTCGAAAGGGTGAAAAGCTTACAGTGGACAGCCAAGCGTCGCTTTAAGTTGCTCGATTTACACAACATTTCAACTCGTCACGGTGATGGCTGGGAAGGCTGGCTGTCAAAAGGTCCTTTTGATGGCATCATTGTGACAGCCGCACCTAGCGAAATTCCTTCATTACTGTTGAGCCAATTGAAAGACGGTGGGCGGTTAGTATTGCCTGTAGGTGATAAAGATCAGGCGCTGAAATTGATTACTCGTCGCGGTAACGATTATCACACTAATGTCATCGAAAAAGTCCGTTTTGTCCCCCTGATTGCCGGCGATCTAAGCTGATAAATCATTAATTCAAATCTGATGTCTAACGGGCTAGAGTCACCTTGAAAATAAACGTCACCAATAGCCGTTTATTGATGAGTTTATCTAGCCTAATGATATTTGAATTACTCTTAATATGATATTTTACCTATTTAAATGGGATGATTTCGCTCACATGGTTAAGTGATAATCTCAATTTGTTATATTTTTGATACATTTAACTTGTCCATTATTTTATATTTCTGCTTTAATAAGCGAAATATTTTAAGATACCTATATCTATTAGGCATTATTTGCATTTAGTCCTTTAGCTTCAGGTCAGACTTTTCTTCACGGGAGAAGAAATATGAAAATTGTTAGCCCTATAAGTAAAATTCGATGGGCGGTTATCTTTTCATTTAGCGGTGCTTTATTAGCGGGATGTTCTACGCCATATCATCCAGCAGCACCGATTTCGAGTGTGAATGATGGTGGTTCTAGCCAACAATCAGCATCAAGAACTGTACCTAATTCTCCGTCTAATAACGGAATGAGTACGGCGATGCCTTCAGACAGACCTAATTTGTCCTCTAATGGCTCGATGGGGAATTCAGCTTCTCGCACTGTGTCGACTAACGGTGAAGGTCGTATTGTTTATAATCGTGATTATGGAAGTATTCCAAAAGGTAGCTATAACGGGAATACCTATACCGTTCAGCGTGGAGACACATTATTTTATATCGCCTATCTAACGGGTAATGATTTCCGTGAGTTAGCATCGAAAAACAATATTTCGGAGCCTTATAGCTTAAATGTTGGTCAGGTGATAAATATTGGTAACACAAATGTGAACTCGAACACGCAATTAGCATCAAATAGTCAGCAGAGAGCGGTTGATCTTCAACCAACTAGTGGGTATCCTGAAAATAGTAGTGGGCAAAGTTCAGGTAAGATGTTGCCAAATAATAAGAAACCAGTATCAACGGTTTCTACGACAACAACTAGCCCAACTACGACTACAACAACCGCAGCAACTGGAAGTAGCACCAATAACTCGTCGATAAAATGGCGTTGGCCTGCTGATGGGAAGATGATTGAAGGCTTCTCTGATTCACAAGGTGGGAACAAAGGTGTTGATATCGCAGGTACTCGTGGCCAGTCGGTCATAGCGTCTGCTCCAGGTAAAGTTGTATACGCAGGCAACGCACTGCGTGGATATGGAAATCTTATAATAATAAAACATAACGATGACTACTTAAGTGCTTATGCACACAATGATACATTGCTTGTGCGCGACCAACAGGATGTTGCTGAAGGTCAAAAAATAGCCACGATGGGTAGCACCGGTACAAGTTCGGTTCGCTTACATTTTGAAATTCGTTACAAGGGAAAATCAGTAAACCCGTTGCGCTACTTACCGCAGCGATAAACTGGGCGGAGTGCTTTCACATTCCGTCCTCATTATCTTGGGTCGGAGTGACTGATGAGCCAAAGTTCGCTGAAAGTTAACGAGTTGTATAATGACCTCGATGAAAATGCGATGGATGACGCATTTGATGAGAGTCAATTTAAAGAAGAGGATCTAGTTTCCGAGCAGGATGAAGAAACGGACTTACTCCAAAGCACGAGTCAACGTGTTTTGGACGCAACCCAAATTTATCTCAGTGAAATTGGATTCTCTCCGCTCCTCACAGCAGAGGAAGAAGTTTTCTATGCTCGTCGAGCGCTTCGTGGTGATATCGCATCGCGTCAGCGTATGATAGAAAGCAACCTTCGTTTAGTCGTAAAAATTTCTCGTCGTTATAATAATCGAGGACTAGCCTTACTCGATCTGATAGAGGAAGGAAATCTAGGTTTGATTCGTGCAGTAGAAAAATTTGATCCCGAGAAGGGATTCCGTTTTTCAACTTACGCAACATGGTGGATCCGTCAAACGATTGAACGCGCCATAATGAACCAAACCCGTACTATTCGCCTTCCGATTCATATCGTTAAAGAACTCAATATCTACCTTCGTACGGCACGTGAATTAGCCCAAAAGCTGGATCATGAACCAAGCCCAGAAGAGATAGCTGAGCAATTAGATAAACCTGTTGAAGATGTCAGCCGAATGTTGCGCCTAAATGAGCGTATTACTTCCGTTGATACGCCGATTGCAGGGGATTCAGAGAAGTCATTGCTTGAAGTATTATCTGATGATAATGATTCAGGACCTGAGAACACGATCCAAGATAACGACTTAAAAGAAAATATTGTTAAGTGGTTATATGAATTAAATCCGAAACAGCGGGAAGTTTTAGCGCGTCGGTTTGGATTATTAGGCTATGAAGCGGAGACTCTGGAAGAAGTTGGGCTCACACGTGAAAGAGTTCGTCAAATTCAGGTCGAAGGTTTAAGACGTCTTAAAGATATTTTACAAGGTGAGGAATTAACGCTGGAAGCGTTATTCAATATGTAGAACTGCTGTGTTTGAATCTAAAACCCCTGTTATCATCGATAACAGGGGTTTTTCTATTATAATGTGTGAATCAATTAAACGGGTACACCACTGTGAAACTTGAAATCATCATCAGGGGCTAAGATTAATTGCGCTTCGATTTCTCCGTAGAATTTGACTCGTTCTGAGATATCTGTTTTGCTAACTAATTGAGCTAGCTGAAGATAATCTTGATAATGACGGGCTTCAGAACGTAATAGAGAGGTATAAAAACTCGCTAACTGTTCATCTAAATGAGGCGCTAATTTTGCAAAACGTTCACACGAACGCGCCTCAATATAGGCACCAATAATCAGCTTATCGACGAGAGTTTTAGGGTCACGAGGATCTAAATGGCTGAATAGCCCCTTAGCATAGCGACCTGCGCTGATCCCATCGTAAGGAATATTTCGTTCATGCATAATTTCCAATACTTGGTAGAAATGGTGCAATTCTTCTTTAATCAATAGCACCATTTTATCAATTAAATCTTGGCTATAGGGGGAATTTTTCTTCGCCAAAATATGTTTGGAAACCTGATTTTTATTTTTTAGCGTGTGAACATCACCAATTCGATCATAAGCAAAAGACTCATAAGGCTTAAACCATTCTAAAAGAATGGCGGCACTTTCTTTATCTACGGCATATTTACGGATCAAAAACATGGCACTTTGCGCAGCTTTTAATTCGCACAGTAGATGGTCTTTTAAGATAATGGGCAGATTTTCAGGCTGACTTGCTTTGTGGATCCACGCATTCGGGGTTTCACAATGCAAAAATTGCTTAATCGGTGCCAAAAGTTCTGCGTACTCATCCATATTATTTATCCATTTCCTTCAAGCGATATAACCATTCAAGGGCTTGGCGTGGAGTTAACTTATCAGGGTCGATTTCATTTAACGCCACTAATACGGGGGACGGTTCCTCTTCGACAATGTCAAGGAAGTTTAATTGAGCGCTATCCACATGGCTGGTATTTGCATTATTTGAAATAACCTCAAGCTCTTTAAGCTTCTGTTTTGCGCGCTTGATCACCTCTTTAGGCACACCAGCGAGGGAAGCTACCGCAAGACCATAACTTTTACTCGCTGCTCCTTCTTGAACATTGTGCATAAAGGCGATGGTATCACCATGTTCAATGGCATCGAGATGAATATTTACAGCCCCTTCAAGCTTTTCAGGCAATGTAGTGAGCTCAAAATAGTGAGTGGCAAATAGGGTCATCGCTTTGATGCGATTAACTAAGTTCTCCGCACAAGCCCAAGCGAGTGATAAACCATCATAGGTTGAGGTTCCGCGGCCAATTTCATCCATCAAGACTAAACTGTGTTCCGTCGCGTTATGCAAAATATTAGCAGTTTCCGTCATCTCCACCATAAAGGTTGAACGCCCAGAAGCGAGGTCATCAGATGCGCCAACACGAGTAAAAATACGGTCAACGGGACCAATTACGGCTTTGCTGGCAGGGACAAAACTCCCAATATAGGCGAGCAATGTAATCAGCGCAGTTTGGCGCATATAGGTACTTTTACCACCCATATTGGGCCCCGTAATAATCAACAAACGGCGCTGTGGAGAAAGGGATAATGGGTTAGAGATAAACGGTTCACTCAGAACGCGCTCTACAACGGGGTGACGACCTTCTGTGATCTGAATTCCCGGTTTGTCCGTGAGTTGAGGGCATGCATAACCTAATGTTTCGGCTCGCTCGGCTAGGTTAGCCAGTACATCTAATTCAGCAAGCGCTTCTGCGCTAGTTTGCAGTGCCGCCAAATGTGGCAGCAGCATATCGAACAACTCATCATAGAGCGCTTTTTCGATGGCGAGAGCTTTTCCTTTTGACGTCAGAACTTTGTCTTCATATTCCTTCAGTTCAGGAATAATGTAGCGCTCGGCATTTTTCAGCGTTTGGCGACGAACATAGTGGATCGGTGTTAAATGGCTCTGACCGCGACTCACTTGGATATAGTAGCCATGTACCGCGTTATAGCCGACTTTTAATGTATCGATTCCCAGTTTTTCTCGCTCACGAATTTCTAAGCGGTCAAGATAGTCGGTTGCTCCATCGGCTAATGCGCGCCATTCGTCGAGTTCGCTATGATAGCCAGGGGCAATCACACCACCATCCCTAACTAACACTGGCGGCGCTTCGACAATCGCTTTCTCTAACAGACTTTGCAGTTCATCAAATTGCCCAATGCGTGTTTGTAGTGTTTGTAAATAACCACAGTCAGACTGTTCAAGGATTTGGTGAATATCATGATATTGCTGGAATGCATGACGCATGCGAGTGAGATCACGGGGGCGAGCTGAGCGTAATGCTAAACGTGCAAGAACGCGTTCAAGGTCGCCAATTTGGCGTAGAAATGGCTGCAATTCTAATCCACACTCTTGCAATGCCCCGATGGCTTGTTGGCGATGAGTAAGCACATCAATATTGCGTAGTGGAGTGTGTAACCAGCGTTTCAGCATTCGGCTACCCATAGGGGTCACACACAGGTCTAGGATTGCCGCTAGCGTGTTCTCTGTTCCGCCTGCGAGGTTTTGAGTTAGCTCTAAGTTGCGACGTGTTGCCGCATCTAAAATAACATTATCATTCTGTTTTTCCATGATAATGCTACGAATGTGGGGGAGCGAAGTACGTTGGGTATCTTTAACGTATTGCAGTAAACAACCTGCGGCTCTTAGGGCTTTATGGGCATTTTCAACACCAAAGCCAATCAGATCTTTGGTACCAAATTGCAAGCCTAATTGCTGTTTCGCTGTGTCTAATTCAAACTCCCAGAGTGGGCGACGACGTAAGCCTTTACTGTGTTCAATTAATGGCATGCTGGCAAAATCTTCGGGATAGAGTAATTCCGCAGGTCGAGTACGTTGAAGCTCTGCTTTTAATGACTCTTCATCGTCGATTTCACTGATAATAAATCGCCCGGAAGTGATATCTAAGGTCGCAAAACCGTAGCCCTGAGCATCTTGCCAAACAGCGGCTAATAGGTTGTCTTGGCGCTCATTTAATAACGCTTCATCAGTAATCGTACCCGGAGTTACAATTCGCACAACTTGACGTTCAACGGGACCTTTGCTGGTGGCAGGATCTCCAATTTGCTCACAAATAGCGACGGATTCGCCCATCTGCACTAATCGCGCTAAATAGTTTTCTGCCGCATGGTGAGGAACCCCCGCCATTGGAATGGGTTGCCCAGCAGATTGACCGCGTTTAGTGAGGGAAATATCCAATAATTGAGAGGCTTTTTTGGCATCATCAAAGAATAATTCGTAGAAATCCCCCATACGATAAAACAGCAAAATATCCGGATGTTGAGCTTTAAGTTTTAAATACTGTTGCATCATTGGTGTGTGGGATTCGAAATTTTGTTTTTCTGTCATTTTTTTAACTTGTTGAATATTTGATGTATTTATGGGCTTTTGACTTTCGGCGTAAACGTTATTTTATCTTGTTGTTAGGGTGAATTCGCGGAAAGTTGAAAGGGCATTTGCGACCCTAATAGTAGCCCAGTTAAGGGTAAACTTGTACTGCTAATAACGGGGAATTTACCTCGCAATGTTATTGCGTGGTGAGTTGAGTTGCATGAGTTGAAACCGTTATGCCAATTAAGTCGATGCCCGGTCACTGAGCTAAAAGAAGAAAAGCAATATAAAAAGCAGGGTATATGGTATCGTACGCGTCAGAAATACCTTTAAGAGAGCCCTTCACGGTGGAAAAAAAGAAAACCTTCCCGCAGCAGAAAAGCGGCTTGCACCCGCGTAACCGTCATCGCTCGCGCTATGATTTCCCGGCGCTGATCGCCAGTTGCCCTGCACTGGAGCCGTTCGTCAAACCGAACGCCTGGGGCGACATCTCGGTAGATTTTGCCGATCCTGCGGCGGTTAAAATGCTCAACCGTGCGTTGCTGCAACATTTTTATGGCATCGAACACTGGGACATTCCCGCCGGTTATCTGTGCCCGCCGATCCCCGGGCGTGCCGACTATTTACACCATCTAGCTGACCTGCTGGCGACCAGTAACGGCGGTGAGATCCCTCGTGGTAAAAGCGTGGCTATCCTTGATGTGGGCGTTGGCGCCAACTGTATTTATCCGATTATTGGCTTGAATGAATACGGCTGGCGTTTTACTGGTTCGGAGATTGATCCGGTGTCGATCAATACGGCCAAAATGATCGTGGAGATGAATCCAACACTGAGAAACAGCGTGCGTCTGCGTTTGCAAAAACAACCCGAATTTATTTTGAACGGCATCATCGGCGTGGCGGAGAAATTTGATGCCACACTGTGTAATCCACCGTTCCACAGCTCTGAACAGGAAGCGCAAGCCAGCACTCGCCGCAAACTGCACAAGCTGGGTAAAGGCGAGGTAGCCGACACGCCGGTACAGAACTTTGGTGGCAAAAGTAAAGAGCTATGGTGTGAAGGCGGTGAAGAAGCCTTTGTGCGTAAAATGGTAGAGGAGAGCGTTAGCCTGGCGCAAAACTGCCTGTGGTTCACCTCGTTAATTTCTAAAAATACGACCCTGCCTTCGATTTATCACGCGTTGAAGCTGGTAGGGGCGGCCGAAGTCCGTACCATTGAAATGGCGCAGGGGCAAAAAATCAGTCGCTTTGTGGCTTGGACTTTCCACGACGCACAACAGCAGGTCGCCTGGGCGGCAGAACGCTGGCGTTAATTTCCCCGGTGCCGGTTATTTAACTGGCACCGATAAAACTTCGCATTTTCCTTTCAATTTCTGCATGTTGCATTATTCTCAATATGTCTTCCTAAAACAAGCTTGTCTAACTTAAAGGTGTCTATCAAGTCGGCGGCTATTCAGTTGTAACTCATTATAATGGTTCATAATGATGAGGGCTCATTCAGCATTTCTAACGCTAACTCGATCCACGCTGTAGCTCGGCGGCTTGGATGGGAGCCTTTTAATGTTGCCAGTGCCAGCTCATAGGACAGAATAGGCTCTGTGATTGGAATAATGGAAAGCCCCCCAATATGGTTCTTTTTCCACATACCTTCAGGGAGTAATGTCACACCAACCCCAGCGCGTACCATTGCCATCACAAGATCTATATGCCCACTACGTCCTGCGATAATCGGTTTTTTACCATGAATCCCGCAAGCATTAACAATTAATTCATTAATTCGGAAACTATCTTGAAAGAAGATAAATGGCTCATTCAGAAGTTCTGCAAACTTAACGCTATTTTGGGTGGCTAATGGATGTTGATCATTCACTAATAGCATCAATCGGTCGGTAGCAAATTGGTATAAATGAAATCGTTGTTCATCAAATGGAGACATTACCGCTGCCGTTTCTACATCTCCTTTGAGCATGGCATTCATCATATGGTTTGAACTTAATTCAATGATCTGTAGTTCGACTTGTGGATATTTCTGGCTAAATATCATGATGATATCAGCAAAATAGGTCGAAGCGATAACCGGCGGTAAACCGACCTTCAAGACCCCAGTGAGTGGGCCTGATTTGTCTTTTAGTGCGTTATTAAGATTGTCGAATTGTGCCAAAATTTGCTGAGCATGGTGAAATAAAATATCACCATAATCGGTAAGTTTCACTCCATCGGTTTCTCGGATCAGTAAAGTCGCTTCAAGCTCTTGTTCTAATTTTTGAATGCTGCGGCTGATTGCTGGTTGGGTGACGCATAATTTATCCGCCGCTCGGCTAAAGTTATTTTGTTGTACTACTTCGACAAAGTAGCGTAATCCTCGAATATCCATCGTGACCTCTATTACATTTTGTTATAGCTGCGATGATTATAAATGATTTCTGTTAATGTAACATTAGGGATAATAATAATAACGGGCTGAATAATCAGTCGAAATTATTATTTGGAGCTACATTATGAAAACAGTTATCGAATATGTTCTTGAGCGTTTACAAACACTGGGTATCAACGAAGTTTTTGGGGTTGCGGGGGACTACGCTTTCCCTATTGAAGATGCAGTCTGTGAAAGTGAAACATTGCGTTGGATCGGTAATTGTAATGAGTTAAATGCTGCTTATGCCGCGGATGGTTATGCAAGAATCAAAGGTGTTGCCGCACTTTCGACAACATTTGGTGTGGGTGAACTCAGTGCGTTAAATGGTCTTGCGGGTTCTTATGCTGAGCATTTACCTATCTTCCATTTGGTGGGAATGCCAGCGAGTGGTGTCCAGGAAAACCATCGTCTTGTTCACCATACTTTAGGTAACGGTGATTTTGATGTGTTTTATCAAATGAGCCAGCATTTGAGCTGTGCCCATACAATATTGACCCCAGAAAATTGCATTGATGAAACTGAGCGATTAATTGCAGCCGCCCTAAAAGAGCGTCGCCCTGTCTATATGGGGTTCCCCTCTGATTACGCGGTGATGCCCATCATTGCTAATGAGAAACATAAAAAAGTTGCACAACAGAAAAGTGATCCACAGTCACTCAATGCCGCAGTGAATGCCATTTTAGATAAACTTAATGCCAGCCAAAAAGCCTGTATTATTCCGGGGATCTTGGCTGCGCGGCTAGGGTATTCGGATGATGTGCAGGCAATTATTGATAAGACAGGGCTACCGTATGCCACGATGTTTATGGATAAAAGCATCGTGAGTGAATCTAACTCGACGTATATGGGAATTTATAATGGCAAATTAATGAATGCCCAAGTAGAAGAGTTTGTTGAAAGTTGCGACTGTATTTTAGGTATTGGTGCGGTATTAACTGATTTTAACTCAGGCAGTTTTACGGCATCTATCTCCCCTGAGCAAGGCATTAATATTTTAGCAGATTATGTGAAAGTGGGTTCTGCGGTTTACCCAAATGTGATGATGAAAGAGGTATTGGACAAACTGCAAATATTAGCACCTTCTTTAAAACATCAAGGTATTGCAGCTCAAGGATTGGGAGAACCTCGACAAGGAGATAATGGCCAAATTACTGCACAATATCTGTATCCGCGCTTAGAAGAAATGTTCATGGATCACGATATTGTGATTGCTGAAACAGGGACAGCATCAATGGGATTGGTTTTTGCTTTACTACCTAAAGAGGTTTCTTTTCAAACTCAATCACTGTGGGGTTCCATTGGTTGGGCAACGCCAGCGGCATTTGGCGCAGCAATTGCAGCACCCAATAAGCGCGTGATCTTAGTGACGGGGGAAGGTTCACATCAATTAACGGCGCAAGAAATTAGTCAGTTTGCGCGTTTTGGATTAAAACCGATTGTTTTTGTGCTTAATAATGATGGTTACTTAATTGAGCGATTATTATGTAAAGAGCCTGAAGCTTATTATAACGATTTACCACAGTGGAATTATGCACAATTGCCAGCGGCATTAGGTTGTACTGATTGGTATTGCCAAAAAGTCACCACTTGCGATGAGTTAGACGCTGCGATTAAACACGCTGAAGTAACAGATTCAGCAGCCTATATTGAGATAGTCATGGATAGATACGCTGCTTCAGATCTGGCACAAAAAGTAGGTAAGTCTGTGGCATCGTTGTATTCGTTTTAACATGATGCTGAGCCCTATTTTTAGTGTTGATTTAAAACGTTAGAAATCTCATCAATAAAAGCAATTTCTGCTAAGTTTAGCACGATATTAAATTTGATATTCATCGCTACATTCTTTATTTTAATAGGTAAATATAATCTTATATTAGCAGGTAAGTAATATTCATTTAATGATGCTCATAATTTCATTCTCTAAAAAAGAATGTATTTAAATGAGATGCGTTATTTTAATAAAAGGTGAGTTTGATGAATAAATTAAAAATAGCATTGGTTTCCTTGTTTTTTTTAAGTCCATTTGCGATGAGTGCAACAGAAATTAATTATGTTCAATCCATGGATATGAAATTAGTTAGTAATATCAATGTGGTAATGAATGCAGCTACAACCACGGATTATGCTAATGCGGTATCTCAAAAAGCCGATGAGGCAGGTGCGAAATATTTCATTATCACTTCAGTAACTTCTGAAGGTGAAGGTAATGATATTGCAATAACCGCTAGCTTATACAATAAATAGTCTATATTTATATTTTATGCGTTGTGATCCACTGCACTTAAGACCGGTCTAAGTGCAGTTTTTTTTACTTTTCATCCCATGACTCCCATCTTATTTTGATAAAATCCCAAACCATTTCAAAAAATAGTGTTTAGCTATGTTAAAATTTTAATGAAAGATATTGGTAATTAAAATTGTGGAAGGCAAATTTTATTTATGGCTGATGAACTTACCCGCTGGCTAATAGAGTATGGTTACTGGGCGGTATTTTTGGGCTCAATGATTGAAGGGGAAACCGCTGCGTTTTTATCGGGAATTGCAGCCCATAAACAATGGCTCTCATATCCTCTTACTATGTTATTTGCAGCATTAGGTGGGGTTGTCAGTGACAACGTTTTATTCTTTGTTGGGCGTTTCGCGGGCGCTCGAATTTTACCGCGATTTCAAAAGCATCAAGCAAAAATAGAGCGGGTACAACAGTTGATCCAGAGCCATGAAAATTGGATTATAATCGGCATTCGCTTTGCTTATGGGATGAGGACGATAGGGCCTATCATTATTGGTGCCAGCAAAGTCAATCCAATTAAATTTTTTATCCTCAATGTGATCGGCGGGATTATTTGGGGATGTAGTATTGTTTCAATAGGCTATTTTATCAGCTCGATAGTCTTTGCTTTACCATTTCACCCTCATTTATCTTGGCTGGTCATTGGACTTGTTATTGTGGGATTAGCCATTCTGATCCGCAAAAAATGGCGTCGCTAAGTCGAATATTAAATGTTGGATTAGCCACCATTATCCGTGGTGGCTTAGGTCTGTTTTTATTGCTCTGCTCGAATAATTTCACCCATTTTTTGCAGAAGTTCTGATGATTCATAGCGATCAGTTATGATTTCAATATAGGCAGCACAATCTTTGGACTCTATTTCCTCTAGTACCATTTCAAGTTCTTCACAAAGCGTGATTTTTTTACAAAGCCAATCGTGGCATCCAAAAGCAGCAGGAAGTTGAGCATAATTCCAGTGAGGGATATCGTTATAAATATACTCAGGATTTTTACAAAATAGACGCTCGATTAAATAGCCATCATTATTGAGAACAAAAATAATCGGTTTTAAACCCCAGCGCACAAACTGGCTGATTTCTTGCACCGTAAGCTGATGTGCTCCGTCACCAGTCGCTAAAATTACCCTGCGATGTGGAGCGGCAATTGCAGCACCTAAAGCTGCGGGAGTTGCCCAGCCAATGGAACCCCACAGTGATTGAGTTTGAAAAGAAACTTCTTTAGGTAACAGCGCAAAGCCTAATCCCATGGAAAATGTACCTGTTTCTGCAATAATAATGTCGTTTTGCTTGAAGAATTTTTCGAGTCTAGGGTACAAATAGGAACGGGTAATTTTCCCTGTTTCATCCGCTTGAGGAACACCCAACCCGTAGGCTTTTAAAGCATTATTCGGAATAAATGTCAGAATATCTTTGAGTTCCGAAAGCAATTCATAAATATAAATATGTGGGTAAATAACTGAGTCAATAATAACGTGATCTGCCAATATCTGAATGTGATTTTCAGGAGAAAGATTTGCGGTAAAGCAACCCGTATTAACATCACTCATTAAAGCACCGATATTTAAAACGCACTCACAGCTTTCAACAAAATTAGCGACCTCAAGGTTCATCAATCTTCCATTATAAACACCGATATATTGGCTATTGGTTTCATTCAAAACACCTTTATCCATAAACATAGTCGCATAAGGAAGATTGGTAACTTTGATAATAGTTTCTACATCTTTGACTAATTCAAAGCGGGAAACCATTGAACCAATAAGTGCGCAAGAACACTCACTGCATGTCAGCCTATTGGCGATTAAATTAATGACTTTTCTCAGAGTATTCGGGCAACTTTCTGGAAGCGATATGGGGACTTTTTTTTGTGGAACGATGGTTTGCTTGGCGTAATCTGCGGGTAGCCCTATATAAACTGGGCGACGCTCAGATAACGCATGGGTGATTAATCTTTCTATTTCATCAATGCAATTTTCGGGGGTAATAATGGTATGGGCACAGGATAGGGATTGAGCGATTCGGTAAAAAACCTCAAAATCACCATTACCTAGCGTATGATGAACGAGATATTTACCATGCTGAATATGACTCGCAGGCATGCCAACTAAATGAAAAATAGGTAGTTGTTCAGCATAAGCCCCTGCAATCCCATTAAGTGCGCTAAGCTCACCAACAGCAAATGTCGTGGCTAATGCAGCGACGCCTTTTATGCGTGCGTAGCCATCTGCAGCATAAGCGGCATTGAGCTCATTGCAGTTTCCTACCCAGCGCAGAGTATTATTTTTACAAATAGCATCATTGATGGGGAAGGCATAATCACCCGCAACACCAAATATATCCGTAATTCCTATGTCTTGTAATCGCGTTAAAATATGTTCAATGACGGTTTTAGTCATATTTACTCTCCGCTCATAAACCAATGTTCACCAACGTATATTCGGATTTAATTTGTTTTTTTAGTTTATTATTTTAATATTTATAGAATTAATAGTAGGTTAAATATACGATAAGGGGAGAATTAAATTTATTAATCGGGGAATGAAAAAAGAAATGGCTAAATAAAAATGGCATTGGAACATTAATTTAAAATATACAAATGCCATTAAGAGAAAGTGAATATTAACGCTGAGCAGCGATCACCATAATTTCGACAAGAACCTGATCTCTTGCCATATTGGCTTCTACTGCTGCACGGGCGGGGCTGAATTCAGCAGGCATCCAAGCTTCCCAAACGTGATTAAATGGTGCGAAGTCACGAGACATATCTTTAATCCAGACTTGTGCCGATAAAATACGTGTTTTATCGCTATGACTTGCGGCTAATAAAGCATCAATTTTATCTAAGACTTCTTGAGTTTGAGCGGTAATATCACCCGATAAATTAGTCGGCACTTGCCCTGATAAATAAACTAATCCAGCATATTCAACGCTATCAGCTAAGCGCGGTTTTGGGTTGTTACGTTTAATGGACATAAATTACCTCGTTAATCCTTCTAAAGAAATGGGTGATTGTTGCTGGGTAATTAATTGGCTTAATATTTCAGCGCTCCCTGCAGCTAATGTAAAACCTAAACTGCCATGACCCACGTTTAACCATAAATTGCGGTATGTTGTTTTGCCTAATATTGGCGGTCCCTTTGGTGTTGACGGACGTAAACCGCACCATGCTTCTGCTTCATCAATTTTTGGTAAGTTCGGGAATGTTTTTCTAATAATATTTTTTAAGGCAGATACTCTATTTTCCCGTAACCCTAATTTGTCGTAGCCAATATCGACCATTGCGGCAATCCGTAATTGGTCATTGAGCTTGGCATATACGATTTTGTTACCGTAATCGGTAACACTCACTTTCGGAACGATATGCTCAGCCTGAGGGTATTCCACGCTTAAGCTATACCCTTTTAACCCTAAAATTGGTACATCGATACCCAGTGGTTTCAGTAATTCACGGCTCCCATTTCCAGCACAGACAATCACATCATCGGCTTGAATTGTTCCTTGAGTCGTTTCAACCGCCGTAATTTGGTTATTCACTTGAATAAAAGATTTCACGGAGTGTTCTAAACATAACTTAAAGGTGGGTTGGGTAGATAAATATGCCAAAATATTTTTGCAGAATAAATAACAGTCTGCGGTTTCATCACTTGGGGCATAGATTGCGCCAACCAATTGTGATTGGATATTTGCCAGAGCAGGTTCTAATTCAATAATCTCTTGGGTTGTGAGTATTTTTTGGAATTCTTTATCAATGGTTTCACTGGCTTTTTTAAAGCTAGACCGCTCGCGGTGGATAATTAATTTTCCTGATTTCTCCCAAGCAAAATCAGCAATATCTCCACTTGTACGCCAAGTATTCATGATATTTTGGCTTAATAAGGACAATCTCAATAAATGATCACCATTGATTTTATTGGTTGCGCGAGTACAAGCTAAGGTAAATTGAGCCAGCCAAGTCAGTTGCTCAAGGGAAAAATTGATCCTCAAATTTAATGGAGAGTCATTTTTCCCCATCCAACGCAAACCCTGTAATGGCACACCTGCATCGGCAAGAGGCGAAACATAGCGATAGCTCAGCTGTCCACCATTGGCAAAACTTGTTTGCATGCCAACATCTGAATCAGATTCAATTAATGTGACTGTCTGACCCGCTTTTATTAAAGCATAGGCGGTACTTAATCCAATAACACCGGCACCAATAACCACCACATGTTTAGCCATAATATTCCGCAACCAATAATAACTAAGGAGTTATCATTTAACGGCGAATAGTCAGACTAAACAATTGAGTTTTCATTACCAGAGTATAACTTTTGGTTAACTACTGCGTTGCGTTTTTCTAGTATTAACGACAAAGTGTTTACATAATTTTGTGCCGCTTTGGTTAATGGTCTGTCTGCTCGATGAAAGACTGATACTGCCAGATGCAAATTTTCTTTGAGTGGGTAAATCATCGATTCTGGCAGCGTATGTTCGGCAGAAAAAATATCAGTAATGCTGCATCCAAGGCCAGCTCGGACAAATTCTGCTGCCATGTGGTAGGTATGCACACTAATATTGGATGCTGCAAATTCATGAACTTGCTGTAATAGCTGAGATAGAGAGTCTGAACCGGGGTGGATCCAACGGTCTTGATCTATATCCACTAATGAAACTGGGGAGTGGGTAGGGGGCTGGCTATCGACATACACTAACGGAATATCTGCAACGGGTAGCACCGTAATACCGCCTTCAATCGCGAGATTGAAAGCAATTCCAATATCCAAATCTTGTTGGGTTAATAATTGCAGAATATCCGTGGTGTGATGAGTTCCAATGGTCAGTTTGATATTCGGATGTTTTTTTATAAATAGCGCAGTGACTTCTGGGACTAAGTTTAACCCTAGGCTAGGAAGACAACCAATCGCGAGTTTACCTTGTGGATTACGCGATAAATTTTGCGCCAAAATTCTGAGCCTATCTAGATTTTGATAAACCTCTTTTGCCTCTTCAAATAATAAATTAGCTTCGTCAGTAGGGATTAATTTCCCTCGGATCCGCTGAAATAATACTAAACCGAGTTGTTGTTCTGCATGTTTTAATGCTTTGCTGGCTGCGGGTTGGGAGATATGTAAAACCTCTGCAGCACGAGTGAGTGAGCCACAGGTCATAACGGCATAAAAAATATCAAGGTGCCTTAACTTCATTATCAGTAACCTAAACAGTACTTTGCATTTATTCCTATTTTACCGGAAAAAAAGTCATCAATCCGATATTGGGGTCACTTATAGATAAGGAAAATAGGGAGTAAAGGGGAAATAATGAGGAAAAAATACCAAAAATAAAAATACTGGCTCATATACTTTTGGTTATGAGCCAGTATCTTGTGAGTGAAGTTTATCCGATACTGACGCCCAGCTCGATAAATAATTTAATGACGATACTGTTAGTAATATCGACAAGGAATGCGCCAACCATTGGTACGACTAAGAATGCTTTATGTGATGGGCTGAATGCTCGGGTAATGGTTTGCATGTTAGCGATAGCGGTTGGTGTTGCCCCCATCCCAAAACCACAGTGCCCCGCACTGATGACCACGGCATCATAATCACTCCCCATCATCTTAAAGGTGACAAAGCAAGCGAACAGTACCATGACGACAGTCTGAACCGCGATGATGATAAGAACAGGGCCTGCCATACTGGCTAATTGACCAAATTTCAAAGACATCAGTGCGATAGCGAGGAACAGTGATAAAGCCACACTGCCTAAGACATCGACGGTTGGTTCAAAAACTTCGTGTTTAAAGATATGTGTCAGTACGTTGCGGATAATAATACCGACAAACAGACACCAAACGAAAGTCGGCAAGTGAAGTGGTGTGTCTTTCACTAATTCGCTGATATAGCTACCTGCCACGATACAGATAATCAGCATAGAGATCGTTTCAATGATGTTATTGGCATTGATCTTTCTCTTGACGCTCGGCTGCTCAAAGGCTTCTAAAATTGTCTCTTTTTCTTGTTCTGTCGCTTTTGGAATGGCGACTTTTTTCAGTAAGTGTCTGGCGACTGGTCCCCCGACAAGACCACCTAATACCAGCCCCATGGTTGCACATGCCATGGCAAGTTCAACAGCGCCAGTTACGCCATATTTGTCTGCCAAGATTGGTCCCCATGCTCCAGCGTTACCATGACCACCAGTTAAGGTAATTGAGCCGGCAATCAGACCAATAAACGGACTTTCATTGAGCATCACAGCCATGCCCATACCGACGGCATTTTGAATAACAATTAAAATAGTGACGGCTAACGTTAAAATAACTAGCGGTTTTCCGCCTTTTATCAGCCGAGCAAAATCTGAGCTCAAGCCAATTGATGAAAAGAATGCAATCATCAATGTGCTCTGTAGAGAGGTATCAAATGAGAAACTGTAACCCGCGGTTTTATCAACAATCAACAATACGATGGCAACAATAAAACCGCCGACTACTGCATCGGGAATATGATTTTTCTGTAAAAAGGGGGTGAATTTAACAAAAATCATCCCAATAAGCAGCGCTAAGCATGCAAATAATAGCGTATAACTGGCATCTAGAATCATTATTTTACCTCACATTAGTTTACCAGAATGTGCATTTTTGCGATTTAACATTAGTTTTAAATTAAATTACTTTGCTTAACTTTTGTTTAACAATGAGTTTTGTTTGGGGTGCTATAACTTTTAGTTAACTAAATGGTTTAGAAAAATACGTTTTATCGATAGATTTAAATTTGATTTTGAATGTTATTTAAACAAAGTATTAGGAGGGGGTGTTTTAATTATTTGATTTTTATGTTTTTACTTTTAAATCACGAAAAGAGAATTGCTTATAAGAAATTATCTCTGAGCGAGATAAACACGTTGGGAAATCGAGTCGCGTCAATTGCGAGAAATGTGATGAGTAACTAATTCATAAAATATTCTATTAACAAATGTGGTTGGGGGAGATAGCCAATATTGTTATTTTTTACGTTAATAACGAAGGGTAATAACATAAATGCCAATATTATGAGATAACTCAGCCTATTTATATGGATTAAATCTTAATCCATGGTGTTTTTTCCCATTTTATTTCTATCATCGAAACATGATGAATTTCTAATGATTTGTTTTATATATAAATAATAAGAATAATTATTTATTCGGTGAGCTTTTCACTATTGTTGGCGAAATGTTTTTCATTTAGGGGATTGGTTATGATGAGGGCATTATCCACCTATCTTGATTAGGGTATTTTTATATGAAGAAAACCATTCGCCAAGTAACCTTTGACCTATTACGTGAGCTAGATATCACGACAATTTTTGGTAACCCGGGCTCGACGGAAGAGACATTTTTAAAAGATTTTCCGAGTGATTTTCGTTATATTCAGACATTACACGAAGCCTCGGCGGTAGCTGCTGCGGATGGTTACGCCCAAGGCATGCGCAAAGTCGCAATGGTCAATTTGCACACCTCGGCGGGATTAAGTAATGGGATGAGTAATATTTTAACGGCATATATGAACCGTACGCCTTTAATTATTACGGCAGGAAACCAAACCCGTGAAATGTTACTTATGGAACCTTGGTTAACCAACATAGAGCCAGAAAATTTACCAAAGCCATGGGTCAAATGGAGTTATCAACCAGCACGAGCTGAAGATGTCCCTGCCGCATTTATGCGTGCTTATGCGATGGCATTACAGCCACCTGCGGGGCCTGTATTTCTTTCAATTCCTCTTGATGATTGGGATAAACCTGCCGAGAAGGACGCTGCTGTTGTTCGTACCGTTTCTGAGCGTATAGGGTATGATCCTATCCGTTTAAAATCCTTTGCTGATGTCTTATCACAGGCTAAGAATCCGGTATTAATCTACGGTTCTGCTATTGCTAGGGGGCAGGGGTGGGATGCCGGTATTGCTCTGGCAGAAAAATTGAATATCCCTGTTTGGGCGGCACCTGCATCAGAGCGCCCTCCATTCCCAGAAACACATCCGCTCTATGCTGGTGGCTTACCTTTTGCGATCCAACCTTTAGCAGATAAGTTAAAAGGACATGATTTAGCGCTCATTATTGGCGCGCCTGTTTTCCGTTATTACCCTTATGTCGCGGGTGAATATTTACCGGACGGGCTGCGCCTGTTGCATATTACGGATGATCCAATAGAGGTAGGAAGAGCGCCTGTTGGGGACAGCATGCTAAGTGACGCAGTATTAGCTGTTGAAGGGTTAACTCAGTTGGTGTCAGCGAGAGCGGCTTCTCAAGCTAAGGTGGTGAAACAGCCACATGGTATGGCACCATATCCAGCCGCGCCAGAGACCGTAAATAACGCAACCACCTTGAGTGCGGCTCAATTATTCCGTGCATTGCGAGAAGTTTCTCCGAAAGAAACGGTTTTAGTTGAGGAATCACCATCCAACTTAGGGGAGCTACATCGTGAATGGCCTATTGAACATCCTGATTCTTTCTATACCTTTGCCAGCGGTTCATTAGGCTGGAATTTACCTGCAAGTGTGGGTATTGCATTAGCAGAAAGGGATAGCGGTAGAAATCGCCCTGTATTATCGATTATCGGCGATGGTTCGATGCAATATTCCATTCAGGGTTTATGGAGCGCAGCACAACATAATTTACCCATTGTGTTTGTGATCCCGCGAAATAGCGAGTACGCGATTTTAAAATCTTTCGCTGTTTTAGAAGAAACGCCAGGTGTACCGGGTTTGGATATTCCTAACTTAGATATTGTCGCGCTGGGTAAAGGTTATGGCTGTACCGCAGTGAAAGCCACGACGGTTGAGGAAGTTCAGCAAGCTTGCAAAGAGGCTTATAAGCGCCAAGGACCTACGGTCATTGAAGTGCCTATCTTACCCCAAATTCCACCATTGATTTGATTCATGACTCTAAATTCTAAAGTCCTCCGGTAATTATCTAATTACCGGAGGACTGGTATGGTATTTGCCTCACATTGACGCCTGATGGTGTACAGTGTACACTTTTTGTGTACGGGTCATCACAGAGGGAACATCGTGAGCCATGGAATAAAATTTATCGAAACATCTATTTTTACGCGACAAATTAAGCAGATAGCTACCGATGAGGAATTAAGGATATTACAAAATGAACTCATAGGTAGACCTGAAAAAGGCGATATAATACAAGGGACTGGTGGAATAAGAAAAATGAGGATGGCAATAGGTAGCCAAGGTAAAAGCGGCAGCGCTAGGGTTATTTACTTTTTAGCTACCAAGGAAATTATCTACCTGATAATGGCTTATCCAAAGAATATGAAAGATAGTTTAACGGATGAAGAAAAAATCGCATTGAAAAAGGTAACAAAAATACTAAAAGGTGAGGTGTAACATGAGTTTCTTTAATGAACTAAAAACATCTTTGGAAGAAGCCGTTGAGATTAAAAATGGTGAGAAAGCAGCATCAAAAATTACCTATTATGAAGTTGCTGATGTTAAAGCGATTAGAGAACAGCTTAATGTTTCACAAAGTGAATTAGCGAATGCATTAGGAACCAGTATTGATACGATTAAAAGTTGGGAATTAAAAAGACGAAATCCAACAGGGCTGGCGGCTAAAGTCTTAATTGCAATAAAAAACAATCCAGCTTTATTTAAAATATTAGCAACTAGCTGATTATTTCTTTGTGGACTTTCTTTTGAGTCTTTTTTATAAAACCCCTAGGTTAGTTAATAGCTTACGTAGGGGTTTTCTTATTTTGAATGGAAGTTTAGTGCTTCACTAGCGTCGAGAAGTAATACACGAGTGGGATGGCGAGGATCCACAAGCTAATTGGGATTTCGCGCCATTTTCCTGCAACGGCTTTAATTAAGATATAGAACAGTAACCCGCCGGCGATCCCTGTACCAAAGCTATTGGCAATAAGCGTAATCATCACCATCATCAGAACGGGCAAGCCGTCAGTGAAATTCCCTAAATCCACTTTACGTAATCCGCTAAACATATTTAAGCCGATAAGAATTAAGGCCGGTGCAGTTGCTTGTGCTGGGATCATTAATGCCACTGGGGTAAATAATAACATTAACAGGAACATACACGCTGCCGCTAAGGCGGTCATGCCTGTTTTACCGCCAGCTTCAGCCGCAGCTGAAGATTCAATTAATGCAGTTGCTGCAGGAATCCCCACTAATGGTCCCAGTGCCGCTGCGATAGAATCAACAATAAACGGGCGGTTGATATTTGGCATATTGCCTTCTTTATCTAATAGACCGGCTTCACCACCAACGGCTAATGTCGTACCCATCGTGGAGAAAAATTCCGCAGCAAAGAATACAAATAAAAACGGTAGGAATGCAATATTTAAGGCGCCAATTAAATCGACTTGCCCCAGTACCGGAGCCACAGAATGTGGGATCCCGATAAAGCTCTCGGGTAATTTAGTGACGCCAAATGGGATACCTAAAATAGTGGCAAATAATATCGCCCAGAGAATGCTACCCGGAATACGACGAGCTTGTAAGGCGATGGCGACAAAGAATCCAGACAGTGCGACTAATGCTCCCGGAGACAGAAAATCTCCCAGCATTAATGCGTTAGTTTTCGGATTGGCTAATACTAAACCCGCATTACGAAAACCAAGAATGGCAACAAATAAGCCAATCGATGCAGTTAATCCAAGTTTAATCGATTGTGGTACAGAGCGAGTGACAACCTCACGCAGCCCAAATTTGGTGAGCAAGAAAAATAGAATTCCTGACCAACATGCTATTCCTAAACCAATTTGCCAATCAATTCCTTCGCTACCTGCAAGGGTGATCCCGACCAAAACTGAGCCGCCGATTCCAGGGCCGACAATAAAAGGTAAGTTTGCATAAAACGCCATGAGTAGGCTAGCGAGAACAAATACAATGATGGTTCCCGTGGTAGCCGCACCTTTATCCATGCCACCAACTGCCAGTAAACCCGGAATGACGACTAGCAAATAAGCGGCAGCAAGAAAGCCGGTTATACCTGCTAAACATTCTGTTTTCACGGAACTTCCACGCTCACGTAAAGCAAAACGTTTTTCCAACCAACTCCCTGATGTTGGCTGATGAGAATGATTAGCCATTAATTGGCGCTCCTATCATTATTATTGGTATTTTGGGTTTGTTCGTGACGTTGTAAAACGGCATCAACAATTTGACGTGTCGTGCCGCATGTTAGTCCTAAATCGGTTAAATGAGGACCTGCATTACAAGCAAGGCAAGTGCCTTCAATCGCTTTAAAGACTCGATAAGGTGGCTCCCAATCGGCAATTTGATGGCTTAATTCCCGTAATCGGCGAAATTGAGCCGCTAATTCTGGGGCAGGTAAATCGGATAGCATACCTGCAATGGGCATAGCCACATGTGCTAGAATTTTGCCATTTTGCACTAAAGCCATACCGCCACCACTTTCGATAAGTAAGTTGGCTGCGATTGCCATATCTTCGGGATCGCGTCCTAGTACAACAAGATTATGAGAATCATGAGAATAGCTGGTGGCAATCGCACCACGTAATTCTCCCCAACCTTTGAGTAATGCCATTTGAGGCTCAGCTTGATGGCGACCATGACGATGCTGAACGCGAATTAAACTGAACTCATCAGGAAGTTGTACGATGCCATTCTCAATTTGAACGTCAACTTCTCCCCATTGAGTGAATCGAGCACCATTAATATGGCGTAGGCGTGCGGTACCATTGTTAATATCGGTGAGCCGTAATTGGCAATCTTGGGTGCGAATTGGAGATAGATGCATAGTATCTCGTGGCGGTAAGACATCGCTAGGGACGGCGAGAGGATCGATTAATTGCCCTTTTTGAGCGATCATTTTTCCGGCTACATAGACTCGGTGAGCTTCTAAGGTATTGAGTGAATCGAGTACCACTAAGTTGGCACGGCGTCCTGCTGCAATTAACCCAAGATCGTTGCGTTGTAAGCGAATAGCGCCATTGAGAGTTGCAAAACGTAAAACATCTGTGGCTTTCATTCCATGCTCAATCAGCAAGTTTAACAGTGCAATGATCCCTCCTTTTTCTATCAGAATATCAGGAGGAACATCATCGGTGCAGACAGTAATCTGCGATGATAAATGAGGCAGTGTTTGTAATGCGGCGACAATATCTGGCAGTAAATAAGGGTGTGAACCGCGGATCTCTAATGTGAGTCCAGCTCGGAGTTTTTCAAGCGCATCTTCCGCCGAAGTTAATTCGTGATCGGAGGTGACGCCTGCCGCTAGATAAGCTTGTAAATCTGCGCCTTTTAATCCCCTAGCATGACCTTCAATGATTTTTCCGGAACTTAAGCCAGCATCGAGGATCTCTTCCATGCGTTCACTACCATTGAGTACACCGAACATGTCCATGACTTCTGCAACCCCACGAACTTCCGGCCAACTCAGCATGGTGGTCATCTCTTGTCCGGCAAAGTCTGCCCCCGACATTTCTAATCCGGGAGTTGAAGGAACAGAAGAGGGAGCTGCAACCATCACGTCTAACGGGAGATTACGACTGGAATCAATGGCATAACGAACGCCCTCTAAGCCCAGCACATTCGCCAATTCATGGGGATCCCAGAATACGGCGGTGGTTCCTTGAGTGAGCACGATTTCGGCATAGCGAGCTGGGGGCAGATGAGAACTTTCTAAGTGAACATGGGTATCAATAAAGCCAGGCGAGAGATATAAGCCGGATAAATCATGGGTTTCATGGCTATCATCGCGGCTACCTGTAGGGTGAACACTGGCAATAAGGCCATCGGTAATACCGACATCAGCAGGACGAATTTCCCCAGTCACCATGTCAATAATATTGGCTTTAGTGAGTAACAGGTCAAAAGGAATTTCGCCTTTAGCTGCCTGTATAGCACGACGTCGAGTTTGCGTTGTTAGCTTCATAAAATACCATCACTGCGGATTAATGTTGGTTACTTTATGGGGTGCGCAAACGTTTGCCAAGATGATAAAATTTATCACATCATAAAGAGAGGTTATAATAAGCTCCATCATCATAATAAAAACAAACAGATTCAATGGGGATATCAGTATGAGTCAGCCTTGGCAGCGTCTTCCTGCACTTACGTTAAAGCAGCTCCAATACTTTGTGACGTTAGCTCACTTGCGCCATTTTACGGAAACAGCTAACCGTCTTGCGGTCAGTCAGCCGGCTCTAAGTAGCGCATTGCGACAAGTTGAAACCATCATTGGAGGTAGGCTGATTAATCGAACCGCCGCATCGGTTACGCTCACTGAGTTAGGTGCGGCTATTTTGCCTCACGCAGAGCGAATTTTAAGTGTGTCTCAGCGTGGGTTTAGTGATATCCAAAAAATTATCGAAGAGGGGGGAGATGGAACATTACGTATTGGGCTAGTTCCTTCCGTGAGTTCTCTGCTGTTTCCGTTAATTCCGCAGCAACTTAGCCAGCATTTTCCTCGACTCAATGTGGAATTCTATGATCAAACCAATGACTCGTTGATCAATAAGTTAGTTAACAATGAAATCGATTTTGGTATTGGCGTTATGGATAGTTCGGTACCTGCGGAGTTAACGTTATATCCATTGCAAGATGACCCATTTGTTGTGGTCGCTCATCGAGATGAAATTCTGACGGAGAATGAGTTTCATCTACCTTGGAAGCATTTAAATCATCGAGATATTGCGATATTTTCCAAAGGCAATATTAACCGTTTGGTGACGGCAACCATTGAAAGTAATCGGCTTAATACTCGCATTCGCTATCAAGTCGACTATATTGAAACCTTGTATGGATTAGTGAGATCAAAACTGGCTATCGGAATTTTACCTCAGTTATATACGGTACATTTGCGGGATCCAGACCTTAACGTTTTACAGTTGCAGCAGCCTGCATTAACGCGATCAATATCATTAATGCGCAATAGCCAGATACTGACACCCATGATGGAATCTGTGTTTCAGTTATTATTAAAAGTGTTACGCAGTAATCACACGGATAAGCCTTAAATTAAGCTAGTTTATTAGTTAGTTTTCATATTTATCTATTATTATTTAGTTTTACAATGATAAAGAGTTGAAAGCACTTATAGTAAAAATAATTTTATTAAAATGAATAAGATTATTGCCCTTGACTTATTGTATCTATTTTATTGAAAAAATTAATGGGATGTTGGGGGGATTAATGAAAACTATATTGAAAATAAGTTTCTTCACGGCGGCAATGATGTTGCTAACCGCGTGTGATGGCTTCGATATTGTCGGGAATAAAGGGAAATTTTATTATAGTAATCCAACAGAGCAGGCTTTTTCATTTAAAGTAGATGGCAAAGATTATCAGGTGGAGCCACGCCAGTTTGGGACTATAACGTTAGCGAGTGGCGAGCATCGATTGGAAGACGAATCCGGTAATGTCACCCAATTTATGGTATATGAACATAATTCTGGTGGGATTTTAAACCCTCATCATGGGGTCTATTATGCCTTATCAGAAGTCTATTCTAATGATGAAAAAAATAAAGGTTATCAACCTGCTAGCCGCGATGTAACCATCTATGGTCATGAGTTAAATTTGCCCATTAAAAGCACGAATGCCACGGTGATTGATGGCAACATATTAAGATGTACTTATCCCATTGGAAAGCCATACCCTGAGCCTAAAAATAATCCAAATAAACAAGAAGATATTAAATCTAAATGTTTTGATCAGGCAGAATTAATTGAATATTTTGCAAATGTATACGATAAAAATTTAGTTCCAAAAACAGAGTTTAATGAAAACAATAATTCGCTAAATATTAATTTAAGTTACCAAATTCCTGATGTGAAATTTGAAGATCCGCAAGTTCAGTCTATTGCTCAAAATATTATTGATTTAACTCAGCAATTGAAACAGTCAAATAAAGTCGATATTCATCAGGATTTAAATAAACAATATCACCAGTTGATTGTGAGTTTAGTGGAAAGCTATTCGGAAAGTCCATCCAGTAACGTACCGACTGAATACATCAAACTGAATGAGTTTATTCAAGAGATAAATCAACTTCGTAACTATGGTGTTTGGGTGAAGTAGGTCTATTGATGTAATCCCCTTCAGTATGAATAAATTTAAGAATTTGCTTATAAAACAAACAGAGTAATCTTATTTGATATCCCGCATAAACAAGGAAGATAGAGGATAATTTCATCGAGATATTATCATAAGGGGCTAGCTGATGAGTTTATCTAAGACGTCATTTTGGACCGTGATATCGACCGCTTTTTTATTACTCTTTTCTAGTGTATCAAGCAGTAAATCCATAGTTGAACCTAAGAAAGATTCTGAGGTTTTAGATTTAGTGTTCATCTTGGATAAAAGTGGGTCAATGTCCGGCTTCGAATCAGACACCATTGGTGGATACAATAGCGTATTAACCGAAAACAGAAATAAATCAAACAAAACATTTATCACCACCATTTTATTCAATAACAAAACTAGCCTGCTACATAATAGAGAACCTATTGATAAAGTTAAAAATATTACGCTTGATGATTATCAAGTCGGTGGAAATACAGCGTTATTAGATGCGATCGGGAATAGCATTGTAAAAATGCGCGAGAATCGCAAAATCACGAAGAACAATAATGTGTTATTCGTGATTATTACTGATGGCGAGGAAAATAGCAGCCGTGAATATAGCCAAGAAAAAATTAAATCGATGATTAAGTCTGCCGAAACGGAAGACAATTGGGACTTTATTTTCCTTGGCGCCAATATTGATGCGATTTCAGAAGCGAATAATATCGGAATTAAAAGCTCTAACGCCACCGGATATGTTCAGGATGATACCGGTTACGGTAAAGCCTATAAAGCGGTGAATAAAGCCGTAGAAGCAAAACAGAATGCCGCACCAATATCAGAGGAATGGAAACAGGAAGTTGAGCAAGACGCGAAGGATCGCAAAAAATAATAAGATGTAAACCTAGGAATATTTTATTAACTTAACAAGTCAATAAAGGTCGGTAATCGAAGCCCCAATAGTGATATTGGGGCTTTTTTATAAGCATTATTTCTGTGATTTTAACGACTCAAATAACCCTTTCGCTAGTTGGTCTTTTTCAGATTGAATGCCGGGTAGCACAAAATAATAACCACCGCCAAATGGCTTGATATAACGCTCAAGAGGTTCACCATTAAGGCGTTTTTGGGTATCAATAAACCCCGTTTTCAAGTTTTTTTGATAGGAGACGAAAATCAATCCCATATCAAGTGCCCCATTATCGGTTAATCCTAATGAGTAACTGTAGCTACGGCGTCTGAGTTTAGCCGTATAGCGGCTTGGGTTTCTTGGTTCAGCACGGCGCATGTGGGAATCAAATAGCACGCGATCTCCGTGGGGATCTTTTTCAAACGCGGGGTCATCCATTTCATGTTTCATTCCCATCGGAGCACCGGTTTCTTTATGGCGACCAAAATCATTCTCTTGATCTTCCAATGGGGTTCTATCCCAAAATTCTAGATTAAAGCGAATTAGGCGTACTGCTTGGTATGTTCCACCAATACACCACTCCGGTTCTTTGGCTTCTGATGTGACCCAAATCAGCTCATCCATCAGCTTGCTATCATCCGTTGGCGCATTACCTGACCCATCTTTAAACCCAAACAGATTGATTGGTGTAGAGCGGCGATCAATATCCCGTGACGGTAAGAAGCCGTCGATTTTCCACAGAGGAAACCAAAATGGTGAAGTATGGCGTAGGATATCTCGAAGCGCATAGATTACACTTTCTTGGCTGTTGGCACAGATTTGTAATACCACATCACCCCCACACCATTTATCTTCTAAACGGTCATTTGGGAAGCTGGTCATCTCTACAAGATAACGTGGTTTCAGTTTTTCTAAGCCGAAGCGTGAATCGAATAAGGTATCACCAAGAGACACGGTTACACTGAGTGAGTCCGGTTGTGCCAGTGATCCTAAAATCCCAGATTCTGCAGGGGGCATTTTATCATTCTGATTAGGTGTGGCTTTCTGTACTTGGGTTAGATGAGCAATGCGCTGGGTAAGAATGGTAAATAGCGTTTGTAGCTCGTCGATGGATTGTGTGGTGATATGAAAAGCAATAAATGAGGCATTTTTCTGTTCTGGCGTGAGTACCCCAGGTTGATGCTCGCCTAAATAGTTGATAGCTTTATCATAATTTAGCTGACAATCGGCGATAGATGCCTGAGCACTGAGGGCTGGGGCAGCTAAAATTGCTCCGCCCATCGCGAGAGTTTTCAATGCACTACGTCGAGATAAATTCACCTGTTGTACGTCGCTTATTGGTTTATTTTGCATAAAAACATGCCTTAATATTTGTAGTAAACATCAACATCGAGTTGGGCGCGTAAAGTGGCCAATAGCTCCGCTTGTTGAGTTAACAGTGAATAGAGCGCCATTTTATCTTGTCGTTTTAATTGGCTATAAGGCGCATATTGACCTTTAGCTAATTGATATGACTGCACTATTTTATTAATTTTCTGGTCATTTTCTTTTATTTGGTCGAGGGTTTTTGTCTCAACAAATGGGCTGATTACTTCGATAATCGCTTGTGAACCTTTCGCGTTGGCGGCGATATCAGTGAGGTCTGATTGGCTATAAATATTCTCTTGTCCCGCCAATTTTGTCTCAAGGATCATTTCCATAAAATCAGCGGATGCTTGCACCAACTTGGGTATTTCGATGGTTTCAGTCAAGACTCGCTTATGCAGGTCACGCCCTTTCAATAACAGTTCATCAGCGGCAGGAAGTGCGGCTTTAATATCTTGTTGGGAAAATAATTGGTATTCGACCAAATGGAATCCGGTAAAGCGATAATCTTTTTCTTTACCCAGAAAATAGTCAGCGCGAGGATTAATGGTTCTATCGGTATTCCCAAATAACATAATGATAGGGCGAACGGTTTCATAGTGTTGGTGGGCTTGAATATACGCTGATTTAGCTTGCGCTAAGTGACCTTTTTTCAAACACTGATTGAGAATATCGAGTTGCTCTACCATTTCGCCCAGCTCATTCGTGACAAAGGCTAAATAATTTTGGATTGCGGGCTGGTATTTTTCAGGGGTAGGAATATCCCCTTTCGCAATGACAATATCATCCCCTGTTTGCACAGGGGATCTTAAGGCTTTGCCATGAGCGGTGGATATGATGAATGTCGCTAAAAACAAACTCAGTGTTATTTTGGTCATATTACGCATTTTGTAAACGCTGTTTAGTTGCATGATGTTTACCCCAAGCAAAGAGCGTGATAACCACAACCCAATAGACAACAAAAGTAATGACGCTGAGCCAGATAGGTTGTGAGCGGTAGGCAAAGAATGACGAGATAAAATTGCCTGCTACGCCAGAATCATCAAGAAATGCGGTCGTATTCCAAGCGGGATAAATTAAGAATTCAGGAATGGGGTAATCAAACTCGATCATCAAGTTTGAAATTTCTTCAACGCCTTTGAGTAACAAAGAGAGTGCGAGGAACAGTAAAATCACGCCAGTAACTTTGAAGAATATATTCCATGAAATAATACGGTTTGTGAGAAGAAATGCATACAGGGTCATAGCTGCAATCACAATTCCCGTCGCGACTTCAAAGATAAATTCATTCGAATTTTCTGCGGTCAGGGACATGATGAAACTTGAAAGGAAAACCACAATTTCGCTGCCTTCGCGAGCAATGGCAATCGCAATAATCAATGTTGCTCCCCACCAACTATGGTGCTGAGCGTTACGGTTAATTCCCGATTCAATTTCCGTTTTCATGGATCGACCGTTTTTGTTCATCCAATACACCATTTGGACGATCAATATACAGGCGAGGATCTCCATAAAGATCATGAAAATGGATTGCCCTGTATCATCAAGGACGTTGAATACACCGTAGATTAACAGTGCTAATAAAATAGAGGTAACGATACCGAGAGCGACACCGCCCCACAGATATTTCATCCCATTTTTAGCATCGGGGTGGCGTTTTATCCACGCATAGATGATGCCGATAACTAATAGCGCTTCAAAGCTTTCACGCCAAACAACAAACAGAACCTGCCCCATATTAAATCCTACTATTTAGCAATGATCTCGCCTTTTGGGTGAGAGAGGTGGAAGTCGTCAAAAAAGCTATATGTTCCTGGTTTTAATGGTGCAATCACCACTACCGAGCTAGCTCCCGGAGCTAAAACTTTTTCTTTTCTTAATTGAATGCTTTCGAATTCTGCAGGTTCAGTGCCGGTATTGGTTATTTTGATTCGAATAATGGTTTTGGCAGGGACTTCGAGAACGCGAGGAATTAAATCCCCATTTTTCATTTCTAGCTCTACGGTGTATTTTTCAGCACTAAGCGCCGATTGAGGGAGCAATGCACAAACAAAAACCAGTAAAGCGCTCAGTAATGTTTTCATTTTTAGCTCAAATCTTAAAGAATTGGTAAAGACCTATGAGCGAAAAAGGGCTTACGTAGAAGTTTAACCCCACGAAAGCCCTTAATGCATAGGATGTAAATTAGTAACTGCCTTTGCGACCTATGCCTGCATAGTCAAAGTCCCAAGAGACTTCAAACGGCTCAAACCATGGAGCAACGCCAGTTTCTTTATCAATATGGCGTCCAAAAGAGGCTTGTTTATTATGGGAAGGCGGATAGATTTTATACGTTACACGGTATTTACCATTACCGTCTAATTTAATATTTTCGCCATAGTGTGGACCATCACTTGCCACCATTGGCATGAATGTACCCGTTTGAGTTTGTGGCTTATCGCCTAATTTGGTAACGGAATACTCAACGGTCAAGTAAGGCATCCAATCGCCTTCAGCGAATCCATTTGGGTTTTCTTCTACTGCATGAATATCGGCTTCTAAGTGAATATCTGCTTTATCCGCAGCCAGGTGCGCCATTGCATGGTGACCTTCTTCTGTGTCCATGGTGATAGGTTGTAAATAAACACCTTGGATTTCCATCCCATTTTTAATGACTGGGTGACCGAGAGGATACTCTTGAGCAAAAGCGGAAATAGAGAACAGAGCTAAACCTGAAATGGCAGCCTGATACGCAAATTTCATTGTGACATCCTTACCTGATAAAGTTAGAAGCATAATGATAATCATTACTATTCATAAATGACAAGGGGAATATTTTACCTTCTTCATTAATGTTAAAGAATGAATCATTTAAATTTAATATTAATCAATATGTTAATTGGTTCTTTTTTAGAGTTGAAAAATAAGTTAAAGAAAGGTGATTTTGCTCTGGGATGGCATTTAAATTTATCTGGTATATTGAAATAACAAATCGACGGTCTTTCTCTAACTGTAGGTAAAGGGGTTGCCAATGCAAAAACGTTATCTGGATTGCTCTGCATCCGAAATCGCCCAATTAAATAAGAAAGGGTTATTGGAAGCGATTAAGGCGAGTGAAGGGCGCTTATTGGTCAGTGAAACTATCGGAACGCTTCAACCAGTATTAATGACCGTAACCAATGCTGAACTGGCGGCAAGTCAGGGGGCCGATATCCTGTTGTTGAATGTCTTTGATGTGAACAATCCAGTGGTACAAGGACTACCTGAGGGGACGTTACCAGAAGAAATTATTCGGACACTAAAGCATCTAACGGGTAGAGCCATTGGCGTCAATTTAGAACCAGTTCCCGCTGGATTTAATAATCCGCACCAAGATAAGCAATGGAAAATATCCGAAGGTCGATTGGCGACGGTAAAAAATGCCCTGAAATTAAAACAGATGGGGGTCGATATTATCGTCCTAACCGGTAATCCCGGTAATGGTGTCACAAATCAAGAGATCAACCAAAGCTTAAAAGAACTTAAAGCCGTGGTGGGTGAGGAGATGGTTTTAATCACGGGAAAAATGCACGCAGCGGGCGTGTTAAATGCTTCTGCTGAGCAATTGATTACCGAAGACGATATTCGTTCTTTTATTAGCAGTGGCGCGGACATTATTTTATTGCCTGCACCGGGAACCGTACCGGGAATTACATTAGAATTTGTGCAGAGAATGGTGAGTTATTGTCACTCTCAAAGAGTGATGACGATGACTGCCATAGGGACGTCTCAAGAGGGTGCGGATACTCAAACGATTCGTCAAATTGCGTTAATGTGTAAAATGGCAGGTACTGATTTACATCATATCGGTGATTCAGGCTACAACGGCATAGCACTCCCCGAGAATATTTTGAATTACGGGATTGTGATCCGTGGAGTGCGGCACACTTACGCCCGCATCGCGCGTTCAATTAACCGATAATCTCTGCAATTTATCTGGGCGAGGTCCTGTTATTATTGTGTTTAGGATCTCGCTCGAAATGTTATTTCCACCGCTAAAAATTTATACAATTCCCATTATACTTCAGGTAAAATTTCGCCCATTTTTCTAAAAAAATAAAAGAAGTGAGTTATGTCGCAAAATACTAATTCGGTGCCTAAAATTGGCTTCGTTTCACTCGGCTGCCCCAAAAATCTCGTTGACTCAGAGCGCATCTTAACCGAGTTGCGTACTGATGGTTATCAAGTCGTTCCAAGCTACGATGATGCCGATTTGGTGATTGTGAACACCTGCGGTTTTATTGATAGCGCAGTACAGGAATCGTTAGAAGCCATCGGTGAAGCTCTGAACGAAAATGGTAAAGTGATTGTGACAGGATGTTTGGGAGCGAAAGAAAACCAAATCCGTGAAGTTCATCCTAAAGTGTTAGAGATCACCGGACCACATAGTTACGAACAAGTTCTGAACCATGTTCATCACTATGTACCAAAACCTGAACATGACCCGTTCTTGAGTTTAGTCCCCGAACAAGGTGTGAAGTTGACGCCAAAACATTATGCCTATTTGAAAATATCTGAAGGCTGTAATCACCGTTGCACATTTTGTATTATTCCATCCATGCGGGGTGATTTAGATAGCCGCCCAATTGGGGATGTACTCAATGAGGCTAAACGTTTAGTCGAATCAGGCGTGAAAGAGTTATTGGTTATTTCTCAAGATACTTCTGCTTATGGTGTGGATGTTAAGCATCGTACGGGCTTTTGGGAGGGGAAACCGGTCAAAACGAGTATGGTGGGGTTATGTGAACAACTCGCCTCTATGGGGGTATGGGTTCGCTTGCATTATGTGTACCCTTATCCGCATGTGGATGAGGTGATCCCGTTGATGGCTGAAGGGAAAGTCCTTCCCTATTTAGATATTCCACTTCAACATGCCAGCCCGAAAATTCTGAAGCTAATGAAGCGTCCTGGTGCAGTAGAAAGAACATTAGAGCGAATTAAACGTTGGCGTGAGATTTGCCCTGAGCTGACTTTACGTTCTACATTTATTGTCGGTTTCCCGGGGGAAACGGAAGAAGATTTCCAAATGTTGCTCGATTTTTTACAGGAAGCTAGGCTTGATCGGGTGGGCTGTTTCAAATATAGCCCGGTCGAAGGCGCAAAAGCGAATGAATTAGCTGATCAAGTCTCTGAAGAAATTAAAGAGGAGCGTTACCATCGCTTCATGCAGCTGCAGCAAGAAATCTCAACGCAAAGATTACAAGAAAAAGTAGGGCGCAAATTATGGGTCATCATTGATGAAGTTGATGATGAGGGGGCGGTAGGGCGCAGTATGGCTGATGCTCCTGAAATCGATGGTATGGTGTACCTTAACGGGGAATTTGACGTTAAAGCCGGGGATATTGTCAACGTGCTTATCGAGCATGCTGATGAATATGACTTATGGGGAAGCCTTGTTCCTGAGTCATTTTAAGGTGATTTTTAGCCTGCTAACGTTATTTTTTAGCAGGCTAAAAAATGGGAATATCATATTTTGATTTCTTTATATTTCGGTAATTTGATCTACATCATCCCGCGAATATCTATCAAATCATAACTTGATCTAGAATATGAAAATTAAATATCAAATAGACATAATCAGGGGTAATACTTATCGATGAATAAGGCTGGTTATGACGATTGACTTCACTATCCCTAAGCTTGCACCGCTTACCGAAAAATCCTCATGCACTATTAGTCTCGATCTATTAACTCAACTTGCAAGCACCACTATCATTGATGGTTTAAAGCCGATCAGTGATCTTAATGCTGGGGCGTTATTACTGAATAGTTATGGGTGTGTTTTATGGTCCAATAATCAGCAAGGAATGCTCGAAAAGGCCTCAGAGTTATTTTTAGCAAAAATGGGGCAAGGTACTCAATCTTCGCAACCAATAGAGCTACAGGGAGAGTTTTACTATTCGGCGCTTATTTATGATGAAAGTCGCTTGTTAGCCGTTGTGATGATTACGGCAAGTCAGATCAAGAGCAATTTATTGTTGGCACTTACCTGTTCTTTGGGACGGGAAATTAGTGAGAAGCTCAAGAGTTACTTTTATTGGCAGAAATTATCAGATAAATCTGAAGAACACACGTTGTTCAATAACTTGAATATTCATGATGTAGAGAAGGCCCTGATCATTGAAGCCGCATTAGCGTTTGGCGGAAAAATACAGGAAATGCACCAAGCCCTCAACATGGGGCGAACGACATTATGGCGAAAGTTGAAGCAGTATCAAATCGATATTCGAGATTACAAACTATAGACCCCTTAGATAAAAAAATCGCTTCTACTATTTTTTGGTAAAAAGTAAAAAAGTTCGAAGCGAGCAATTCACACTACCTTTGCGGTAAGGACTAAGCTTATCTCCTCAGATAAATGAGGAAGGCTTTGTCACGCCTATTGGCGAATTATACGAAAGAGAAAAAATGAAAAGAGATAGGATTATCGTCTATTTAGAGAGATAAGTATGTTGATCTTGGTCTTCATTTTTTAGAATTTCTTATTAATTTTTATTATAGATTTTTATTTTAGAAATGCCCTTTACTCGCAGCAGTAGTAGCACGAATTATGAATGTATATAGTTTTATATTTTTAATTAAAGTAAATTTATTAATTTATTCATTTCTAATAAGTGATTTGTTTAGTTGTTTTCGTGTATAAAATATTTTCATCCTATAAAATCATAGTACGGATTATTTATCTTGCCACTTTCGATTTGAAATTAAGATGTGAGTTCTATAACCTAAATTATGAGGGTTGGCTCAGGTTGAATATTTAAGCTAATATTGAATATGAGATTGGAGTCTATATTTTGTACTGATGTGTTTATTTGGCTATTTTATTTAAGATGACAATCGGATGGTTTAAAATTAAACCATCCGATAAGTGGAGATAGGGGATAATAAGTATTAAGCGTTAGCTGAATAGGTATTGATATATTCATACTCTTGGATTAATTGCGGTAATGATTTTATTCCTAGTTTGGTATAAATATTTGAGCGATGTACTTCTACCGTTCTCGGTGATAAAGATAATTTCTCCGCGGTTTCTCTGCTGGTATTACCGTCTAAAATCATGTCCATGATTTCACGTTCTCTAGCCGATAAACGGTCGAATTTATCTGAAAGGAATACATATTTTTTATGATTTTCATGTGCTTCAGAGAAGTAGATATGAGCACTTTGTATTGCACTCAATAATTCATGGTCATTAAATGGGACCACGTGAAAATCGAATGCACCTGCTTTAAAACAGTCTCTGCATAGTACCGTAGAGGACTCTTCTGAGATAGCAATAATAGGTATAACTCCTAGAAGATGAGTAATATTTTTTAATTTATGAATACGAGCAATATCATTATTTAAAAATAACAAAACACAGTCCGTTGCATTTTCTTCTAACGGATAGGTATAAGTACTAATAAATACCTCTTCGTTATTATAAAATTTAAATATAAAATCAAAAGATTCCATCTTTAATTTCAGTTTATTCTTAAAGACATTATCATTTTCTATAATTACGTGAATGGTGCTGTTCATCACCAAACTCCTGTTAACTGATTTGACATGCAAATTAACGTAATGAAATAAGATTAGAAAATAATTACCAAGCAAAATGGCAATCATATTTCCAATTGTTCTTTCTTCTTTATAATTTATTGCTGAACGTAAAGTATATTAAAATTTGCCTAGACATGATTTTAATATAAAAAAGAAACAAAGGTTAAAGTTTGTGTCAAAACGTAACATTTGATTAATGTTTTGTAACAAGATAGAGATTTAAACTTGTTGCACTATTATTATGTGTATCGATAACATAAAAATAAATGTTATTTTGATAAGTAATAATATCGTAAAAGAGTAATCATAAAAAGCCCATATTGGTAATTTTATGATATTTCCTAATTAAAAATTTAGATTGGTTTGCAGCTTATGAGACGTGAAATTTATTAATATCATGGTAAAATTCCATTTTATACTTAATAGTGAGTGAATATACTTAATGGCTTCTTTAAAAGATGTAGCACAACTTGCTAATGTTTCATTGATGACGGTCTCAAGAGCGATTAACAATCCCGAGCTGCTAAAACCTGAAACATTGAAACAGGTTCAGCAGGCAATTGAAGCTCTTAATTATATTCCCGATTTTTCTGCGCGAAAAATTCGCGGAAAAAATTCTCGTGTTTCTACCTTAGGGGTTTTAGCGCTGGATACAGCCACCACACCATTTTCAGTTGAAATGATCCTGTCAATTGAAGATACCGCCAGAAAATATGGGTGGAGCAGTTTTGTGGTGAACATGACGTCTAATCTTGATCATGACCGAGCTGTTCGTCAATTATTATCACAGCGTCCTGATGGAATAATTTATACCACCATGGGATTAAGGGAAGTGGATATTCCGAGCGCGCTATTTAGCCATTCTGTGGTACTTGCTAACTGCGTAGCGAAAGACGGGAAATTTCCGACATATATTCCTGACGATTTTAATGGGCAATATCACGCAGTTTCTAGATTGATAGAGAAAGGATACCGACGCCCTTTATGCTTGTATTTACCTCAACAAACGATTGCGGGAAAAGTACGTCGAGAAGCGGTGGAAGAAGCATGGAAACAAGCGGGATTACCACTAGAGTCATTAACGCAATATCACCTTGAATGGGGTGATGAACATTATCGGGATGTAGTCGCGCTGATTAATCAACATTTTTCCCCTGAACGTGCTGATTTTGATGTGGTAATTTGCGGTAATGACCGAATTGCTTTTCTTGCTTATCAAGTCTTATTAGGGAGGGGGGTACGGATCCCCGAGGATATCGCCGTGTTGGGGTATGACAATATGATTGGGGTGAGAGATTTATTCTATCCACCATTAACGACGGTCGATTTGCCTCATTATCAATTGGGGGAGCAGGCCGCCTTACATATTATTGAAGAAAAACAAGATGTAGAATGCCATTATATTCCATGTAATCTACTGGAGCGTGATTCTGTATAGTTTGCACGATAGCCTAGGATATTTCATTTATTGGGGTATGATAGATACGAGTTTAATCATACTTTTGTACGGATAAATTATGTTGCTGCGTTCAGGGGTAGCTTTAGCTATCTTTTCTTACATATTATGGGGGATCACCCCGCTATTTTATCGTTTGTTACCTGATGCACAAGCAATGGAGCTGTTGGCTCAGCGGCTTATTTGGTCTATTCCCTTCTTATTTATCATTCGATTAGCGATCAAAAATAAATCCCTATGGAAGCAGGTTTGGGCTGACAAACGTTCAATTCTATTATGTTTATTTAGCTCCTCGATTATGGCGATCTCTTGGACCGCATTTACCTATGCATTGACTCACGGTCAAGTGCTGGCTGCTAGCCTTGGTTATTTTATTAATCCACTTTTTTCTATTTTACTCGGCGTGATTTTTTTACGGGAGCGCTTAGTTTTTTCAGAAAAAATGGCAGTGCTGTTTATTTTTGCCGGGGTGATGTATCAAATTTTTCAATACGGCGAATTACCTGCGCTAGCGTTAGTGATGGGCAGTGCATTTGCGGTTTATGGATTGATCCGTAAATTTATCCGTTTTGATGTTATTACGTCATTATTTATCGAGGCGCTGTGGTTATTGCCATTGGCTATCGGGATTACGTGGTGGCTATCGGCGAATAATATGAGCGCAGTTATGAATGGTGATTGGCAAACTAAAATTCTGTATATGTTGGCTGCGCCAGTCACTATTATTCCACTCTTATTTTTTACGGCTGCTATTAAGCGTACAACGTTAACTGTCATTGGATTAGCCCAATATATCGAGCCGACCATCCAATTTTTGCTGGCAGTATTCCTATTTAATGAATTGTTCGATTGGGTGAAAGGTGTCAGTTTTTCACTGATTTGGATAGGTTTATTATTCTGCATCTTAGCGTTAATTCATAAGCGTTATGCCAAAGGGCATGAGCGGCAACCTTATGTGACTGGACGAGATAACCCTCCTAAAATTTAGTCAATAATTTAAATGTATTAGCCCTAATTTATAAAGTCTAGGGGACATATTTTATGTTTCTATTATGGTCAAGGCAAACGATTGCGTATATAATCTCAGCCAGATTTTCACGACACCAAAATTCACCTCTTGGGATATAAGGTCACTATCATGAGCCAATTAGGTACGGCACTTTGTGCTTCAGCGACAAAAGTAATGCTTCTCGGATCTGGCGAGCTAGGAAAAGAAGTGGCCATTGAGTGCCAGCGTTTAGGAATTGAAGTGATTGCCGTTGACCGCTATGACAATGCGCCAGCCATGCATGTTGCTCATCGAAGTTACACCATTAATATGCTGGATGGTGAGGCTATCCGCCAATTAGTTGAACAAGAAAAACCGGATTTTATTGTTCCTGAAATTGAAGCCATTGCAACGAAAACATTAGTGGAATTAGAGCTGCAAGGGCAAAAAGTGGTACCTTCGGCAAATGCGGTATACCTAACAATGAATCGTGAGGGTATTCGTCGATTAGCGGCAGAGGAGCTACAGTTACCGACGTCAGAATATCGCTTTGTTGAAACACAGGATGATTTTATTGCTGCGGCAACTGAAATTGGTTTCCCATGTATTGTGAAACCGGTGATGAGCTCATCCGGCAAAGGGCAAAGTGTGATCCGTTCGGATGAACAGCTGCAAGCCGCATGGAATTATTCGCAAGAAGGTGGGCGAGCAGGGCAAGGACGTGTGATTGTCGAGAAAATGGTGAACTTTGATTTTGAGATCACTTTGCTAACGGTGAGTGCGGTTGATGGTATTCATTTCTGCGCTCCTGTAGGACATCGTCAAGAAAAAGGCGATTATCGTGAATCTTGGCAGCCTCAAGTGATGAGCGAAAGCGCACTGAAAAAGGCACAAGACGTTGCGGCTAAAATAGTGACCGCACTTGGGGGATATGGATTATTTGGGGTGGAATTATTTGTGTGTGGTGACGACATCATTTTTAATGAAGTTTCTCCTCGCCCCCATGACACCGGAATGGTTACTTTAATTTCTCAAAATTTATCTGAATTTGCGCTACATGTTCGAGCTTTCTTAGGATTACCGATTGGGTCGATTCGCCAGTATGGCGCGAGTGCATCAGCGGTAATTTTGCCAGAATTACATAGCCACAATGTGGTTTTTTCTGGGCTCAATGAGGCGTTAAGTTCAGATATCCAACTGCGCTTATTTGGTAAACCGGAAATTGCGGGTACCCGCCGTTTAGGTGTGGCTTTGGCGATTGGGAATAATATTGAACATGCGTTAGCGATGGCAAAAACAGCCGCTGCTCGCGTACAAGTTAAAGGCTAAATGCATCCTCAGTAAATTCCCTGCAGGAGTTGGCTATTTTGCAGGGAATTTATTTAGAGTAAAAATAGTTATGTTCTATCTTCAATAATCATTGCGGCAGCGCGTTCCGCGATCATGATTGTTGGCGCATTAGTATTGCCGCTTGGGATTTCAGGCATAACTGAACAATCCACCACACGTAAATTATCAATACCATGTACTCGTAAGCGTAAATCGGTGACTGAATTTTTGGGGTCAGTTCCCATACGGCAGGTTCCCACGGGGTGATAAACTGTTTTACAGAAATTACGCACAAACTCTTCTAACTCAGTATCATCATATCGAACTGGCTCTGGGGGCATTAAAACGTCTTGGCTGACAGCTTGTAACGATGGGGAATTTAACACATCCAACCCAAATTTTACGGCACGTTTGCAGCCTTCCATATCTTCGGGTGAAGCTAAGTAATTAGCATGGATTTTTAACGGTGCAAGGGGATCTTTGCTACGTAGTAATATTTCCCCTCGAGATTTTGGTTGAAGATAGCCGACCTTTAGTGAAAAACCATGGGCGGCAGGAAGTGGTTCCCCGGGAACATCATCCCAGCTATCTAATATGGGTAGAAAATGAATCTGGACATCAGGGCGGCCTTGACCGCAACTATCTTTAAATGCCGCACCTTCCAGAACGTTAGAGGCCAATAATCCGCTACGGAATACCATCCATTCCACTCCGTGCTTTATGGCTGCCAATCCTTGATCTGCACCAAATAAACTCACTGGTTGCTTAGTTGTCACGTTAATTGACATATGCAAGTGGTCGTGGAAATTTTTACCGACAGGCAAGTTAGCGAGCGTATTAATACCGAGGGTTGAAAGGTGCTCCTCAGGACCAATACCTGAGAGCATGAGTAATTTTGCGGAGCCCATTGCACCAGAACAGATAAGGACTTCATCTGTAGCAAATGCTTCAACTTCGTGACCATTTTTCCCTTGATAAGCGATACCCACCGCGCGCCCATCTTGGATAATAATGCGATTAACTTGGGTATTCAGTTTTAATGTGAGTTTGTCGCTATTTCGTACGGATTTGAGATAAGTTTTTGAGGTGCTGGCTCTTTCGCCATTAAGTGTCGTAGTCTGGTAAAAACTGGTACCTTGCTGGCTTTCACCATTGAGGTCGTTGATATAAGGAAGCCCATGTTCTTGAGCCGCACGAATAAATGCCATGGATAATGGGTGTCGGTAACGGTTCTCGCTAACGGGAAGGGGTCCTTCAGTTCCATGGTATTCACCTGTTAGACTTTCATTTCGTTCAGCTTTTTTAAACCATGGCAGCACATCTTTATAGCTCCAGCCTTCACAACCATAATTTTGAGCCCAATTGTCGTAATCCTGCTTTTGACCACGAATATAAATCATGCCATTTACTGAGCTACTTCCTCCAAGAACTTTACCTTGTGCAATTTGCATTTTACGGTTATTGGCGTGAGGTTCTGGGTCAGTTTCATAAGGCCAACTTTTTTGCGCAATAATTTTAGCGACACCCGCAGGCATACGGATAAATAGATGATTATCACTTCCCCCCGCTTCGAGGAGTAAAACACGAGATTGGGTTTCTTTAATTAGGCGAGCGGCAAGAACACACCCTGCGGAGCCTGCACCGACTATAATGTAGTCATATTTTTCAGCATTCATATAGCGCTTTTCTCACTCAATAAAGTAACAATAAATAGTCATTTTATTAACAATAGCGCCTTTGGTTTGTTAATGTATGAATAATATTTTATTAGTGTGATTTGAATCAAAAATAATTTCCAGAGAAACTATTTTTATAATTTAATTGTTATTGTTTATTAAGGAGAAATATTAAGTAACTATGAATTTAATTTATCTCTTTATTTTTGTTAATAAATTAATGTTATTTTTATTAAGTCTTTTTAAAGGGAGTGATGGATCTAAAGATTAGTGACGTTAGCTTTAATCGCTAAAGTTGGTAATTTGTTGTGTGTATTTTTGTATTATTTAACAATAATTACATCTTTTGTTTTAATTTAATATTTACTTAACTTATTGAAATGGCTTTTATTTGTGATGCTAAGCACACTTTTAGAGACTTTATCACCCCATCAAAACCATTCACCGTAAAAAAGTAACCGCTTAATTCTGTATGTCACCGCTTAAGAGAACTTTTCCTTTTATTGAGCGTAATTTCTTACCATAGCCACTATGGCAGATCTCAATTATTGACTAACAAAACAACTCAACCACTGCCTATTAAAAAGTCATTTATTGTCTATCGAAAGCAACCAAAGACAGGGCTTTCAATTTTTAATAAATGGTAACTAAGTATTAATGGCATGTTCGTTTTTACCTCAGAAAGGTGTTCTATGAACAAGAATGGTATTTTAAAGCACGTTCCTTGGATGATCCTTGGGATCATCGGTGCTGTCTGTTTGGGCGTTGTGGCGCTTAGACGTGGAGAGCATATCAGTGCTCTATGGATAGTGGTCGCCTCTGTGGCGGTTTATCTTATTGCCTATCGTTACTACAGCTTATATATCGCGAAAAAAGTGATGAAGTTGGATGAAACACGGGCAACACCAGCGGTCATTAATAATGACGGCTTGAACTATGTTCCAACCAACAAAAATGTTCTGTTTGGTCACCACTTTGCGGCAATTGCGGGTGCGGGTCCATTAGTTGGTCCGGTACTTGCGGCCCAAGTTGGTTACTTACCGGGAACATTATGGTTGCTGGCAGGGGTTGTCCTTGCAGGGGCAGTTCAGGACTTTATGGTACTGTTTATCTCTTCTCGTCGTAATGGCGCCTCATTAGGTGAAATCATAAAAGAAGAGTTAGGACCGATTCCGGGTACGCTGGCATTATTTGGTTGCTTCCTGATTATGATCATCATCCTTGCGGTACTGGCATTGATCGTAGTTAAAGCACTCGCTGAAAGCCCATGGGGGGTATTCACCGTTTGCTCAACCGTTCCGATTGCCCTATTTATGGGGGTTTATATGCGATATATCCGACCAGGTCGTGTCGGTGAAATCGCGGTTATCGGTATTGCATTATTAGTTGCTTCTATTTGGTTCGGTGGTGTTATTTCTCAAGACCCATACTGGGGTCCAGCACTGACATTCAAAGATACAACTATCACCTATGCGCTGGTGGGATATGCGTTTGTTTCGGCATTGCTGCCTGTATGGTTGATTCTTGCGCCTCGTGACTACTTAGCTACCTTCTTGAAAATCGGTGTTATTGTCGGTCTGGCTGTAGGAATTGTGATCCTTAACCCAGAACTGAAAATGCCTGCGGTCACTCAGTTTGTTGATGGTACTGGTCCAGTTTGGAAAGGGACACTATTCCCATTCTTGTTCATCACGATTGCTTGTGGTGCGGTGTCAGGTTTCCACGCATTAATTGCTTCGGGTACAACACCAAAACTGTTAGCTAACGAAAAAGATGCTCGTTACATCGGTTATGGTGCGATGTTAATGGAATCTTTCGTTGCTATCATGGCATTGGTTGCAGCTTCTATCATCGAGCCAGGTCTGTATTTTGCGATGAATACACCGCCTGCGGCTTTAGGTATCACCATGCCTAATCTGCATGAACTTGGTGGACCTGATGGCGCAGCTATCATGGCTCAATTGAAAGATGTTTCTATCCACGCGGCTGCAACGGTGAGTTCATGGGGCTTCGTTATTTCTCCTGAGCAAATCATGCAAACCGCAAAAGATATCGGTGAGCCTTCGATTCTTAACCGTGCGGGTGGTGCACCAACACTGGCGGTAGGTATTGCCTTTGTTTTCCACGAAATTATGCCTGCTGCCAATATGGGCTTCTGGTATCACTTCGGTATTCTGTTTGAAGCACTGTTTATCTTAACAGCGCTGGATGCGGGAACGCGTTCTGGCCGCTTTATGCTGCAAGATTTATTGGGTAACTTTGTTCCGTTCCTGAAAAAAACTGACTCACTGTTTGCAGGTATGATTGGTACTGCGGGTTGCGTGGGTCTATGGGGTTACTTACTGTATCAAGGTGTTGTTGACCCACTGGGCGGCGTTAAGAGCTTGTGGCCTCTGTTCGGTATCTCGAACCAGATGCTGGCAGCAGTGGCGTTAGTTCTGAGTACAGTCGTATTGATTAAAATGAAGCGCAGCAAATATATCCTTGTGACGGTATTACCTGCGGTATGGTTATTAATCTGTACTACATGGGCTCTGGGTCTGAAATTATTCAGCGATAATCCACAACTGGAAGGTTTCCTGTACTTAGCGAAATCTTACAAGGAAAAAATCGCCGCAGGTGGTGCAGATTTAACAGCACAAGAAATTACTAATATGAATCACATTATTATTAATAACTACACCAATGCGGGTCTGAGTATTCTATTCTTAGTCGTGGTTTACGGTATTATCTTCTTTGGTATCCGCGTGGCGATGAAAGCCAGTAAAGACCCAAATCGTACTGATAAAGAAACCCCTTATGTTCCGGTTCCAAAAGAGGGTGTGAAAGTGTCATCTTCACACTAAGGAATCAAAAATGATTCGAGGTTTGTATTACTCGAAACAATAAGGGAAGCCCTGCATTGTGTAGCAATACAATGTAGGGCATTTTACCTTTGGAGAAGGCTATGTTTGGAAATCTGGGAAAGACGGGTAAATATCTCGGGCAGGCTGCTCGGATGTTGGTGGGGATCCCTGACTATGATACCTATGTACAGCATATGAAGGACAACCACCCCGATAAGCCGATGATGACTTATAAAGAATTCTTTCGTGAGAGACAAGATGCTCGCTACGGCGGTAGTGGTAAAGGCGGATTTCGCTGCTGTTAACTGATGAAGTGACGAGGGCAATAATGAAACCAATCAATGTAACGATTTTAACGGGTTTTTTAGGGGCAGGGAAAACGACACTATTAAGCCATATTCTGCATGCAGATCATGGGCATAAAATTGCAGTGATTGAAAATGAATTCGGTGAAGTTCCTATCGATAACGCGTTGATTGGCGATCGTGCCACGCAAATCACCACATTAAGTAATGGCTGTATTTGTTGCAGTCGTTCCAATGAATTAGAAAATGCACTGTTGGATTTATTAGATGGGCTGGACAGTGGAAAATTAGATTTTGAGCGCCTTGTGATTGAGTGTACGGGAATGGCGGATCCAGGGCCGATTACCCAAACATTTTTTTCCCACGAAGTGCTGTGCGAACGTTATTTATTGGATGGCATCATTACGTTAGTCGATGCGGTTCATGCTGATAAACAGTTGGATGATTTTGCTATCGCTCAAGCACAGATTGGTTATGCTGATCGTATTTTACTGACCAAAACGGATATCGAGCCAAATAACGATGCGTTGCTTGAACGCTTACAACGAATTAATGCTCGAGCGCCGATTTATCCTGTGATCCACGGGGATATTAATCTGGATCTGTTGTTAGATATTGAAGGCTTTTTGCTGGATTCAAGATTAAATGTTAAACAGCCAACGTTCCGTTTTGCACCTAAGCAGCAAAATGAAGTGGGTTCTATTGTGTTGGAGTTTGATTACCCTGTAGAGCTGATGGCGGTGTCCCAAGTGATGGAAGACTTACTGCTCGGTTTTGCGGATAATTTATTACGTTATAAAGGTATTTTGTCCATCATCGACGAACCAAAACGTCTATTATTCCAAGGTGTCCAGCGCCTATATAGTGCAGACTGGGACAGAGATTGGGAGGAAGACGAAAAGCGCAGCAGCGTGCTCGTTTTCATCGGCATCGATCTTCCCGAAGCTGAAATTCGCGAAAAATTTGCCGCGTTAGAAGCCTAAAATTAAAAATCAGAAATCAAAATTAAACTCAAAGTTATTAGCGCTGAAGGAAGGCGACAAACGCCAGCTATCCCTAGGAGCATACAAGAGTATGTGACTAGGGTAGCTAAGAGAAGTCAACGCACCAGCAGCGTTAAGAACGAAGAGTTTTAGAGGACATGATCTCGATGATTTGAATATCCGTATAACGCATTGACCCGGTCGCCAACGAACACAAATTCGCTATCGACTGATCCACATCATCAGACACAATCCCATCGGAACCTCTAACACAGCTGTTATCTAGCGCCATCAATACCGCTTTGTAAGCAGCACTCGCACCTGTCGATACTTTCATTGCACAACTGTTAGATGCGCCATCGCAGATCATGCCGCTAACATCGCCAATCATGCTAGAGATTGCCATCGCAACGACTTCATATCGCGCTTCGAGTAACCACGCAATCCCAGCAGCCGCACCCATCGCTGCGGTCGTTGCGGCACACAGTGCGGATAATGCGGGCAGCTGGTTATGAATATAAATTGCCATTAAATGAGATAGCATCAGCGCACGAGCCAGCTGTTCTTCTGTTGACTGTAGATAGTCGGCGGTCACGAGTACAGGCATTGTGGCTGCAATACCTTGGTTACCTGAACCTGAGTTGCTCATTGCTGGTAATACAGCTCCGCCCATACGCGCATCTGATGCCGCCGAGGTACGGATCATGATGTCAGATAACAAGTCTTTGGATAATAACCCGCGGTCACGTTGAGTTTGTAACGTTTTACCAATATGCAAACCATAGCTATTGCGTAAGCCTTCTTGGGACAATGCATCGTTCAAGTGCGCGGCTTCTAGAATAAAATGAATATCGTCTAATGGTGCTTCAGTTGCAAATTGATAAACCGCTTTAGCAGTGACTTTGGGTAAGCTGACTTCAGTTCCACAATCCACGGGATCACTAGGTTGGCTCTCGCTAACTGTGATATCAAAAAGAACGTCGTCACCATGGATTATTTTTACAATATGAGTATGTGAACCTGCAATCACCACGGTTGCAGAGTCATTTTCGCTATAAACAGTGGCTTCAGAATAAATAACATCATCACAAGGGGATTTAATATCCACGGTGACCAAACCTTCTGCAAGCATTCCTTTACTGCGGGCAATCGCTTCAGGGGAAGCCGCTTTTAGCACTTCCAATCCAGCCTCACCATCACCACCAATAGCGCCCAGTGCAGCTGCAATCGGTAATCCCACCATGCCAGTACCTGGAACAGTTACACCCATCCCATTTTTCATTAGGTTAGGAGAGACAAACGCGACCACTTTTGTGATTGGGTTTTGTAGGTAAGATGCGGCTTTTGCAGCGGCATAAGCGAGAGAAATTGGTTCAGTACAGCCTAATGCAGGCTTAACGTCCTGTTTAACTGCATTAATAAAATATTGCCAAAGTAATGATTGAGTTTCAGTCGCCATGATTGAAGTCCCTAAATGTAATGTGGTGATGGGATTATTTTAAAGAAGAGATGGGAGAAAAACTTCACAATGTTTGACGAGATATTGTGGAGGTGGAGAAAATTAATCTCTAAAATTTAATGATGGAGTAAAAAAATTCTCAATATGATGCTCGTCACAAAAATCCCACCTATAACCCTAGGTGGGATCTGTGTATTAAATGATGAATTAGTTTTCCAGATCGAGGCGTTTACTTTGCCATTTACGAGAGCGCCAACGCCAAGCATTGGTTAACCCGCGAACCCACTCGTCAGCAAAGAAACCGATCCAAATACCCAGTAGCCCCATCTCCATTTTTATGCCGAGGAAATAGCCTAATGGAATAGCGATCCCCCACATAAATAGAATGGCAGTAAGTAGCGGAAATTTGGCATCTCCCGAAGCACGCAAGGCGTTAACCATTACAATATTAATGGTACGTCCCGGTTCTAAAAAGACAGAGAGTAAGAAAATTGGCAGCAATAATTGAATAATGCCTTGGTCATCTGTGAGGCTGTCTAAAATCGGTGAACGGAATAACCAGAAGACGAAAACTACACCGATGGTGACATAGAAGCCCCATTTTAGGCTTTTGAAAGCTCGTCGATAGGCATCTTCAAAGCGTTTTGCACCTACAAGGTGCCCAACCATAATTTCGTTCCCAATACTGATTGAAATCCCAAACAGCATAATGAACAGTGATAACTGGAAATAAAGGGTTTGTGCGGCGAGGGCGGTTTCTCCCATTAAACCAATAAATGCAGAGGCGGTCATAAAGTGCAGGATCCACACTAAGTTTTCACCTGCGGCGGGTAGGCCGATATGCAGAATTTTGTTCAGCATTTTACGGGACCAGCGTATGAGCATCATCGGAACAAATTTAATTCTTAACCCATAGAACAGCAGACCGAACAGTAAAATTACTGCGACAATACGCCCAACAACCGTTGACCATGCGACGCCTTCCAACCCATATTTTGGTAAACCAAAGAAGCCGTATAACACGATCATATTACCAATGACAGTAATGACGTTGGCAATCAATGTCACCCACATCGCAGGTTGTGCTTTACCATACACACGTAAACACGCTGCGAGAATAATCGTAATCGCTTCGGGAATTAAACAGATACCTAAAATATGCAGATAAGTATAACCATCATCCATCAGGTGGGATGGGGTATTCATAATCGCGAGAATTTTATAGCCAAAAAATAGGGCAATTAAGGCGCTGGAAAAACCTAATATAAAGTTAAAGGCGATAGAAATATGAATCGCTTGGCTCGCTTTATCACGGCGTCCGGCTCCTAAATATTGAGCGATAACAACACTACAACCGACACTAATAAAGTTAAAAATAGTAATAAATAGGTCAAATACCTGATTCCCCACCCCCATTGCAGCGAGGTAGGCTGTGGATACATGGCTAACCATGTAGGTATTAATCAATAAGGTGGCCAAATGAAGAAAAATATCAATAAAAATTGGCCAACTGAGGGAATAGAGAGACCTCTCAGTGACATCGGACTGATGCATTAAGAACCTTTATACGCGTTAAATAGAGGAAAAAGACTAATTGGCTGAATTCTACCTCTAATTGCTGGGTGAACCTAGTTATAAAAGCCGGATATTTTTAGATAATTAGGCTTTGTTTAATTTATCTAAATTTGTTATTGATATGTATCTTGTATTGAAAATATGACATCAGAATGACCGAGGAGTAATAATGTCAAAAATTAAAACAGTAATAGTGGGATACGGAAATATAGGCCGTTACGCACTAGAAGCTGTTCAAGCCGCTGATGATTTTGAATTAGTCGGAATAGTCCGTCGTAATACCCAAGATATTCCGGCAGAGTTATCTCATTATATTGTGGTTGATGATATTGAAAAATTAGGCAAAGTGGATGTGGCATTACTGTGTTCTCCAACTCGAGCTATCGGCGATTTAGCAGAGAAAATCCTCAGTATGGGTATTAATACCGTTGATAGTTTTGATGTGCATTCTGATATTGTCGCGTTGAAACACCGACTCGATAGCGTCGCGAAAAAATATAATAGTGTGTCTATCGTTTCGGCAGGTTGGGATCCGGGTTCTGATTCTATAATGCGTACCTTAATGTTAGCGATGGCACCTAAAGGCGTCACCTACACCAACTTTGGTCCCGGTATGAGTATGGGGCACAGTGTTGCGGCTAAAGCCGTTGAAGGCGTAAAAGATGCGCTGTCAGTGACCATTCCTCTGGGAACGGGCATTCATCGTCGTATGGTGTATGTAGAATTAGACGCTGGCGCGAACTTTGATGATGTGGTGCGTAGTATTAAACAAGATAGTTATTTCTCGTCTGATGAAACCCATATTCGCCAAGTTGACAGTATTGATGGGTTAAAAGATGTGGGACATGGCGTGCAGATGACCCATAAAGGGGTTTCTGGTGCGACACATAATCAATTATTTGAATACTCAATGCGCATTAATAACCCCGCATTAACGTCACAATTTATGGTCTCCGCGGCAAGAGCCACCATGAAGCAGCCCGCAGGTGCTTATACAGTGATTGAAATCCCG
>NZ_JAMPNQ010000023.1:0-2983 GCF_028479445.1 Providencia sp. PROV210
GGAGTGACAGATAGTTGGATCTTTCAAGAGGAACTTTAAGCTAAATTACGCTATTCTGTTTTTCTTAAGGAAAACACGAAAGGAACCTCGTCATGTCAAATAGAAATATTCCAGAAGTCGGCGAATGCCAATTTGTTTCTTATCATATCCCTAAATGGAAAGAAGACGGAACATGCCATTGGAATGATGTTCAACTTCAACCCAAATCCTTCAATGCCGAAGCGAAGTGTATTTTACCTCCGAGAAAAGTTATTCCTGTTATTTTTCTTCCTGGGATCATGGGAACGAATTTAATGTCAAAAGGAGATGATAAAAAAGAAATGTGGCGAGGGGATGCAGGGTATGAAATTTTTTTACAATGGGCAGAAAGAACCGGCCATGAAAGAAAAAACATATTAAACCCTAAAACAACAACCGTTGATAACAGAGGCTTAGTTGATAAAGAAGTCTATACGCCCTTTTCTGATGATGGATATCTATTTCCCAAACGTCATGATAGAGGGTGGGGAGAAGCACTTAATTATAGTTATGGTCGTTTCTTGAGTGTTTTTCAGGCGGCATTAATTAATGACTGGCAGAGTAATGTTCTTAATTTCGAACGTCTAAGTAAGGGTGATATTAAATTACCATATGTGAGTATTCTAAATGAATTTGTCGAGAAACCACTTGGAACGGAAGAAAAAGAAAATGAACAAACGTTAACCCAAAAAGAGCTTGACCATTTTAATCGCTTTTTATTTCCATTACATGTTTTTGGCTATAATTGGCTTGCTGATAATGCTGAATCAGCATCTAAGCTTGTGGAGTATATAGATAACGTTATTAAATTATATCGTTGTCATGGATATGGTTTAGCAGTGGAGAAAGTTATTTTAGTGACTCATTCCATGGGAGGGTTGGTGGCTCGATATGCAATGAATCCTACCCCTGAGTCAACGTTTGATGGGTGCCAGAATAAAGTATTAGGCGTTGTTCATGGAGTGATCCCTGACTTAGGATCTCCTGCTGCCTATAGACGAATGGGGACGGGGGCGAGTGAGGAAGGTCATACTGCGGGACACATTCTGGGGTGGTCTGCTAAAGAATTAATGCCAGTCCTAGCGCAATCTCCAGCGCCTTTGCAATTGCTTCCTTACCCTTCCTATAAGTCACCGTGGTTATTTATCCCAGAAGAAGGTAGTTATCCTCAAACAATCGATCCTGAAACGGGAAAACCTGATCCGTTCAAAGATATCTATCTTAGAAATGATGTTTGGTGGAAGCTTTATAGGCCGGATATTCTAGATAAGGATTCTGTGGTAATAGATAATAATTAGCTTGCTTATCAAGACATTATGGATGATACGGTTCGTCAATTTATGTATCACCAAGAAAAAAAACTATACCACCCAAATACTTATGTTTTTTATGGTAATCAAGTTGAATCGGATGGCTATCTTGATTGGGTACCAACGAAGTTAACTGTAAGTCCATATGTATTCTCCCAAGGCGAACCTCATTTACCGCCAACAAATAGACAAAAACGAGAAAAAGGTCAACTAGCGAAAGAGCTTAAATTAAATTCATCAAAAACGGCTGGTGATGGCACTGTACCTATCGAGTCGTTTTCGGCTATTTACGCTCATCGGTCAATCAAAAGTATTTTAGCAACAAATGTTGATCATCAAGATGCTTACAAGGTCGATGATATAGTCGATATAAAAAGCAGACCGGCAATTCAATTTACATTGAGAGCGATTATTAAAATGGTTATGGATGTGCCATTAAATGATTAATAAGTATCTAGGCTTACTGATTGGTTTGGTTTTTTTTTCGTTCATTTTTTTAGGCTTGGTTGTTTATGACAAAGAAAGCCGTTTAACTGAAAAGGATTATATTTTGATAGATGCATTCTTTGAAAACGTAAAACCTCAATGTGTTGGGCGATTTGCTATTGATATTCCCATTCCATTTAACAATATGAAAGATAATCAAGTGTTTATCGATGATTTTCATATTGAAAGTAAATTTATTTATCCTCCTGCATTTAAGCAACGAATTGAATTGCGAGAGCAAGAACTTCGCAATGGAAAAACCAGTGAAAAAAATGCGCCTGTATTAAAAGAAATTATCCAATTACCGGATGGCAAAGGTGTTATTTTCGACAGGAATAAATCAGGTTCTGATGACTCTTATCGAACACTAGAGGCCCATGTGTACACTGAAATGATTGCATTTGTTATTACAACAAATATTAGAGACTTTTCTGATAAAAAATATGAAAAGAAGAAAATTGATTTTTTGGCTAGAGGGTTAAGTGAAATTCAGACTAATGAAAAACCGACTAAATTAGCTGCGATGCAATCACTTATATCTCGATTATCGGGACGAAAAAATGAAGATATTCCCGTTGATAAAGGCGTTTGCATTCCCAATGGATTTATTGCCGATGATGGAAATCAACATAAAGAAATTATCTCATTTACTTATGAGAATGATGATTTTATTTTAGGGTTTAGATCCGATAATACGGCTGTTGGTTCTGATGACACGTTGTTTAATCGAAGCCCACAAATCAATGAAGCTATGTCATTAGCTAAGAAAAGTACCATTAAAAAAGAAAAACTCTCACCAAACGGAATTCCATCTCTAGAATGGCTAATGATAGGTAAACAGAATAAGCAAGAAGATACGAATATGTTTGAATTTATTCTGTATTCAAATGAAATGATCGCCGATTCACAAAAACCGTTGCTATATATTGGGTTAAACAATGCAGACAAAAACACCCAATATAGCCAGTGGCAATTGGTTGAAGTTTGGGATCGAATTGTCAATTCATTACGTTATAAACCGAATGCATTTTAAAAATTTAGCTTCCGATGTAAAAAAGTTCCTTTTAAGTAGAAAGGTCGGATAGGCAAATGGCACTAAAAGAAAACATCGCCTTGATACTGTCGCGAAAAAGCAGCCCGCGGGAGCTTATACAGTGATTGAAATTCCA
>NZ_JAMPNQ010000024.1:0-44530 GCF_028479445.1 Providencia sp. PROV210
GCATTTTTTGATTCAACTGCTGCATTCCACAGCAAAACCCCTATTTATACCGATTTACACACAGAGTTATCCACAATGATGAAAAATAGTTAAAATAGTTCGCGCATTACGCAAACGTTTGCGCTACAATTGGCGCGAAAATTCAGCATTGATTTTATTTTGATGCTCTGAAATTGTTAGTGACTTATATATAGATATTGCTTTCTTTATCCAAATCCAAGGGATCTCTCTCATGCAACAGCTTCGTCCTATTCGTCGTGCCCTGCTCAGTGTCTCTGATAAAACAGGGGTTGTTGAATTCGCTAAGGCGCTTTCTCAGCGTGGTGTTGAACTGCTTTCTACTGGTGGAACCGCAAAGTTATTAGCAGAGCAAGGCCTAAAGGTCACTGAAGTTTCGGATTACACCGGTTTTCCTGAAATGATGGATGGTCGTGTTAAGACTCTGCACCCTAAAGTTCACGGTGGGATCTTAGGTCGTCGTGGTACCGATGACACAATCATGCAAGAACATGATATTGCCCCTATCGATATGGTGGTTGTAAACCTCTATCCTTTTGCTCAAACCGTAGCAAAACCAAACTGCACATTAGAAGATGCCGTTGAGAATATTGATATCGGCGGTCCAACCATGGTTCGCTCCGCCGCTAAGAACCATAAAGACGTTGCCATCGTCGTAAATAGCAATGATTACAATACAGTCATTGAAGAGATGGATAACTACGAAAACTCTTTAAATTGGTCAACACGTTTTGACTTAGCAATTAAAGCATTTGAACATACTGCCGCTTATGACAGCATGATTGCTAACTACTTTGGTGAGCTCGTTGCACCTTACCATGGTGACACTTCTCAGCCATCGGGTCGCTTTCCTCGTACCTTGAATCTTAACTTCATTAAAAAGCAAGATATGCGTTATGGTGAAAACAGCCATCAAGATGCCGCTTTCTATATAGAAGAGAATCCGAAGGAAGCGTCAATCGCTACTGCGACACAAATTCAAGGTAAAGCGCTTTCTTATAATAATATTGCTGATACCGATGCCGCTCTTGAATGTGTCAAATCTTTCGACGAACCAGCCTGCGTAATTGTTAAGCACGCTAACCCTTGTGGCGTAGCAATTGGCGATAATATTCATACCGCTTACGATAAAGCATTCAAAACTGATCCTACCTCCGCATTCGGTGGCATTATTGCGTTTAACCGCCAATTAGATAAAGCGACAGCGGAAGCCATTATTGAACGCCAATTTGTGGAAGTGATTATCGCACCTTCTATTGCTGAAGATGCGCTTCCTTCATTAGCAACAAAACAGAACGTTCGCGTTTTAGTTTGCGGAGAATGGAGCAAGCCAGTTGCAGGCTTAGATTTCAAACGTGTTAACGGTGGCTTATTAGTACAAGACCGTGACTTAGGCATGGTAACCGCCGACGATTTGCGTGTGGTGACTAAACGTCAGCCGACTGAGCGTGAATTAAAAGATGCCCTATTCTGCTGGAAAGTGGCTAAATTCGTGAAGTCGAATGCAATTGTTTATTCTAAGAATGATATGACTATCGGAATTGGCGCAGGGCAAATGAGCCGTGTGTACTCCGCGAAGATCGCAGGCATCAAAGCTGCGGATGAAGGTTTAGAAGTCGCGGGCTGTGCAATGGCATCTGATGCATTCTTCCCATTCCGTGATGGTATTGATGCCGCTGCCGCAGTTGGTGTAACGTGTGTTATCCAACCTGGTGGCTCTATCCGTGATAATGAAATCATCGATGCGGCTAATGAACATGGCATCGCAATGATCTTTACTAACATGCGTCATTTCCGTCATTAATTCTTAGGGGTTTTTATGAATATATTGATTATTGGTGGCGGCGGTCGTGAACATGCTTTAGCGTGGAAAGCAGCACAATCACCTTTAGCAGACAAAGTTTATGTTGCTCCAGGTAATGCAGGAACAGCGATTGAGCCAGCGTTAGAGAATGTTGATATTTCAGCGACGGATATCGATGGACTACTTCAATTTGCCAAGGATAAACAAATTGGCTTGACCATCGTAGGTCCTGAAGCGCCTTTAGTTATTGGTGTTGTTGATGCATTCAAGCAAGCTGGACTCACAATTTTTGGTCCAACTCAAGGTGCTGCACAACTTGAGGGCTCAAAAGCCTTTACCAAAGATTTCTTAGCTCGCCATAATATTCCAACAGCAGCGTATGAAAACTTTACTGAAGTTGAGCCCGCTCTCGCGTACTTAGATAAAGTCGGCGCACCGATTGTTATTAAAGCTGATGGCCTTGCCGCAGGTAAAGGCGTTATCGTTGCGATGACACTGCAAGAAGCTAAAGATGCGGTGCACGATATGCTGGCTGGAAATGCCTTTGGTGACGCGGGTCATCGTATCGTTATCGAGGAGTTTCTCGATGGTGAAGAAGCCAGTTTTATCGTGATGGTTGATGGTGAAAATGTCATTCCAATGGCAACCAGCCAAGATCATAAACGTGTTGGTGACGGTGATACAGGTTTAAATACTGGCGGAATGGGCGCTTATTCTCCAGCACCTGTCGTGACTGATGAAGTTCATCAGCGAGTCATGGAGCAAGTGATTTACCCTACGGTCAAAGGAATGGATCAGGAAGATAATCGTTATCAAGGCTTCTTATATGCAGGTTTGATGATTGATAAAGCCGGAAATCCGAAAGTCATTGAATTTAACTGCCGCTTTGGTGATCCTGAAACTCAGCCAATTATGATGCGCTTGCAGTCTGATTTAGTTGCACTGTGTTTAGCGGGCGCTAAAGGTGAGTTAGCAGGTAAAGATTCCCTATGGGATGAACGCCCTGCTCTAGGCGTTGTTATCGCCGCCGGTGGTTATCCGGGTGATTATCGCAACGGCGATGTCATTTCTGGTTTACCAACCAGCGAGGCTGCTGATAGTAAAGTATTCCACGCGGGTACCAAGTTAAATCAAGCAGGTGAAGTCGTTACTGCCGGTGGGCGCGTTCTATGCGTAACTGCATTAGGTAACGACATCGCAAAAGCCCAAGCTAAAGCTTATGAAGTTGCCAAAACCATCAATTGGTCTGACAGTTTCTATCGTAACGACATCGGCTACCGCGCCATCGCCCGCATTAAGTAATAAAACAAATAATAGAAACAAATAATAGAAACAAATAACCCACAAGCTGATAAGAGAAAACTTTTATCAGCTTTTTGCTTTTCTGTTTCTTGTTTTTGCCTTTGACCTTCACCCAGCCAATGGCTCTAAGTATTTCGAAGCATAGCTAGGCGGCAAGGTTACTTATGCCCAGGAGCATAGATAACTATGTGACTGGGTTAAGTCACCGAAGCCAACAACGCTAGGATTTGAAAGACGACGAGCGGTTATTTATAAACTATCTTTAGAAGGTTGCCAATTGCAGAAGTTAGTATCCGCCACCATCAAAAGCTGATTCCCTTCTGGCGACTCCAACCAAGCTAAATTCAGCTCTTTAGTCCACACTTTCGCGCGGTCATCCAACCATTTTTGTGCATAAGGTTCGAACGTTACTTTTCGTTCTTCGCCGCTACAAGTGGTAATTTTACCTTGCTGCCAGTGACCTTGGTGCAGTTCTACGCCGCCAACAATTAAAGCCGTATTCACATCGAGGATCCGTCCAGCTTCAAAGCGCCAACGGTTAATTTCATCAGGAGAAAGTGGGGATTTGATATTTTTTTGAGCTCGCTGCATAAACACAATTTCATTGTCTTTATTAAATCGCAATTGCTCGGTGATATTGTTGTCGCCTTGGTTTAAGACCTGGCTGCGGATCTGCCAAAGTTGACCATCACGATACTCAAAAAAATTGACTGAAGTGTCAGTTCGTTTAAAGGGGCTATACACCACCATTAAGACCAACGGCTGACTTTTCGCATCGTTGAGTCGCCACATTCGGATCACGCCATCATCGGCAATAAATCCACTCGCGCTAAACTCAGGTAATTGAGGCGAATGAGAAGAACAGGCGCTTAGCATTGAGATAGCTCCCAATACCAGCAACCTTTTGCGAATAAACAAAGGGGATAATGTAATACCCCCTCTGATAACTCTTATAGACAATGTACTTATTTTACAGCGTCTTTCAATGCTTTACCGGCAGAGAAAGCAGGTACAGTTGTCGCAGGAATTTGAATTTCTGCTTTAGTTTGTGGGTTACGACCGGTACGTGCTGCACGGTGGCTAACTTTAAAAGTACCGAAACCGACCAGTTGTACTGCTTCGCCTTTTTTCAGTGAATCTGAAATAGCGCTCAGAGTCGCTTCCAGAGCTGATTTAGCTTGGGTTTTAGTCAGATCTGTAGATTCTGCGATAGCATCAACTAATTCAGTCTTGTTCATAAATTATCCTTACACAGTGTGTTTATCGTTTGCAAAGCATCGAGTGCGTCGGATATGCCAGATTGACAGCCCTGATACACGCCCCCGATAGCCACTTCTTCTCGCCCCTCAATGTAGACCAGAGTAGGGGTAAATGTGAAGTCTTAGTACACAGCATTACTGCTTCAAGTCACGTTTTCACGCATAAAAACGCAAATTTTAGTCTACAGTGATGCCAATGTTGCTGACACCCGCTTCGCGGAGGTCAGATTTTAATCCTTTAATTAATTCTAAGTCCCGTTCTTCGCAAGCTGCCAATAAACGGAAAATATCCCATTGAATGTCCCACTCTTCTTCTACAGCAGGCACATCTTTTAATTCTTCATCAGTCATTTCCCGCCCTGCTTGGGTCATTTCAAGCATGGCAACTGTACGGATGGAGGCTTCACTCACTAAAATTGCGTGCTCAAGCGTTTCGCCACTCAGTTTTGCATGAACGAGTTCACCTAAAGCAATGCAAGCGTCGATAGCGGGATACACACCATACATATCGAAGTCATCAGCTACTGGAATAATTTCTTCTAACTTTTCTAACTGACTGTCGAAATTGACTTTGCTATCTTTGATAACCAAGGTTTCCCAAACTAAATCTAGAATGGAGCGATAAACCTTCGCATCAGCAAATTCAGTTTGCTGACAAAACATCTGATAGTTGGGATACATTCTTTCGCACAGGCATGCCATAAATGTCATATGCTGCCAGGCTTCTAGCTTCTCCAACCTCAAATGAATAGGATTTCTTAACATAATTTCTGACTCATCAATCTTAATACTTCGCAGTTTACCTGAAAATCAGCCAATGCCACATATTTTGCTGATAATTAGCCAATTTTCTCATTCATTCGCTTAAAAAACGTTCGATTCGAAGCGATTCCGTCAGCCATACGGGTGGGTTCTGGTAATCTATACCCTTGAATACACCCTTTTACCCATGCTAGCGAGGAAATAAAACTCACTTTGTGACCCGGTGAAACATATAAAGGATTACAGCGTTTTTTACTCCGATATACCCATCCGAGCTGTTCATCCCCCAACCTTAACATTTGGACACTTTCAGGTTCAGGATCAAGCTCGACGTTATCACCACATAATCGGCTTTTTGCAACCCCAATGGTGGGAACATCCGCAAGTAATCCAAAGTGACACGCCACACCGAAACGCCGAGGATGCGCAATACCTTGCCCATCCACCAGCACTAAATCAGGTTTCTGCTTTATTTGCGACCAAGCCGCCATTAGCCCAGGAACCTCACGAAAAGAGAGTAACCCCGGAATATAAGGCAATTGTGTTGGTATACGTGCGATTTGATACTCAATCAATTTAAGTTCAGGCCATGACAGCACGACAATCACTGCACGAGTGATAGCCCCATCCTGCTCAAATCCAACATCTGCTCCACCAATAAAATGGGGAGTCGCAAAATCATCCTGTAAAATGATGCGTTGTGCTAGCTGGGTTTGCTGTTGCCGTAATTGCTGAGTATCTAAAACCATAGTACGACCGCTGCTTAGTGAGTTTTAATCATAGATGCTAATGGTGTATTTACAACACGCTGTAAATACACCATTCATTTTGAGATGCAAAGTGAGATAGAACCTGCGTTCTATCTACTGATGGTACTGGCGGGAAAAACGGTGCACTGCATCGACAAAAGTACCCGCATGCTCCGGCTGAACGTCTTGATGGATACCATGTCCTAAGTTGAAGACGTGCCCTTCTCCTTGACCGAAGCCTTTTAGAATATGCTGCACTTCTTCTTCAATACGAGCAGGAGGCGCATATAACATTGAAGGATCCATATTACCTTGTAGAGCCACTTTATCCCCAACACGGCGACGGGCATCTGCAATTTCAGTTGTCCAGTCCAGACCGAGTGCATCACAACCTGTTGCTGCCATCTCTTCTAACCATTGACCGCCACCCTTAGTAAATAACGTTACAGGCACACGGCGACCGTCATTTTCACGAATTAAACCATCAACAATTTTATGCATGTAGTGCAGGGAGAATTGCAGATAATCACGCTTGGTCAGCACTCCGCCCCATGTATCAAAAATCATCAGCGATTGTGCACCTGCACGGATTTGTGCGTTCAGATACAAAATCACGCTATCCGCTAACTTATCAAGAAGCAGATGCAGCGTCGTTGGATCTTCATACATCATTTTTTTGATTTTAGTGAATGCTTTACTGCTACCGCCTTCGACCATATAAGTTGCTAATGTCCATGGGCTTCCGGAGAAACCAATCAGCGGGACATCCCCATTCAGTGCCTTACGGATCGCGCGCACCGCATCCATCACATAGCCAAGTTCCATTTCTGGATCGGGAATAGGGATATTTTTAACATCTGCGGCATTCTTGATTGGCTTTTCAAAACGAGGACCTTCCCCAGTTTCGAAATAAAGCCCAAGCCCCATTGCATCAGGGATAGTTAAAATATCAGAGAATAAAATTGCGGCGTCTAATGGAAAACGACGAAGTGGCTGTAACGTGACTTCACACGCTAACTCAGTATTTTTACACAAAGCAATAAAATCACCAGCTTCTGCGCGGGTTGCTTTATATTCTGGTAGGTAACGCCCGGCTTGACGCATCATCCATACTGGGGTTACATCTACAGGCTGACGTAGCAACGCACGTAGATAGCGGTCATTTTTTAACTCAGTCATTATTTACTCCATTATTATTGTGGCCGCCGCAAATGGCTAAGGCGCCGCATTATATCAGCAAAGGGAAACAATATCAGCGATCCTGCCTTTAGCGATTCTCTTCATCATATTGACGGCATAAAACCACAGTATCTTCAATCAAACGCCTTGCGATGGTATCTCCCGGTGGGATCATTGGCAGATCGTTATAGTGATACCAATCGGCACGAATCAGTTCATTCGGATCGACCTTAATATCGCCACTATCATAATCGGCTAAAAAACCCATCATTAATGAATGTGGGAATGGCCAAGGTTGGGAGGAAACATAGCGAATATTACGAACCTTAATATTGCTCTCTTCCATCACTTCACGAGCAACGGCCTCTTCTAGCGTTTCCCCAACTTCGACAAAACCCGCAAGCACTGTAAATAGTGGATTTTGCGAATGACGGCGATGTTGAGCCAGCAAGATATGGTCATCACGGCGGATACCCACAATAATGCAAGGTGCTATTTGTGGATAATAACGTTCATGACAATGGTCACATAAGCATGCCCATTCTGTTGGGCTATGGCGCATTGCGGTACCACAATAACCGCAATAACGGTGTGAACGATAAAACTCAGCCAGCTGTACTCCGCGTCCCGCCAAGCGAAATAAGCCTTCATCTTGAGCGGTTACCATCCGTGGAGATCCCATATCTGCTGGCATTTTTTCTGCTATCAGCCAAACTACTTCGCCTTGCCACTCACCAATTGGCGTTGCCACTTTTCCGGTTAACCCATACTGGTTGGCATTTCCTCTCGGTACATCCCCTTTTGGCAGCCATAAACGACCGGCAAAACAGACAAACCACCAGCCACTTTCCGTTCCTGCTAATGTGAATTTATTCATCGTTAATATCTGTATTAGATCCTTTTGTTGCCGTTAAAGATACGCTTGTTTTATAGATTGTCACATAACCGTTTTATTCGTCATCTTAGTTTGTGCAGTTTGACACTTTTTAGACATTTTAAAGTCACGATGTACAAAAAGTGTCACACAACCGTCAACTCATTGTCACCTTCAAAAATTAGCATGCTAAGCAACCAATACGGCTCCTCTTATAGAGATAAATAAAATGAAAGCTATCGTACCGGCAATTTTACTGTCACTCAGCGCGTCTCAAATGGCTTTTGCAGCAGACAGCGATTTAACCAAACTTATCGAAGCAGCAAAGAAAGAAGGTCAAGTTTATAGCGTGGGGATGCCTGATACATGGGCAAACTGGAAAGGCACATGGCAAGATTTATCCAGCCAGTACGGCTTAAAACACCAAGATACCGATATGAGCTCCGCACAAGAAATCGCGAAATTTGCCGCTGAAAAAAGTAATGCAACGGCAGATATCGGCGATGTCGGTGCCTCTTTTGGTCCCGTAGCGGTACAAAAAGGGGTAACACAACCTTATAAACCGACGACTTGGTCACAAGTTCCTGATTGGGCAAAAGATAAAGATGGCCATTGGGCACTGGCGTATACCGGAACTATCGCTTTTATGATTAACAAAGATTTAGTCAAAGAAGCCCCGGCAAGTTGGGACGACCTGCTAAAAGGCAAATACAAAGTTACTGTGGGTGATGTGGGGATCGCAGCCCAAGCAAATAATGCCGTCTTAGCTGCCGCTTTTGCACGTGGGGGCGATGAAAATAACCTGCAACCTGCCATTGAATTTTTCGGTGAACTCGCAAAACAAAAAAGACTTTCCGTCAATGATCCAACCGTAGCTAACATCGAAAAAGGCGAAGTCGAAGTCGGTATTCTTTGGGATTTCAACGCATTGAATTACCGTGACCAAATCAACCGCGACCGCTTTATCGTCGTGATCCCATCCGATGGTAGCGTCATTTCGGGTTACACCACCATCATCAATAAATACGCCAAAAACCCAAATGCCGCTAAGTTAGCCCGTGAATTTATCTTCAGCGATAAAGGCCAAATCAACCTTGCCGAAGGTTATGCACGTCCAATTCGTGCTCAATACCTTACGCTGCCAGCAGATATTCAAGCCAAACTGTTACCGGATGAGCAATACAAAAATGTTCACCCAATTAAAGATGCGCAAGCGTGGGAAAAATCATCACGTAATTTACCAAAAATGTGGCAGCAACAAGTGCTGATCCACCAGCAATAATTTAGGAAGCAACAGTCTGATGTCTGAGAAAGTCATACTTGTTGTTCTAGACGGTTTAAGTTATTCAGTAGCCCATCAATGCATGGGCTATCTCAATGGTCTTATCAAAACCGGTAGTGCAACACTTTATAAAATGGAGTGTGAGCTCCCATCCATGTCGCGCCCGTTATACGAATGTATTTTAACGGGTGTACCTCCGGTCAAAAGTGGCATCGTCAACAACGAGATTGTGCGCTTATCTCACTTTGACAGTATTTTTTCCCTGGCTCATAAAGCCGGGAAAATCACGGCAGCAGCGGCTTATTATTGGGTCAGCGAATTGTATAATCGAGCTCCTTTTGATGCCAACCGCGACCGCTTTACCCACGATACACAGTTACCGATTCAATATGGCTGCTTTTACCAAGCTGACCATTATCCCGATGACCACCTGTTTATGGATGCAGAGTATTTACGAACCCAGTATTCCCCAGATTTTTTATTAATCCATCCAATGAACATTGACGATACTGGGCACAAATTTGGTTTTGATTCCCCACAATATCGTAATGTGGCCCGTAAAGCTGACGTGACCCTATCCCACTACATACCTGCGTGGATGGAACAAGGTTATCAAATCATAATTACCAGCGATCACGGCATGAATAACGATCGTAGCCATGGTGGAATTTTACCCGAAGAACGCGAAATCCCGTTATTCACCATTGGTAACCATTTTTCCCATCAATCTCATGCTGCAATTGAGCAAACGGCTATTTGCGGCACAATTTGCCAGTTACTTGATGTTCCCCATCCAAACAAAACTGTTTGTGATGACTTACTCACCGAGGTGACTCATGGCTGATATCCCCGCCGACTGCGCACAGACCCATCCAAAAACGGAGGGCATAATAATGACTAAAAAACCATTCGCGCGTTTTCATTGGCAAGCCGCACTGTTAATCGTGCCGTTCATCCTACTGTTTTGCTTATTCCAAATTGCCCCTATGATTTGGGTGCTGTTTAACAGCTTCATTTATGAAGAAGCTTGGTCTTTCGATAATTACTTTGAAATCTTCACTAATGATTTTTATCTGCAAGCTTTTGAAAATACGATTTGGCTATCCTTAATTTGCAGCGTGGTTGGTTTATTGATAGCCAGCATCACCGCTTTTTCCATCTACAAAATGCAGGGAAAAGTACGCAATTTGATGATTTCATTTACGACAATGGCGAGCAACTTTAGTGGCGTACCTCTGGCTTTCGCCTTTATCATCATTTTGGGCTTCAACGGTGCAATTACTCTGCAATTAAAAGCGTGGGGATGGATTGATGATTTTAATATTTATAGCGCCAGTGGGTTAATGCTGCTGTATATCTACTTTCAAATCCCGCTGGGTGTTTTATTGCTATACCCTGCGTTTGATGCCCTTAAACCTGAATGGGAAGATGCCGCCAAAACCATGGGAGCCAGTAAGTTCACGTACTGGATGAAAGTGGGAATTCCGGTGATAGCTCCCGCATTGCTCGGTACTTTTATTATTCTCGTGGCAAATGCGGTGGGGGCTTATGCCAGCACTTACGCATTAACCAGCGGTAACTACAATCTTGTTACCATCCGTATTGCCAGCTTGGTTTCCGGTGATCTTTTCCTCGAACCCAATATGGCTGCGGCAATTTCTGTACTGCTGATTGCTATTCTAGGTTTCATTACGGCTATCCACCATTGGCTATTAAAGCGGAGCTACCATGCTAAGTCCTAATCTCCGTACCTCAAAAACGCCGAGCTTACTGTTTCATAAAATCGTGCTGAGCAGTGTGGCTGCTATCCTCGCCTTGCCAATTATTGCCACGTTTATTTACTCCATTTCGAGTTCGTGGGGTGCGACCATTTTACCTGATGCATTATCCGTAAAATGGTATCTGCAACTGTGGCAAGATCCACGATTTTTAATGGCATTTGGGCGATCGCTACTGATCTGTTTTGGTACGTTATTGATCAGTACCTTAGTGATCTTACCGATGACCTTTGCGGTGTTTTACCGTTTTCCAAAGCTGAAAGGCGTGATGGATTTACTGATCATTTTGCCATTCGCGATCCCTCCGGTGGTTTCTTCGGTGGGTTTATTGCAAATCTTTGCTGATGAGCCGTTCATGTTGGTGGGAACCCCGTGGATTTTAATCGGAACTTATTTCACCATTACGCTGCCTTTTATGTACCGTGCACTGGCGAACAGTTTTCAAGGTATTAATCTTCATGACTTAATGGATGCCGCACATCTGTTAGGTGCCAGTACTTTCAAAGCCTTCTTAATGATTGTGCTACCCAATATCCGAAAAGGATTGTTAGTTTCCCTGCTGATTTCATTCTCATTTCTAATGGGCGAGTTTGTATTTGCCAATATCTTGGTCGGTACCCGTTATGAAACCCTGCAAATTTATCTGTTTAATATGCGCCAAACTAGCGGACACTTTACTTCTGCATTGGTGATGTCCTATTTCATTTTTACGTTGCTGCTCACTTGGTTAGCAACGCGATTAAACCGTGCTGGAGATGAACAATGAGCTACGTCATTGCTGAAAACTTAACAAAATCCTTTGGTCAGAATCAGGTATTCTCTGATATCCAGTTTACGGTCGAAAAAGGGGAGTTTATTACTCTACTCGGTCCAAGTGGCTGTGGAAAATCTACCCTACTGCGCTGCATCGCGGGTCTGGAACAACCCGATAGCGGTGAGCTGTATATTAATCGCCAAAATATTACCCATCAGCCAGCTCAACAGCGCGGTGTCGGAATGGTGTTCCAAAGCTACGCATTGTTCCCCAATATGACCGTTGCGGAGAATATCGCCTTTGGGTTGAAAATGCGCAAAGTCTCTGGGCAAGAAAGAGAAAAAGCCGTTGCGGATGTCATTGAGATGGTGGAACTGCAAGGCAAAGAAAACCAGTATCCTCATCAACTATCTGGTGGTCAGCGCCAACGTGTTGCCCTCGCCCGCGCATTGGTAATGAAGCCGCAAATTTTATTACTTGATGAGCCTTTATCCGCCTTGGATGCCCGTATTCGTAAACATCTGCGTCAGCAAATTCGTGAAATTCAGCGGGAATTAGGTTTAACCACTATTTTCGTTACTCACGACCAAGACGAAGCGATGATTATGTCCGACCGCATTTTTTTAATGAATAAAGGCGCAATTATTCAAAGCGATACTGCAGAAAATATCTATACTCAACCCGCAACGGAATTTGTTGCGCGTTTTATGGGGCATTACAATTTAGTTGATGCAGAAAAAGCCAATGGAATGTTGGGCGTGAATTTAAACGGCACGCTCGCTATTCGCCCTGAGTCTATTTATGTACGGGAAGTTGGACGCCAGTATGGCACTCATATTTCGGCTCCAGTTGATGCCGTTATCCTTGACCATCAATTATTAGGGAATATCATTCGCTACAGCGTGAATACACCTGCAGGAGATATGACCGTGGATTTACTCAATCGTTCTTCTGAACGGTTATTTGAACCGGGCACTCGCCTTGAACTGATGTTTAATAAAAATGAAATTCGTGCTCTAAGTTAGTTAGCCAAAGGAATACCATGCAAAACCAATTAGCCATCTTTGATTTAGACGATACGCTGATCCAAGGAGACAGCAGTGTGCTGTGGACCCAATACCTTTGGGATAAAAAAATCATCAGTGACCCACGTTTTGTCGAAGCAGATAAAGCTATGATGGAGCAGTACAATACTGGCAATTTAGATATGGCGACTTATTTGCAGTTTAACCTGCAAACCCTGAATGGAATTAAGGTAGAGCAAGTTGACCAATGGCTGGATGATTTTGTGGATACCATTATTATTCCTCGTGTTTATCCCGAGGGATTGAGCACGGTAGCCTCTTACCGATCCCAAGGGATCCCGATCATTGTGATCTCGGCAACTGTCTCGTTTATTGTGAAAAAAATCGCCGATCGTCTCGGTGCAGATGTAGCGATGGGGATTGATATCAAGCAATCAAATGGCTGTTACTCCACTGAAATTGACGGTATTCCAACGTTTAAAGAAGGCAAAGTGAAGCGCTTGACTCAATGGCTCGCTCACCAACCAATCACAGATGCCTACATTTATTTCTATACTGATTCTGCCAATGACCTACCAATGTGCCAATTTGCCGACGAAACTTTCATCGTCAACGGCGACCCACGCTTGCTTCAAGCTGCCAATGAAAATCACTGGCCACAATATACGTGGCGTTTGTAAGTTTTAATTTTTATCGATAAAAAACCAAAGGGCAGCTCGATGGCTGCCCTTTGTGATCATGATAAATAATGATTCATTTATATTAATGAATTACCACAGCAAGGCATACAGCGCACATAGAATGACCATAATGATATACGATGCAATATTAAAACCTGCTGATGTTTTAAATGTTTCTGAGGTTAAAATTATTGCGCCTTTACTATCATCCTCTTTTGACGTTGTCAGACTAATCAACCCGATAACTACCGCAGTAAAGAAGAAGGTGTACATCATTTGATCAAGGAATGGCATGCCTAAAGGCATTAATTTCAGGAACAATGCAAATGGAATGGAAAGTAAAACACCGATGATTGCGCCTTTCGCATTGGTTTTTTTCCAAAATAGACCTAATAAGAATACGGCTAAAATACCTGGGCTAACTAACCCTGTATATTCTTGAATATATTGGAAAGCTTGCCCAATGTTGCCTAATAATGGTGCAATAAAGCAAGCCACAATCAGTGCAACAACTGCACTAATACGCCCCACATTCACGAGTTTATGATCTTCCGTTGCAGGTGCAATGTATTCCTTATAGATATCCATCGTGAAAATGGTTGCCACTGAGTTCAGCATCGAAGCCAATGAAGATACTATCGCAGCAGCCAACGCAGCGAATACAATACCTTTTGCGCCAACAGGTAAGAATTGTGTTAACCAAGGATAAGCTTTATCTGCCTGAGCTAATGTAGGCATATGTGCTTGTGCCGTTTCCCCTAAACCTGCCAGTAGCGCAGGATCAGAAACGATAACATAAGCAGCAATACCCGGAACAACCACGAGTATAGGCACAATCAACTTCATAAACGCGGCAAAAACTAACCCTTTTTGTGCTTCACCAATGGATTTAGCCGCTAAAGCACGCTGAATAATATATTGGTTAAAACCCCAATAATACAAGTTAGCAACCCATAACCCACCGATTAGAACAGCAATACCAGGTAAGTTACTAAACTGTGGATTATCCGGACTTAAAATCATTTCAAAGTGAGCTGGCGCTTCATCCGCCATACGACTCATACCGGCAAAAATACCGGCATCACCACCGATATAACTCACCGCCATAATAGTGGTTAAGAACCCACCCAAGATCAAAAAGAATACTTGTACAACGTCTGTCCATGCCACCGCGGACAAACCACCATAAAGAGAATATACCACCGCAAACAAAGCTAACCCCAAAATCGCGTAATGCATTGGGATACCAAGAATAGTTTGCAGAGCCAGAGCCCCAAGATACAGTACAGATGTTAAATTAACAAAGATAAACAGTGCTAACCAGAATACAGCCAAAATGGTTTTTAATGTCCGATTGAAGCGTTTTTCAACAAATTCAGGGATGGTAAAAATACCTTTATCAATAAAGACTGGCATAAAATATTTTGCCACGATGATCAATGTCAGTGCAGCCATCCATTCATATGATGCGATAGCCAACCCGATAGAGAAACCCGAGCCTGACATACCAATAAATTGTTCCGCAGAAATATTCGCTGCAATTAATGAGGAACCTATTGCCCACCAAGGCAAAGTCTTTCCTGCAAGGAAATAATCTTTCGTCCCTTTTTTCTGCCCATTTTTATCTCGGGATACCCAAAGCCCAACGGTGACTATGATTAGCACATACAAGGCAAAAACCCCGTAGTCTAGTGTGCTTAATCCAATACCTGCTGTCTGCATAATAAAATTCCTTAGCCAAATGATAACGGCGCCAGTGTAAACGTTACCACAATAATTAGCCGTTACTTGAATCACATATTAACACTAAATATTTAACACATTTAGATTAACAAAAATAGAACGATAATCTATTTTATCTATTGATTTACAAGGATTTAAATAATATTGATAAGGTTTGGGGTTATTAACTAATGATAAGGTTGTTGAACGCCATCACAAATAAATGATAACGTTTACATTGATAAAAAAGGAGTTAGAGAGGGCGAACAGAATTACGCTGAACTAATGTCGGTGAATAGACTAAATTTTCATCTGGGATCGTTTCTTCCCGAGCCAAAGCCAATGCTAGCTGTGTGGCTCGCTCTGCCATCATTTGAATGGGATAACGAATAGTTGTTAAGCGAGGATGAATATAGCGAGCAATGAGAACGTCATCAAAACCGATAACCGACACTTGTTCTGGCGAAGAAATATCGTTTTCATCTAAAACTGCAATCGCACCCGCGGCCATAAAATCGTTGTAGCCGACCACCGCGGTAATATCTAACGATTTAATCAATAATTTGGTCATAGCGAGTTCACCACCTTCTCCCGACGGCTCACCATATTCCACATAACTTTCTGGTAACTCAACACCGTGATTTTTCAATGCATCTCGATAACCGAGCAAACGCTGAGCGGCATCCTCTATTTGATGATTTGAAGAGATATACGCGATTTTTTTATGACCTTGACGAATAAGGTGCTCCGTCGCCAGATAAGCCCCTTTATAGTTATTCAACGAAATACAGCGATTAGCAATTTTTTCAATGCGTCGGTTGATCAAGACCATACTGGGCACTTCTTTCGCGTATGCTATCAGCTCTTCATCCTCCAGCGCTTTTGAATGAATAATCAAAGCATCACAACGATTGTTGATCAGTAATTCAATCGATTGTCGCTCTTCTTTCGCATTATGGTAACCATTACAAATCAGGATATGTTTACCATTTTTATGCGCTACTGCATCAACGGCTTTGACCATTACACCAAAAAAAGGGTCAGAGACATCGTTAACTAATACACCAATGGTATTTGAGCTTTGGTTCACTAATGCGCGAGCGGCGGCATTGGGCCTATAACCCAGTTTATTCATTGCTTGTTGAACGGATGCTATCGAGGCCTGACTTGCCTTAGGAGATAGGTTGAGCACGCGAGAAACCGTTGCAACAGACACCCCTGCTTCCCGTGCTACATCTTTTATTGTCGCCATTGTACACCTCAATATTCACGATAAGTTTATTAAACAACAGGCTGTATTTAAAAACAATGTGTTAGCGTTTAAACAATGGGCTAAATCATTTTAAATAACGATGGCTAACGTTTCGCGATATAAAAAAATAAAGCACCGTCATATTGCGGTGCTTGGGAATACATCAGCCACTGGCTTATTTATTAGAAAATAAAAAATTAAAAAATAAATTGGTAACGCGTTTGGCTTGTATAAGTTTGATTAGGGTAGGAAATACCACTCCACGGCTCCCCCCACTCTGGATGATTGACTGCATCCGGTGGAAATTGCGTTTCAAATGCAATACCTGAAAAAGGGGTGTATACCTTTGTTTTTCCTGTTACATCAATAAGGTAATTACCCGTATATAGCTGCATAGCAGGCATTGTCGTCATCATATTCATGCGTACATCACCATCTGGAGATAATAACGACGCAGCAACGCTCTTTCCATCAACCACCGAAGGTTCCAATATCAACGTATGGTCATATCCCCCAGCACGTCGTTGGTCTTCATCTTGCAAAAAATCACGGCTAATACGCTTACTTTGCCTAAAGTCAAAATTAGTTTCGGTGACATCGCGCCATTCACCAGTTGGAATCCCCTCTTTATTGGTGGGTAAAAAATGGGTTCCATAGATTTGTAAATCATGCTCTAACACCGTTTTGTCAGAACCTTCTCCTGCCAAATTAAAATAAGCATGATTGGTGAGATTAACAGGGCATAGCTGGTCGACTCGGTGTTGATAATCAATGATGACCTGATTATCATCAGTCAGTTCATAGCTCACCTCAACCCACAGTTTCCCCGGAAATCCTTGGTCGCCATCAGCGGAAGTTAGCGTAAAAATGGCCTGCTGTGAATTTGGCTGTGTAACCGCCCATAGACGGTAGCTAAAATTATCTTTTCCACCATGCAAGCAATGCTCGCCTTGGTTACTCGTCACCGAATACACCTTATCGTTCAAGGTGAATGACCCATTGGCGATACGATTAGCGACACGCCCAACCGTTGCCCCCAAATAAACAGATTGTTCCATTTGTGAAGCTATGTTTGGTGAACCTAAGACAACATCGCGCTTTCCCGTGGAGAGCGGTAATATACAGCTCATCCAGCTAGCACCAAACGTCGTCAATCTAATTTCCATTCCACTTTGATTTATCAGCGTAATTTCTTTTGGTGCATCCGATTCTTTAGAAATCTGCATATTCTTCCAGCCGTAACCTGATTGATGCTTAATAACTTAAAACGTGATTAACTCGCAACGAAAACCCCAGCCCCTGCACTTGGCTGACAGACATAAATATCTTCTTTTAACCCAGTCATAGTCTGGTATTGGGCTTCTACCGCAGCTTTAACTGGCTCAACGAGCTGCTGTTTCATTACCGCAACAACACAGCCGCCAAATCCACCTCCGGTCATGCGTACACCGCCTTGATCGCCTAAAACAGATTTGACGATATCCACTAATATGTCGATTTCTTTAACCGTGATTTCGAAATCATCCCGCATAGAAACATGGGATTCTGCCATGAGCTGGCTCAGTAATAGCAAATTGTTTTCTGTTAATGCTTTTGCAGCCGCCAGTGTACGGGCATTTTCCGTAATAACATGTTTAGCCCGCTTGGCAACTAATGGGTCGAGTTGGTTCTGCTTTTGAGTAAACTCATCCAGCGTAATATCACGTAATGCTTTGACTGAAAACTGCGTTGCGGCAGCTTCACATTGCTGACGACGAGTATTGTATTCACTGTCGACTAAGCCACGTTTTTTATTGGAGTTGATGATCATCACAACCAAATCATCAGGCACGGGAATTGGGTAAACTTCTAAGCTACGGCAATCTATTAGTAAAGCATGCTCTGCATCACCGCTGGCAGAAATGAGTTGGTCCATAATCCCACAGTTGCACCCAACAAATTGGTTTTCAGCTTGTTGACCATTAAGTGCAATCTCTTGTTGGCTAATATCAAGTTGATACAGCTCTTTAATCGTTTGCCCAATAACGACCTCTAAAGAGGCTGAAGAACTGAGCCCAGCACCTTGAGGAACATTGCCACTCACCGCAATGTCACAGCCGCCGAATTCAAAGCCTCTTTGTAATAAAAATTTGATCACGCCTCGAATGTAGTTTGCCCACATTTTTCCCGGTAAAAAAGTGATCTCATCATCCAAGCTAAATTCATCGCCATCGTTAGCATAATCTGCAGCAACCACTCGAATAATTCGGTCATTACGTTTTTTTGCTGCTGTCATGGTTTGATAGTCAATAGCGCAGGGAAGGACAAAACCGTCATTATAATCAGTGTGTTCACCAATAAGATTAACGCGTCCAGGGGCTTGAACATAGGTATCCGGTTGGTACCCAAATACGTATTGAAAAGCATTTTCAACCGTCTTTTGTAATTTATCCATTGAATAGGTTCCTAAATTTTCAAATTATTCGAACTGCTTAAATAAGCTAATAATTATTGATTTTTTAACTGCATTACTGCTGCTTATAATGAATATCACTGACTTCACGTAAGCGCTGTGCCGCCTGCTCAGGCGTCAAGTCACGCTGAGTTTCAGCTAACATTTCATAACCCACCATAAATTTTTTAACGGTAGCTGAACGCAGTAATGGAGGATAAAACAAAGCGTGAAGTTGCCAGTGTTCAATGTCTTTTCCGTGATCAAAAAACGGTGCAAAGTGCCATCCCATAGAATAAGGAAAAGCGCAGTTAAAGAGATTGTCATAGCGGCAAGTCAGCTGTTTTAATGCCAAACTTAAATCGGCGCGAATCGACTCACTCATCTCATCCATGCGTTTAATATGTTTTTTTGGTAATAACATGGTTTCGAATGGCCATGCCGCCCAATAAGGTACCAACGCAATCCAATGCTCCGTTTCAACGACTGTTCGAGCGCCATCTTGCATTTCAGCCTTAACATAATCATTCAATAAATTGCTGCCATGCCGTTGATAATATTCAGCTAAAAAGTGGTCTTTTCGGGCAATTTCGTTGGGTAAAAAATCGCTAGCCCAAATTTGTCCATGGGGATGAGGCTGGGAGCATCCCATGGCTTCCCCTTTATTTTCAAAAACCTGTACCCATAAAAATCGTTCACTTAACTCTGAAATTTGCTGCTGCCAAGTGTCCACCACTTGTCCAATTTCAGGTAGCGTCAGCTCTGGAAGGGTTTTACTGTGATCAGGGGAAAAACAGATAACACGACTAAGACCACTCACAGCTTGAGTTTGAAATAAATCTGACTGATTACTTGGCTGCTCACAGGTTTCGGGTAGCAATGCTGAGTAATCATTTTGGAAAACAAAAGTGCCTTGGTAATCTGGGTTTAACTCCCCAGAAACGCGTTGATTTGTCGGACACAAGTAGCAATGTTGATCATACTTCGCCAATTCAGAAAATGCAGGCTTCTCATCCTGACCACTCCATGGGCGTTTTGAACGGTGAGGAGAGACCAAAACCCACTGCCCCGTTAACGGGTTATAGCGGCGATGAGGGTTTTCTGATGGATTAAATTGCATTTTTGTCATAATCACTTAGCCTCTCTCGCTTTCATATCCATTCGGGTTATGCAGTTGCCAGCGCCATGTATCAGCGGCCATATCATCAATAGTCCGAGTCGCATGCCAGCCTAATTCAGCGGTGGCTTTTGCTGGGCTTGACCAATATTCGGCAATATCACCTGCGCGCCGTGCTTCAAACACATACGGAATAGGCTTGCCAGCTGCTTTTTCAAAAGCATGAAGAACTTGCAGCACACTATTTCCATTCCCTGTGCCTAGATTATAAATATGTAAGCCGGCTTTCTCGCCAAGCTTATTCAGTGCAGCGACATGACCATCCGCAAGATCCATTACATGGATATAGTCACGCACACCCGTTCCATCCACGGTAGGGTAATCGTTTCCATAGACGGTTAATTTTGGACGTCGACCAATAGCGACCTGAGCAATATACGGTGTCAGATTATTGGGGATACCTTGAGGATCTTCCCCCATCAATCCTGATGAATGGGCGCCGACGGGATTAAAATAGCGCAATAGCGAGATTGACCACGCTTTATCGGCTTGATAAAGGTCTGATAAGCAACGCTCAACCATGTATTTACTGGTGCCATAGGGGCTTTGGGTATTTCCTGTCGGAAAGTCTTCAGTGATAGGTAATGATGTGGGTTCCCCATAAACGGTTGCTGAGGAACTAAAGATAAGACTTTTTACGCCAGCATTCTGCATACAGCGGGCTAAAACCAGTGTGCCATTAACATTAACATCATAATATTCAATAGGTTTTTCGACGGATTCCCCCACGGCTTTCAAACCGGCAAAATGAATAACAGAGTGAATATGATGAGTGGAAAAAATAGCCTTTAAGCACTGCTCATCACGGACATCTCCCTGATAAAATACCGGGCGAAAACCCGTCAGTTTTTCAATGCGATTCAGGACTTCCATCTTTGAATTACAAAGATTATCAAGAATAATTGGGGAGATTCCCGCGGCTATCATTTGAACGCAAGTATGGCTACCAATATAGCCAAGCCCGCCTGTTACTAACACTTCAATCTTCTGCATATCCACCTCTGAATCATTTCAAATACGATTTACCGCGTTACCTACCATTTTGCAGGGCAGTATAACAACGACCAGCACCCCAGTTCTGTGATCAATCCCACCTTAGTGTAAACGTTTACACAAAAGTGACAATAACGCTGTAATATTCGTGGCGTTTGTAAAGTCGGTTCTTGGTTGTGGCCTTGGTTTTAACTCACTAGCCTTTCAAAGGTTCCCCTAAATTATTCGAGCTAGAAGAAGGCGGCAAGCGAGGATATCCCCAAGCTAGTTTTAACTTTTAATTATTAATTTCTAGGTTTTTAATTTTTACCTAATACGCTGATTTCCCCTAAATTATTCGAGCTAGAAGAAGGCGGCAAGCGAGGATATCCCTAGGAGCATACACAAGTATGTGACTAGGGTAGCCGAGTGAAGCCAACGCACTTATCGCTTGAAGAATGACGGGGAAACTCTATACTAAACATTCTTGTCGGAGTGCCTAGTATGTGCAAACATCAGGCTGAGACCGTTAATTCGGGATCCGCGGAACCTGATCGGGTTAATACCCGCGAAGGGAACAAGAGTAATCATTCAGCGCAATTTTCGCTTATCCGTTTGGCGAAAAACCAGCCGCAACGTTATTCAATTACTCCTCCGAACTCCAGACAAGCAACTTTCTTTCGATAAACCCGCTATTGGCGCACTACGTCAAATAGCCTGTGACGATGTCAGGAAATTGCTATGTCCAATAATGCTAATAATTCTGTAATACCGACGACTGATTTATCCCCAAAAGCTGCACCGGCACGTACTCGTAAAGCACAACGGGATGCCGCTGAAGATTTTATCAACACCCTCTCTGGCGTTTCATTTCCAAATTCAAAGCGCATTTATCTTCAAGGCTCACGCCAAGATATCCAAGTCCCGATGCGTGAAATCCAACTATCCCCTACCCTGATCGGTGGTGAAAAAGACAATCCTCAATTCGAAGACAACGAAGCAATCCCAATTTACGATACTTCAGGCCCCTACGGCGATCCGGCTTCTGAACTCAATGTTCATAAAGGGCTGAAAAAAATTCGAGCACCATGGATCAGTGAGCGCGCAGATACCATCGCCATTGAGAATTTAAGCTCTGATTTTACTCAACAGCGTCTTGCCGATGCCGGCTTAGATCACCTGCGTTTTAATCATCGCCCCACTCCCCTGAAAGCGCAAAATGGTAAGTGTGTCACCCAACTGCACTATGCTCGCCAAGGGATTATCACCCCAGAAATGGAATTTATCGCCATTCGTGAAAATATGGGTCGCGAACGTATTCGCAGTGAAGTTTTACGTCATCAGCATCCGGGACAAGGTTTCGGGGCGATTTTGCCAGAAAATATTACCCCTGAGTTTGTTCGCCAAGAAGTGGCGGCGGGTCGAGCGATTATCCCTGCCAATATTAACCACCCTGAATCCGAACCGATGATTATCGGGCGAAATTTCTTAGTCAAAGTGAACGCCAATATCGGTAACTCCTCGGTCACTTCCTCCATTGAAGAAGAAGTGGAAAAGCTGATTTGGTCTACCCGCTGGGGCGCCGATACCGTGATGGACTTATCGACAGGTCGCTATATTCATGAAACCCGCGAATGGATTTTACGTAATAGCCCAGTGCCAATCGGTACTGTGCCAATCTATCAAGCCCTCGAAAAAGTCAATGGCGTTGCCGAAAACCTAACGTGGGAAATGTTCCGCGATACGTTGCTAGAACAGGCAGAACAAGGGGTCGACTACTTCACCATTCATGCGGGTGTATTGCTGCGTTATGTGCCAATGACCGCCAAACGCCTGACCGGGATTGTTTCCCGCGGTGGCTCCATCATGGCGAAATGGTGCCTGTCTCATCATCAAGAAAACTTTTTGTATGAGCATTTTCGTGAAATCTGTGAACTCTGCGCGGCTTATGATGTTTCTCTCTCACTCGGTGATGGATTGCGTCCAGGCTCGATTCAAGATGCTAACGATGAAGCCCAATTTTCAGAATTACATACCCTCGGTGAACTGACTAAAATCGCATGGGAATATGATGTTCAAGTGATGATCGAAGGGCCAGGGCATGTGCCAATGCAGATGATCCGCCGTAATATGACCGAAGAATTGGAACATTGTCATGAAGCGCCGTTTTATACATTAGGCCCACTGACTACCGATATCGCACCGGGTTATGACCACTTCACTTCCGGTATTGGTGCCGCCATGATCGGCTGGTTTGGTTGTGCAATGCTGTGCTACGTGACACCAAAAGAGCACCTCGGTTTGCCGAATAAAGACGACGTTAAACAAGGATTAATTACCTATAAAATTGCCGCCCACGCCGCTGACCTTGCTAAAGGCCATCCGGGTGCTCAGATCCGCGATAACGCCATGTCCAAAGCACGTTTTGAATTCCGCTGGGAGGATCAATTCAACCTAGCCCTCGATCCAGAAACTGCGCGTAAATATCACGATGAAACTCTGCCACAGGCCTCTGGAAAAGTAGCGCATTTCTGCTCAATGTGCGGTCCTAAATTCTGCTCAATGAAAATTTCACAAGAAGTTCGCGATTATGCAGCGCAGAAAGAAGCGGCTGAAAAAGAACAAGGTATGGAACAGATGTCAGAGGCATTCCGCTCCCATGGTAGCGAACTTTATCATGGTGCAGAAATTGCTAATGCAGAGGTCATCAGTGATGAACAAAATGCTTAAATTGCCAAATAGTCCATTCCCGCAGACCGAGCCGCACCTCGGTCTTTACCCTGTTGTAGATTCTGTTGAATGGATTGAACGCCTGCTAAATGCGGGTGTTTCCACTCTCCAGCTACGCATCAAAGACAAAGCGGATAGAGAAGTTCGCGATGATATTCAACAGGCTATCTCTCTTGGCAAGCAACATAATGCCCGATTATTTATCAATGATTATTGGCAGCTTGCCGTCGAATTTGGTGCTTATGGTGTCCATCTGGGGCAAGAAGATCTTGAAGCCAGCGATCTTGTAGCAATTCATCAAGCTGGCTTGCGTTTGGGCATATCCACCCACGACCATGAAGAGTTGGCCATTGCTAAATCTGTTCGCCCTTCCTATATCGCTATGGGGCATATTTTCCCAACACAAACCAAGCAGATGCCTTCATCTCCCCAAGGTTTAGAGACGCTCAAACAGATGGTGGATGTAACCCCCGAATACCCCACCGTGGCTATTGGCGGGATCTCCATTGAGCGAGTGCCAGCGGTATTAGCCACAGGCGTTGGCAGTGTAGCCGTGGTCAGTGCCATCACTCAAGCCGATGATTGGCTTGCCGCGACGCAAACGTTGCTGGATTTGGTTAAGCATCATACGCGTTGAGAGGATACCTATCATGTTGAATGACCAAGAATTTATGCGCTATAGCCGCCAACTTCTTCTTGAAGACATAAGCTCGGATGGGCAGCAAAAACTTAAAAATAGCAAAGTATTGATTGTCGGGCTGGGAGGATTAGGTTCCCCAGCCGCTCTCTATCTCACTGGGGCGGGTGTCGGTGAATTATGGATTGCTGATCATGATGAGCTGCATATTTCCAACCTACAACGCCAAGTTCTGTATGCAACCCAAGATATTGAACAGTCAAAAGCGCAGCTTGCTGCACAGCGTTTAAAGCAACTTAATCCATTAATCAAGACGCGAGTTTTTCAGCAAAAATTGGATATCGATAGTTTAATTCCGCTGGTGGCCCAAGTGGATTTGGTACTCGATTGCTGCGACAACATGGCAACTCGCCATGCCGTTAATGCTGCCTGTGTGAAAGGAAATAAGCCCCTTATCAGTGGCAGCGCAGTCGGGTTTGGTGGGCAATTGATGGTCTTAGAACCTCCCTTCCAATCCGGATGTTACGCCTGTCTCTACCCTGACCAAGAAGAACCTCAGCGCAACTGCCGTACCGCAGGTGTGCTAGGTCCAGTGGTTGGCGTGATTGGCACATTGCAAGCTCTCGAAGCGATCAAGTTGCTGGTGGGGCTACCTTCGCCATTAAGTGGCAAATTGCGTTTATTTGATGGTAAGCAGCAGCAATGGAATACCTTGCAACTCACCCCGTCTAAGCAGTGCCCCGTCTGTCGAGAGGAAATATGCTTATCATAATCAACGACCAACCGATGGAAATGACGGAACCAATGACGGTGCTCCAACTATTTGAAAAAATTGAGCATCCCACTGCGGGTTCGGCACTGGCCATCAACCAAGTGATCATTCCTAAAAGTCAGTGGGAAAGCCACTTACTGAATGACCAAGACAATATTTTGCTATTCCAAGCGATTGCTGGAGGCTAATCATGTTAAAAATTGCTGATGTCACTTTTCAATCACGTTTATTTACCGGTACCGGAAAATTCGCTAGTTCAAACGTAATGCAGCAAGCGATTCAAGCTTCGGGTAGCCAACTTGTCACCATGGCGATGAAGCGAGTTAACCTGCGAGGGCAAGATGACGGGATTCTACAACCACTTCAGGAGCTTGGCGTTAGATTACTGCCCAATACCTCGGGGGCTAAAAATGCCCAAGAAGCCATTTTTGCCGCACGGCTCGCTCGAGAAGCGTTAGGTACCCATTGGATTAAATTGGAAATTCATCCGGATATGCAGTATCTACTGCCTGATCCCGTTGAAACCTTGCTAGCCGCTGAACAACTGGTTAAAGAGGGATTTGTGGTATTGCCTTATTGCAGCGCCGATCCGGTACTTTGCCGACGTCTTGAAGAAGTCGGTTGCGCCGCTGTCATGCCGTTAGGTGCACCTATCGGAACGAATAAAGGTTTAGTGACCAAAGAGATGCTGCGTATCATTATTGAGCAAGCTAATGTCCCTGTGGTGATTGATGCAGGTATTGGTGCACCCAGCCATGCTGCTGAAGCGATTGAAATGGGAGCTGATGCTGTACTCGTCAATACCGCCATCGCCGTCGCCAAGCAACCGATTTTGATGGCTCAAGCGTTTAAAATGGCAGTCGAAGCCGCCGAGCTTGCCTATCAAAGTGGCCTCGCCGCTCCCAAACAGCAAGCTCAAGCCTCTAGCCCGCTGACTCAATTTTTGGGGGCGCTACAATGATCAGCCGCTTCCGTGAACGCTGGGAAACGCTGGATTGGGATGACCTCACCTTGCGGATCAATAGCAAAACAGCCGCCGATGTTGAGCAAGCTCTTCATCGTGACATGCTGACTCTCGAGGATTTCATGGCATTGCTTTCCCCTGCCGCGAGTCATTATATTGAACCGATGGCGCAGAAGGCTCAGCAACTCACCCGCCAGCGATTTGGCCATGCGGTGGGTTTCTATGTGCCTCTTTATCTTTCAAATTTGTGTGCCAACGATTGTACTTACTGCGGTTTCTCTATGAGTAACCGAATCAAGCGTAAAACCCTCGATGAGTCTGAAATAATCAATGAGTGTGAAACCATTCGAAAAATAGGTTTCGACAGCCTGTTACTCGTCACTGGTGAGCATCAAACTAAGGTAGGAATGGATTATTTTCGGCGCTATTTACCGATTATTCGTCATTATTTCAGCTCATTGATGATGGAAGTTCAGCCTTTGAGCACTGAAGAGTACCGAGAGCTAAAAATCTTGGGGCTGGATGGCGTCATGGTATATCAAGAAACCTACCATGAGCCGACCTACCAACTTCACCATCTGAAGGGTAAAAAACAGGATTTTCACTGGCGCTTGGAAACCCCTGAGCGCCTAGGTCAAGCCGGTGTTGATAAAATTGGGTTAGGGGCACTAATTGGACTTTCGAGCAGTTGGCGCACTGACTGCTATATGCTGGCGGAACATTTATTGTATTTACAGCAGCATTATTGGCAGAGTCGCTATTCAATTTCATTTCCACGTTTGCGTCCTTGCGCTGGGGGCATTGAACCCGCATCATTGATGAATGATGCTGAACTCGTACAGTTAATCTGTGCCTTTCGGTTATTAGCACCCAATGTTGAGTTATCGCTATCCACTCGTGAATCCCCTTATTTTCGGGATCATGTGGTGCCACTGGCGATTAATAATGTCAGTGCAGGATCAAAAACCCAACCTGGAGGCTATGCCGATTCAAAAGCAGAGTTGGAGCAATTTTCTCCCCATGATAACCGCAGCGCTACTGAAGTGGCGCAAGCACTCATGCAAGCTGGATTACAGCCAGTTTGGAAAGATTGGGATAGATATTTAGGGCGTTAACTAGCTTAAATTGGGAAACATTCTTCGGGGTGTTTCCCATATAATGGAACAATCAAATATCGAGTTTAAACCTGATGAAAATAATATTAATTTGATCACAAAAAACCAATCCATTTTAAAATAAACCAGTTATAACTAAAGATTTAATAAAAATTAAAATTTATTTTAATAATTTTTTAAAGTTAAATTAATTTTTTTAATATAATAGTATCTCAATATTTACGCTTGTCCAGCGTATTAAAGTGTAATTTACGTTAAGGAAGGTTAATATCTGATACTAAATAGGTTAATAGAATCAAATACAAAAATACTAACGATAAATCAATTGATTAAATTATTTTAATACTAATTTTTAAGTCGTACATTCAAGTGAAATTTATTATTAAAGCCACTTTTAATTGAGTTTTTTAATTACTCTGTGTCTTTAATCAAAAAATTAACTGGTCAGATATTTATTTTTCTCTTATTCATGGTAAAAGAATATTGCTATGAAATAAAAAAATGATCTTAGCAACATTGCTCGTATAAAAAATACATCATGATGATGTTGGAGAATGAAAAGAATGAATATTGTTGACCGTTTTATTTCTTATACAAAAATTAACACCACCACCAATAGGGAAAAAGGCGCTGCGGGTATCATGCCATCATCTGAAGGTCAGCGCGTATTAGCTAAACAGCTGGTTCAAGAGCTTGAAGGCTTGGGTCTACAAGATATTAAGCTACGTGACACGGCGATTGTGACGGCAACCTTACCGTCCAACCTTGACTACGATGTTCCTACCGTGGCTTTCTTTGGGCACTTAGATACCAGTGCAGAGCAGACTAACGATACCAAAGCACAAATATTGCCTTATACTGGCGAAGATATTTGTATGAATAAAGAACTCAATATTTATCTGCGTAAAAGTGAGTTCCCTGAGCTCGAAAACTATCTCGGTGATGACATCATAGTGACCGATGGCACCAGCCTACTCGGTGCCGATGATAAAGCGGCTATCGCATCAATTATGGATATGCTGCAATACTTCAAACAAAATCCAGAAATCAAACACGGTACCATCAAAGTCGGTTTCGTTCCTGACGAAGAACAAGGCCTGCGTGGAGCAAAAGTGTTTGATGTCCAAGAATTTGGTGCTGATTTTGCCTACACATTAGATTGCTGCGGTATTGGCGAGTTAGTGTATGAAAACTGGAATGCCGGCGATGTGGAAATCGTCTTTACCGGAAAATCTGCTCACCCGATGTCTGCAAAAGGCAAATTAGTTAACTCCCTGCTGATGGCACAGAAGTTTATCGCCATGTTACCCGGCGGTGAAGCACCAGAGTATACCGAAAATCGTGAAGGTTATTACTGGGTTAAGCAGATGTCAGGTAACAGCGCACGTACCGTTCTTAAAATGGATGTTCGTGACTTTACCGAAGAAGGCTACCGCTCCCGTATGGCATTCTTGAAAAAATTAGCGAGTCACTGTGAAGATCTATGGGGACCAGAAAGTGTCACTTGTACACTGGCTGATCGCTACTCTAACGTTTACAACAGCCTGCAAGGTGAAAACCGCTATCCAATTGATATTGCTCACGCAGCTTACCAAGCTTGTGGAATTACACCAAAAGTAATCCCAATGCGTGGAGGCTATGATGGCGCGGCGTTATCGCAAAATGGGCTACCTTGTCCAAATATTTTCACCGGAGCACATAACTTCCACTCCATCTATGAATACCTGCCAGTGAAATCATTGTACGCCGCAAGTGATGTTCTGAAGCAAGTAGTGCAAATCACTGCTGAGCGTTTCAAGCCAGGAGCTAATGCATGATCCCAATTCTAACGGTTCTGATTGTCGTTGTTTTGGTTGCTCGGTTTATTTTGAAAGGCTACAAGGCTGAACCTGTCTTATTAATTGCAGGTTTAGTCTTGATGATCTGTACCCTCGCTCTTGGCTGGGGTCCAATTCTACCAAAAAGCGTAGCAACCACCGGTATCACTTGGCTTGACCCATTCGAAGTGATGCGAGACCTATTTAGTAGCCGTGCCGCAGACCTTGGTCTGATGATTATGGCGCTGATGGGGTTTGCACACTATATGGATCATATTGGTGCGAACGAAGCCGTTGTTCGTGTTGCCACTAAGCCGCTGAAAAATATGCGCTCACCTTATGTGCTGCTATTTTTCTCTTTCTTGCTTGCCAGTATTTTGCAATTAGCGATCCCTTCCGCAACAGGTTTAGCCGTCTTGTTAATGGGAACCATGTTCCCAATCATGATCGGTTTAGGTCTATCACCCGCTTCAGCGGCTGGGGTCATCGCGACATCCCTTGGTGTGGCCTATACGCCAACGGCGATTGATGCTATCCGTGGTGCGAAAGCCGTCGACATGTCGGTAGTTGAATATGTGCTTTACTACCAAGGGCCTGCGGCGTTAGCCACTGTGCTGGTGGTTGGTATTACCCATATTTTCTGGCAACGTCATTGCGATCGCAAACAAGGTTTTGTGCCGGAAATTGGTAAAGCCGTTCAATCTCATGATAAGGAAAAAGTCGCTAAATCCGTACCGGGTTATTATGCGATTTTACCGATGCTTCCCATCATTATGGCGGTAGGCTCTTCTAACCTGTTTTTTGAAGGTATTCATCTCGATGTTGTGACCATTGTACTGATTGCGATGGCGATCTGTATGGTGCTTGAAACCGTCCGAGTGCGTAATTTCAAACAGGTCTGCAATGGGTTCCAAACGTTTTTAAATGGAATGGGGCACGCGTTCAGTAATGTGGTCGGGTTGCTGGTTGCCGCAGGCGTATTTGCTCACGGTATCAAAGTCAGTGGTGCCATTGACCAACTCATTCTCGGTGCTGAATCCGTTGGTTTACCACCATTTGCGATGGCGATTGTGTTCGCATTAGTCACATTAGCCGCAGCAATTATTATGGGTTCAGGTAATGCGCCATTCTTAGCCTTTGTGGAGTTAATACCACAAATCGCTCACAGTATGGGCGTTAACCCAATCGCAATGATCCTGCCAATGCAGCAGGCTTCTCATATGGGGCGTGGTATGTCACCAGTTTCTGGGGTGATTATTGCAGTATCCAGTGGGGCTAAGCTTCAGCCGTTCGATGTGGTGAAACGAACCGCTGTACCATTAATGGTCGGGTTTGTCGCTCACTGCGCTATCATCGGGATTTTTTACTAACTCTAGCGATAGTGTGTAATTAATGTAGCTTAAAGCTCGTTGCATATAAGGCCCCTATGAATATCGTTGAGGGCCTTATTTCTTTAATAAATCCCATTATTACGTTTTTCGAGTACAGAAAGATCGACAGAAATCATACACGAAAATGAATTATTTTCGTTCTGAAGCACACTCTAATCAACGTCATTACCCAAGATAATAATCTGCTGCCACTCACTTAACATACTCTCGGTGAGCAATAGAATTTCATGCCCATTATTGATAACCACGCCTGGGGTTGATAGCTTCAATTGTAATTTATCAGCAGCTTTGATAGAACTTAGCTGTTTATTCGAGAGTTGGGCATGAAAGATAATACTGTCACCGCTGTAGTAACAGTCACATAGTAGTACTTCTTCCTGTGCGGTATCTGTTTGAAGAAAAGCAGTGGAATGAATATCTCCACAATGATATTCAGCATCGTAATCTAGCCATATCACATCTTCCGTTTTAGAACGATAAGCATCGCTATATATTTCGATTTCATATTCAGGCTTTTCCTTCTCAATTCGGTAGAACATAATGGATGTATTATCATTGAGTCGTGAACTACTGACTAATAAAGCCTGTCCATCCTGTTTTTCTTCGGTAATTGGCGCCAATATATTATCCTCAATAACTTTCAATTAATTCATCAAGTTCAACATTATCTTTCCCACTGTATTCGTTTTTTATAATAGAGACTAGTAAAGGAAATAAATTTGAAGTCCCCTTAGCAACAATAACTTTCGACAAAACCAAATAGATGAAAAATGACGTAGTTTATCGCAATATTTTACTTTTAAACTCCATAACATCCGTTCGGTTATTAAGCCTGCAATTTTAGACCTTCAGGGGTTAGTGCTTACACCGGCAATCTGAATGATGATGCCCACTCTGAACGTCATTTTCACCACAGCAGGCATCAATAGCTTTATTTATAATATTAGCCAGTGAGTTTACTGTGGTAAGGATCGCTGGGAGCTGTTCACACACATTTGCACAATCCGAAGCTTCCCTCAGAGGTTTGCTTGATGGGAGTAGACTATCACAGAGAATTTCTTGCAATACTAGAGAAAAATTAGCAATTCCTGTGGTGTAAATATAGGCACGACCTCCCGTTTTTTCAGCTAATCGAGCATACTCTTTGGTTATACTGTCCCTATCGGTAAGGCTAGGAAAACGGTCAAGGTTTGTAGTGGAATCATCAGGAGTTCCCTGATAAGTATACACTTTAACGTAGGTATTTTGGGCAATGGTAATCGCTTCATTATTTGATAAATCGTGGAGATGCTCACCGTAGTCATTAGAAAATAAATTCGTTGTAATAACAGCTCAAAAATTTATGGATAAAACAAAAAAAAACCGGTGCCTTTCGACACCGGTTTCTATCAAGCTACTTTGCTAAATCAGTGATTAGTTCTGATTATCGCTAGAGAAGCCTGCATTTAACAGTTCTGCTAAGTTCGCTGTTGCTTCGTCTGCGCTAACTTGTGGAGCATCCACAACATCGCTCAGATGACGACGACGAATACGATCTTGGTGATACGCAAAACCAGTACCCGCTGGGATCAGACGCCCAACAATAACGTTCTCTTTCAGACCGCGCAGCTCATCACGTTTACCTGCTACCGCAGCTTCTGTCAGTACGCGAGTCGTTTCTTGGAACGATGCTGCCGAGATAAAGGATTCTGTTGCCAGAGATGCCTTAGTAATACCCAACAGATCACGACCAAAGTTAGCTGGAATCTTACCTTCATTTTCCAGTTTACGGTTCGCAACTTTAACGCGAGAGTACTCAACCTGCTCACCTTCGAGGAATTCAGAGCTTCCTGAATCTTCGATGGTAACTTTACGCAGCATCTGACGAACGATAACTTCAATGTGTTTATCGTTAATCTTAACGCCTTGTAAGCGGTAAACTTCCTGAACTTCGTTGGTGATGTAACGAGTCACAGCATGAACACCACGCAGACGCAGGATGTCATGTGGAGACTCTGGACCATCAGATACTACGTCACCACGTTCAACAATTTCACCTTCGAACACGTTCAGCTGACGCCATTTAGGGATCATCTCTTCGTACGGCTCAGAACCATCTAATGGCGTGATAACCAGACGACGTTTACCTTTGGTTTCTTTACCAAACGAGATAATACCGCTGATTTCTGCCAGGATTGCAGGTTCTTTCGGACGACGTGCTTCGAACAAGTCAGCAACGCGTGGCAGACCACCCGTGATATCTTTAGTACCCACAGATTCTTGTGGAATACGCGCTAAAGTATCACCGGCATTGATAGAGACACCGTCATCTAACTGAACAATTGCGTTACCCGGTAAGAAATACTGAGCAGGCATGTCTGTGTTAGGAATCAGAACATCTTTACCATTTGCATCGATTACACGCAGTGCAGGACGTAAGTCTTTACCAGCACTGGTACGCTCAGCGGTATCCATAACAACGATTGAAGATAGACCGGTTAACTCATCAGTTTGACGAGTCATTGACAGACCTTCAAGCATGTCAGAGAAGCTGATGATACCTGATACTTCACTGACAACTGGCATTGTATGTGGATCCCAGTTTGCAACGGTTTCACCGCCAGTTACTGAAGCTCCATCGCCTTTCGTCAGATGCGCACCGTAAGGAACTTTATAGCTCTCTTTAGTACGACCGAATTCGTCAATCAGACGCAGTTCTGTATTACGAGAAGTAATAACCAGTTTGCCTTCCGTGTTAGTGACGTATTTCGCATTAAACAGTTTCAGGGTACCAGAGTTACGAACTTGGATGCTAGATTCTGCTGCCGCACGAGATGCCGCACCACCGATGTGGAACGTACGCATCGTCAGCTGTGTACCCGGCTCACCGATTGATTGTGCCGCGATAACACCGATAGCTTCACCTTTGTTGATGATATGACCACGAGCAAGGTCACGACCATAACAGTGAGCACACACACCGAAGTCAGTTTCACAACTTACAACGGAACGTACTTTCACGCTGTCAACAGAGTTAGCTTCTAACAGGTCACACAGTTTTTCGTGTAACAGTGTATTACGTGGAACCAGAATATCTGCAGTACCTGGGATCAGGATATCTTCTGCAGTTACACGTCCAAGTACACGTTCACGCAGTGGTTCTTTAACGTCGCCACCCTCGATAACCGGAGTCATCAGGATACCTTCGTGAGTACCACAGTCATCTTCAGTGACGACCAAGTCCTGAGCAACGTCAACTAAACGACGAGTCAGATAACCGGAGTTCGCAGTTTTCAATGCGGTATCCGCAAGACCTTTACGAGCACCGTGAGTAGAAATAAAGTACTGGAGAACGTTCAGACCTTCACGGAAGTTTGCCGTGATTGGTGTTTCGATGATTGAGCCATCTGGCTTAGCCATCAGACCACGCATACCCGCTAGCTGACGAATCTGCGCAGCAGAACCACGAGCACCGGAGTCGGCCATCATAAAGATACTGTTGAATGAAACTTGTTGTTCTTCTTCACCATCACGGTTGATGACAGCTTCAGTAGACAAGTTTTCCATCATCGCTTTAGCAACACGTTCGTTTGCTGCAGCCCAGATATCGATAACTTTGTTATAACGTTCGCCTGCTGTAACCAGACCAGACTGGAACTGTTCCTGAATTTCTGCAACTTCTGCTTCGGCTTCAGCGATGATCCCAGCTTTTTTCTCTGGAATAACCATATCGTCGATACCAACCGATGCACCAGAACGTGCCGCATAGGCAAAACCGGTATACATGATTTGGTCGGCAAAAATAACAGTCGGCTTCAGACCCAGTACGCGGTAACAAGTATTCAGCATTTTAGAGATCGCTTTTTTACCTAACGCCTGGTTAACCAGAGAGTACGGCAGACCTTTCGGTACGATCATCCATAAAATTGCACGACCAACAGTGGTATCAACTAAACCAGTGTTAATCGTAATGTTACCTTCACTGTCTTTAACTTCTTCAGTGATACGAACTTTAACGCGGGCATGCAGTGAAGCATGACCTGAACGGTAAACGCGCTCAGCTTCTTTAGGACCGGCTAATACCATGCCCTCGCCCTTCGCGTTTACGCAGTCACGCGTCATGTAGTAGATACCCAATACAACGTCCTGAGAAGGAACGATGATAGGCTCACCACTTGCAGGTGACAGAATGTTGTTTGTTGACATCATCAACGCACGTGCTTCTAACTGAGCTTCCAGAGTCAGAGGAACGTGTACCGCCATTTGGTCACCATCGAAGTCGGCGTTATATGCCGCACAAACTAATGGGTGCAATTGGATAGCTTTACCTTCGATCAGAATTGGTTCGAAAGCTTGGATACCCAGACGGTGAAGTGTTGGTGCACGGTTCAGCATAACTGGGTGTTCGCGGATAACTTCATCCAAGATATCCCAAACAACCGCTTCTTCGCGCTCAACCATTTTCTTCGCAGCTTTGATGGTTGTTGCCAGACCACGTAATTCTAATTTGCCATAGATAAATGGTTTGAATAATTCAAGAGCCATTTTCTTAGGCAGACCGCACTGATGCAGACGCAGGTATGGACCTACGGTGATTACAGAACGACCAGAATAGTCAACACGCTTACCAAGTAAGTTCTGACGGAAACGACCTTGTTTACCTTTGATCATATCGGCCAAAGATTTCAGAGGACGTTTGTTAGAACCAGTGATTGCGCGACCACGACGACCGTTATCTAACAGTGCATCAACCGCTTCTTGCAGCATACGTTTTTCGTTACGTACGATGATGTCTGGCGCAGCCAGATCCAGAAGACGTTTCAGACGGTTATTACGGTTGATTACGCGGCGATACAGATCGTTCAGATCTGAAGTCGCGAAACGACCGCCATCCAATGGAACTAATGGACGTAAATCTGGTGGTAAAACTGGCAGAACGTTTAAGATCATCCACTCTGGTTTGTTACCAGATTGAATGAACGCTTCTAACAGTTTGATACGCTTAGTCAGCTTTTTACGTTTAGTTTCAGAGTTAGTTTCGTTTAACTCTTCACGCAGCGTTTCACACTCGTTCTCAAGATCGAGGTTTTTCAGCAGACCTTGGATTGCTTCCGCACCCATTTTCGCGTCAAATTCGTCACCGAACTCTTCCAGCGCATCTAAGTATTGCTCTTCTGTCAGAATCTGTGCGCGTTCAAGGCTGGTCATACCGCCTTCAACAACAACATATGATTCAAAATACAGAACGCGTTCGATATCACGCAGTGGCATATCAAGCAGCAAACCGATACGGGATGGCAGTGATTTTAAGAACCAAATATGTGCAGTCGGAGATGCGAGTTCAATATGACCCATACGCTCACGACGGACTTTAGTTTGTGTAACTTCAACGCCACACTTCTCACAAATCACACCACGGTGTTTTAAACGTTTGTACTTACCGCATAAACATTCGTAATCTTTTACTGGCCCGAAAATACGCGCACAGAAAAGACCATCACGCTCAGGTTTGAACGTACGGTAGTTTATGGTTTCTGGCTTTTTAACTTCACCGAATGACCATGAACGGATCATGTCAGGTGATGCCAGAGCAATTTTGATCGCATCAAACTCTTCGGTCTTGGTTTGCGCTTTCAGAAACTTTATTAAGTCTTTCACAAAATGCTCCTGTCGGAGTTAGACCTATTGGGCGAGAGGTCAAGCCACTCTCGCCAAATCCCAGTACTTACATCGGCCGGAAGACTGAAAATCAGACCTTCCGGCGCAAAACGAATTACTCGTCTTCCAGTTCGATGTTGATACCCAGTGAACGGATTTCTTTCAGTAATACGTTGAAAGATTCCGGCATGCCAGGTTCCATCTGATGGCTGCCATCGACGATGTTTTTATACATCTTCGTACGGCCGTTAACGTCATCCGATTTAACAGTAAGCATTTCTTGAAGAGTATAAGCTGCACCGTATGCTTCCAGTGCCCACACTTCCATCTCCCCGAAACGCTGACCACCGAACTGCGCTTTACCACCCAGCGGCTGCTGAGTAACCAAGCTGTAAGAACCAGTTGAACGGGCGTGCATCTTATCGTCAACCAAGTGGTTCAGTTTCAGCATATACATGTAGCCAACCGTAACCTGACGCTCAAACTTCTCACCAGTACGACCGTCGAACAATGTAATCTGACCTGAGGTTGGTAAACCAGCCAGTTTCAGCAGTTCTTTAATTTCTTTCTCTTTTGCACCATCAAATACTGGTGTTGCAATTGGCATACCTTTTTTCAGGTTCTCAGCCAAACGCATAACTTCTTCATCAGAGAAAGTACTTAAGTCAACTTTCTGACGTGGATCATCACCTAAATCATAAGCTTTCTGGATGAACTCACGCAGTTTGGCAACTTCTTGCTGCTGTTTAAGCATAGCATTGATTTTTTCACCAATACCTTTAGCAGCCATACCTAAGTGGGTTTCCAGAATCTGACCGATGTTCATACGTGATGGTACGCCCAGCGGGTTCAGAACGATATCAACTGGGTTACCGTTTTCATCGTAAGGCATGTCTTCAACTGGGTTGATTTTTGAGATAACACCTTTGTTACCATGGCGACCCGCCATTTTATCACCCGGTTGGATCTGACGTTTAACAGCCAGATAAACCTTAACAATTTTCAGTACGCCTGGCGCCAGATCATCACCTTGGGTGATTTTACGACGTTTCGCGTCCAGTTTTTTCTCGAAGTCAGATTTCAGTTCGTCATACTGTTCAGCTAATTGTTCTAACTGGTTCTGTTTCTCTTCGTCCGCTAATGATAATTCTAACCAACGGTCACGAGGCAGTTTGTCCAGTTTCTCAGCTTCAATACCACCGCTGATTAACACAGAACGGATACGAGAGAACAATGCAGATTCAAAAATACGCAGTTCTTCTGTTAAGTCTTTTTTCGCATCACGTAACTGAGTTTCTTCGATTTCCAAAGCACGTTTGTCTTTCTCTACGCCGTCACGGGTAAATACCTGTACATCGATAACTGTACCGGAAACACCGTTAGGAATACGTAAAGAAGAGTCTTTAACGTCTGACGCTTTTTCACCGAAGATAGCACGCAGCAGTTTCTCTTCTGGCGTTAATTGTGTTTCACCTTTAGGGGTTACTTTACCAACCAGAATATCGCCGCCTTTCACTTCTGCACCGATATAAACGATACCGGATTCATCAAGTTTAGACAGTGCTGCTTCACCAACGTTTGGAATATCCGCTGTGATTTCTTCAGGCCCTAATTTAGTGTCACGAGACACACAAGAGAGTTCCTGAATGTGAATAGTTGTGAAACGGTCTTCTTGAACAACACGCTCAGAAACTAAGATGGAGTCTTCGAAGTTATAACCATTCCATGGCATGAATGCCACGCGCATGTTTTGACCAAGAGCCAATTCACCGAGGTCTGTTGAAGGACCATCAGCTAACACGTCACCACGTTCAACTGGTTCACCTAAAGATACGCAAGGCATCTGGTTAATACAGGTGTTCTGGTTAGAACGAGTGTACTTAGTCAGGTTATAGATATCGATTCCAGCTTCGCCCGGATACATCTCATCTTCGTTAACTTTGATAACGATACGAGAAGCATCAACGTATTGGACTGTACCACCACGTCTTGCTACCGCTGTAACACCGGAGTCAACCGCTACTGCACGTTCCATACCAGTACCGACTAATGGTTTGTCAGCACGTAAAGTAGGAACCGCTTGACGTTGCATGTTCGCACCCATCAATGCACGGTTAGCATCATCGTGTTCAAGGAATGGGATCAGAGACGCACCAACAGAAACAACCTGTTGAGTCGAAACGTCCATATATTCAACTTGTTCACGGCTGAATAAGCTTGATTCACCTTTGTTACGACAAGTAATCAGTTCTTCAATGAAACGACCATCGTCACTTAATACGGTGTTTGCCTGAGCAATGATGAAGTTACCTTCTTCAATTGCAGACAGGTAATGGATTTCATCCGTTACGATGCCATCACGAACTAAACGGTAAGGGGTTTCTAAGAAACCGTACTCATTGGTCTGTGCATAAACAGATAATGAGTTGATCAAACCGATGTTTGGACCTTCCGGCGTTTCGATTGGACATACACGACCGTAGTGAGTTGGGTGAACGTCACGTACTTCGAAGCCCGCACGTTCACGAGTCAGACCACCTGGGCCTAACGCAGAGATACGACGTTTGTGCGTGATTTCAGACAGTGGGTTGTTCTGGTCCATAAATTGAGACAGCTGGCTGGAACCAAAGAACTCTTTAACTGCGGCTGAAATTGGCTTAGCGTTGATCATATCCTGTGGCATTAATGCATCAAGGTCGCCCAGAGAAAGACGCTCTTTCACTGCACGCTCAACACGAACCAGACCTACACGGAATTGGTTCTCAGCCATTTCACCAACGGAACGAATACGACGGTTACCTAAGTGGTCGATATCATCCACTTCACCTCTACCGTTACGGATCTCAATGAGTTTTTTCATTACCTCAATGATATCTTCTTTGCTCAGGATGCCTGAACCTTCAATCTCTTCACGGTTTAGTGAACGGTTGAATTTCATGCGACCTACAGCAGATAAATCGTAACGATCTTCAGAGAAGAATAAGTTTTCGAATAGGTTTTCTGCGGCTTCGCGTGTTGGTGGCTCACCAGGACGCATCATACGGTAAATTTCTACCAATGCGCTTAAACGATCGTTAGTTGGGTCGACACGAACCGTTTCAGAGATGTAAGCACCGTGGTCTAAGTCATTAGTAAACAATGTTTCAATTGTTTTATGACCAGACTGGCTCAGACGTGCCAACATATCTAATGAAAGTTCCATGTTTGCTGCACAAATCAGCTCACCAGTGCTTTCATCGATATAATCTCTTGCAACGACTTTGCCTGCGATATATTCAACAGGAACTTCGATGCTATTAACTTCTTCTTTTTCTAACTGACGAATATGACGTGCAGTGATACGACGGCCTTTTTCAACATAGACTTTGCCGTTAGCTTCGATATCAAAAGAAGCAGTTTCACCACGCAGACGCTCTGGAACCAGAGTCATCATCAGTTTGTTATCACGGATTTGGAATACAGTTTTATCGAAGAACAGGTTTAAGATTTCTTCGGTGTTGTAATCCATTGCACGCAGAATAATGGTCGCAGGTAATTTACGGCGACGGTCAATACGTACAAACAGGTTATCTTTCGGGTCGAATTCGAAATCTAGCCATGAACCACGGTAAGGAATAATACGTGCGTTATACAGCACTTTACCTGAAGAGTGTGTTTTACCTTTATCGCTGTCGAAGAATACACCAGGGCTACGGTGTAACTGAGAAACGATAACACGCTCTGTACCGTTGATAACGAAAGTTCCGTTTTCAGTCATGAGTGGAATTTCACCCATGTAGACTTCTTGTTCTTTGATGTCTTTAACGGTGCCTTCAGGAGCTTCTCGCTCATAAACGATCAGGCGCAGTTTTACACGCAGTGGCGCGGAGTAAGTTACACCACGGATCTGGCATTCTTTAACATCAAAGACTGGCTCGCCTAAACGATAGCTGACATATTGCAGTTCAGCATTACCGCTGTAACTCTGAATTGGGAATACAGAACGGAAAGCTGCTTCCAAACCATTCTGGCCGTTAGGATCTTGCTCGATAAACTTCTGGAACGAGTCAAGTTGGATAGAAAGGAGATAAGGTATATCCAGAACTTGTGGACGTTTACCAAAATCCTTACGAATACGTTTTTTCTCGGTATAGGAGTAAACCATTGGTTTCCTCAGCTCGTTGATCATTGACCCAAGTCGTTCGCCCTGTGATTAAGGACAGAACAGGAACGCGTTTTTGAAGAAATGGAAAATGAATATTTTCCTTAATACTTGAAGCTATCACTCTTAAATCATTTCATTGTGTTGTTATCACTACCGAGCTACCCGAGCGGGTCGTAGCTATGAACACAGTATATTAAGTCGTCAATAGAAAGAAGTATTGGAGGGTTGTTGTTAACATTAAAACTGCGTGAAAAGCTGTTAACACCCATCACGCTTTACAGCGCAAAAAGGCTGGTGATTAAATAATCACCAGCCGTCAGCCTAATAAGTTAGGCTGCGAACTTGAATTTGAACTTATTTAAGTTCAGCAGTAGCGCCTGCTTCTTCAAGAACTTTCTTCAGTGCTTCTGCTTCGTCTTTGCTTGCAGCTTCTTTAATAGTTGCTGGAGCTGACTCTACCATGTCTTTAGCTTCTTTCAAGCCAAGACCAGTTGCGCCGCGTACTGCTTTGATGACAGCAACTTTGTTTGCGCCAACAGCAGAAAGAACAACGTCGAACTCAGTTTTTTCTTCAGCAACTTCAGCTGGGCCCGCAGCAACAGCAACAGCTGCAGCAGCAGAAACGCCGAATTTTTCTTCCATCATAGTAATCAGTTCAACAACGTCCATTACAGACATTTCTGCAACTGCATCAAGGATTTGGTCTTTAGTGATAGACATAACAAGTGTTCCTAAAATTCAGAAATAGTTTATACGTTAAAAAGCAACGAAGGAAAGGGCTTATGCAGCTTCTTTCTGATCGCGCAGTGCAGCCAGAGTACGAACCAATTTGCCGGCAGCGGCTTCTTTCATGGTTGCCATCAGGCGTGCGATTGCTTCTTCGTAAGTTGGGAGAGTTGCCAGACGATCGATATCTTTAGCCTGGATTAACTCACCTTCAAAGGCCGCAGCTTTAATCTCAAATGCTGGATTCGCTTTCGCGAACTCTTTGAACAGACGAGCGCCAGCGCCCGGATGTTCGTTAGAGAAAGCAATTAAGGTTGGACCAACAAACGCGTCTTTCAGGACTTCATAAGAAGTACCTTCAACAGCACGACGAATCAAAGTGTTGCGAACAACACGAATGTAAACGCCAGCTTCGCGACCTGCTTTACGCAGTTCAGTCATTTTTGCTACAGTTACGCCGCGTGAATCAGCAACAACTGCAGAAAGCGCGCCTTTGGCTACTTCGCTGACTTCAGCAACAATCGCTTGTTTGTCTTGAAGATTTAGTGCCATTAGCTTCTTGCTCCTGGATTAACCGGGAAAATCCCGGGACTCACTTCACTCGAACACAACATTATGTAAGAGCGCTAAAACACGGTGAGCAGAATAGAAATCCAGAATGAAATTCTAGGTATCTCTGTCACCGTCTACGCAGGTAAATTAAGTAGCTACTAATAACTAATAAACTACACCTGCGGTCTTGGACGGGGTCTGGAAAGGCCAGACTCCATACCGAAATTTGTGGTTTGTTGAGCGTATTTCTACACCCAACAAACTCGAGGCGTCAAATTTTATACAAATTCAACGCAAAGGTAAAGTCTAATTACCAATTAGCCAAAGCTAATGGAATTAAACTGCTGCTGACAGACCAGATTGGTCGATAGCAACACCTGCGCCCATAGTGGTGGACAGGCTGATTTTCTTGATGAAAATACCTTTAGCAGAAGCTGGTTTTGCTTTTTTCAGCGCGATCAGCAGAGACTCAAGGTTTTCTTTCAGTTTGTCAGCATCGAAATCAGCTTTACCGATAGTGGTATGGATGATTCCGTTTTTGTCATTACGGTAACGAACCTGACCAGCTTTAGCATTATTAACTGCTTCAGCAACGTTAGGAGTTACAGTACCAACTTTAGGGTTTGGCATCAGGCCACGTGGACCAAGAACTTGACCTAATTGACCAACAACGCGCATTGCATCTGGAGAAGCAATAACAACGTCAAAGTCCATTTGGCCAGCTTTGATTTTATCAGCCAGATCTTCCATACCTACCAGTTCAGCACCTGCAGCTTTAGCAGCTTCAGCGTTTGCGCCCTGAGCAAATACAGCAACGCGAACTGAACGGCCAGTACCGTGTGGCAGTACAGTTGCACCACGTACGTTCTGATCAGATTTACGAGCATCAATACCAAGATTGATAGCTACGTCAACGCTTTCAACGAATTTAGCAGTTGCTAATTCTTTCAGCAGAGAGATGGCTTCATTGATGTCATACTGTTTAGTTGCATCAACTTTTTCACGAATAGTGCGCATGCGCTTAGTTAGTTTAGCCATTTCTTAGTCCTCCACTACCAGGCCCATGGAACGAGCAGTACCAGCGATTGAACGCATCATCGCGTCAACATCGGCACCAGTCATATCCGCAGCTTTAGTTTCTGCGATTTCGCGAACCTGAGCAGTAGTCACTTTACCTACTTTGTCTTTGTTAGGCTTGCCTGAACCAGACTTAACGCCAGCTGCTTTTTTCAGCAGAACTGCTGCAGGTGGAGTTTTAGTTACGAAAGTGAATGAACGGTCTGCATAAACAGTGATAACAACAGGAATTGGTAAACCTTTTTCCATGCTGTCTGTTTTTGCGTTGAACGCTTTACAGAATTCCATGATGTTCACACCTTGCTGACCCAGTGCTGGACCAACCGGTGGACTTGGGTTTGCCATACCAGCTGCGACTTGCAGCTTAACGTAGGCTTGTACTTTCTTAGCCATGAATATTTCCTCTAAATGGGTAATAGCGCCTTAAATTTTTAAGGCTCCCCGTGATATTAATTGCCTCGCAAAATCACATTTTCACGTCATATTGCCAAGCATAAAAAACAAAAGGCGCGAAATTGTAGTCAAATTTCACGCCTTTTGCAAGCTGGTTTGTCGCTTCGATTAGGCTTTTTCGACCTGACCAAAATCCAATTCGACTGGAGTAGCACGACCAAAAATAGAAACAGAGACTTTTAAGCGGCTCTTTTCATAGTCGATTTCTTCGACAACACCATTAAAGTCAGCAAATGGACCTTCGCTAACACGAACCATTTCACCCGGCTCAAACAGTGTTTTAGGACGTGGTTTATCACCAACTTGTTGTAAGCGATTCATGATCGCATCAACTTCTTTATCACTAATTGGCGCTGGGCGATCTGAGGTTCCACCAATGAAACCCATTACACGCGGAACGCTACGTACTAAGTGCCAAGATTCGTCATTCATGACCATCTGCACTAATACATAACCTGGGAAAAATTTACGCTCGCTCTTACGGCGCTGGCCGCTACGGATCTCAACAACTTCTTCTGTTGGAACCATAACTTCACCAAAATAATCTTCCATCGCATGTAATTTGATGTGTTCACGCAGAGACTGTGCTACGCGACCTTCAAAACCAGAGAATGCCTGAATGACATACCAGCGCTTTTTAGGTGTATCTGACATTTAGAATAACCTCAGGCTTGTAATAAATGAAACTAAACGCACTAGGATACCATCTAATCCCCATAGGATTAATGACATTACAGCCGTTACTGCAGCAACAATCAAAGTCGTTTGTAATGCTTCCTGGCGAGTAGGCCAAATGACTTTTTTTACCTCGATGCGAGCTTCGCGCGCAAATGCCAGAGTTGCTTTACCTTTAGTGGTCCACAAAGCAACGGCACCTGCAATAGCAACTACAGCTACAACTGCAAACGCACGCAGTGCGAGATTATATTGACGGAAGTAATAGTTGCCCACGATAGCAACGATTAATAAGGCACAGACAATCACCCATTTGAAGATGTCTACACTGCGTCCACTTCCTTGAGCTTCGCTATTCGCACTCATAATTCAACCTGTTACCATGAAGTATGTATAAAGCCCGTTTGCCTTACAAATGTAAAACAATCAGAGCACACCAATAGAATATGCCAACATATCCTTTAATTTACTACAAACCGAGCCTGCGAAATCAGAAGGGATATCAATGACATCACCTGCGAATTAAACGTAACGAGCCTATTATAAGGCATCATTTTGCAAAACTGTTTCACAGGTTATTGCGCATACTCAGTAAATTTTTTGACCACTTGATGATAAAAATAAACTTCTTTTCGTGGCAGCGGTAAAATATACCATATCTTCTGAGCAAAACCTTAATAAATCTCATATAACTGTATTGCACTTGCAATACAATCAACAAATCGTTGTTTCAGAGCCTATCTCACCAATAATTATTAAAATGATTGATGAGATAGGTTCTTAAGCTTATAAAGCAAATACTCTAAAAAATTCAGAGTAT
>NZ_JAMPNQ010000025.1:0-35651 GCF_028479445.1 Providencia sp. PROV210
ATCTAAAGTTATTCGTGACTTAGATGCCTTTAAAGCGGAAAGCGACATTATTCTGACTAACCGCATGGTACCTGAGTTGGAAGATGTAGTGGATAAAGTGTATACCCGCGACCTGTTTGGTAATGATTAATTATTAACAGTTTCGATTGATTGCCCCACTGAGTTGGGGCAATTTGCTTTTTAGGGACGAGATAACGCATCTAGAAATTCTGGAATAAAGCTTCCCGTTCCACGGCAGCGTTGAGAGGCAGCTTCACCAGCTCGCTTCATGATGGCACATGCACTGGCGACATTGGTGAGCTTATCTCCGGGAAGCGCACAACATGCAGCAACCACCGCAGATAACGCACAGCCTGTTCCTACCACTCGAGTCATCAATGGGTTTCCACCCTGTACGGCGATAACGCGTTCCCCATCAGTGATGTAATCTACTTCCCCACTAATCGCAACAATCGTATTAACCTGTTTGGCTAACAACTTAGCAGCAGGGAGCGCATCATCCGTCGAATTCAATGAATCTACGCCTTTTCCCCCTTGGCTAGCACCAACGAGCGCCATGATTTCAGATGCATTTCCACGAATTGCACTGGGTTGTAAGAAGAGTAATTTGTGGCAAAACTGAGTTCTAAATTTTAATGCACCGACGGCGACGGGGTCGAGTACCCACGGCTTTTGAGCCACATTGGCACTTTTCACTGCTAAGTACATCGCATTTTGTCGTTCTGTGGTTAAGGTGCCAACATTAATCAGTAAGCTGCTGGCAATGGCAGCAAATTGCTCCGCTTCTTCTGCTTCAATGACCATCGCGGGTGAGCAGCCCAATGCTAATAAGACATTTGCGGTAAAGGTTTGCACGACATCATTAGTCATGCAGTGGATCAAGGGCGAGTTTTGTTGGAGTTGCTGTAAAACTAAAGTTTGGGTAGTCGGATCAAATTGTTCTACTGTGGACATATTGCCTTCTTTTTATCAGTTGTTTTTTAACTGGAGCGTTTCTGTCATGATTTAAGGCTATTGATTCAGTTTTTTCTTTTCTGCAGTTTCTAACTGCTTAATACTTTTTTCTGGTGACGGCAAATCTTCTGGCATGGTTCCACCAAGTTCACTAATCGTATCTCGTACCTTACTTCCTACATCAAAGTGCGTTTGATTTGCATGCGCTTTACTTTGTACATTGTCCCGTCTGAGTTTTTCTTCTGCTTGTGTGGATCTAAATAAGTTAGCAGCGAGTTCTGTCGACCCCATATGGTCTAAAATTTTTTGTGATTTTTTTAAGCCTTTATGTTGATGGATGCCTTTTTGGTCTAATCCACCGTATAAACCTTTGTATCCATGGTTTTGGAATATCGCAAAATCAATATTTGTCTCAACGCCGGCTTGTTGAGCGGTTTCAACTAACTGTTTATTATGTTCTTTCAATTCGTTATGAAGAAATAGACGTTTTTCATCTTCACGTAATTTTTTTGAATGCGTCATCATCAGCTAATTCTTGTCGTCTTGTTTGAATGGCAAAATAGATTTGTCCTGCTGCAATAACGGGTTTGCTTGGGTCGCCATTTTGAACAACAAGGTAGCAAGCGTAACGGGATAGTGTGACATCCTTAAGTTTGCGTTGAGCACCTGACCCAATATTAACCATATCGAGGATGTCCTCGAAATGGTCAGTGGCGATATTCTGAATATGCTAAGAGTTTAGAAAGCTCTCTTGCAGACCAATATTCAACTCCTAACTCATCCACTTTTTTTATTTTTTCGAAAGGTTGGCTCTGATGTTCCATATACAACTCCTTTTTATTAAGCGTTAAAAGACTTTATATTTGTAGGGTAGATTAGTGTTAACCAACAGTTGGTTAGATATCCATCACTCTGAGACTGTGTGATTATCGCACCGAGTGAAATCTTACCGTTGAATGGTTGTTTTTAAGTCTATCCTAATCATGTTCTATTGAGAGCCACTCAATAATCTATAGATAATAAAAAACCAGCAAATACAAGGTATAAGCTGGTTTGGAGTTGTTCTGAAAAATAGAAAACTTATTCAATATTCTGAATTTGCTCGCGCATTTGCTCAATTAATACTTTGAGCTCGACGGCGGAGTTAGTGACTTCACTATTAATGGATTTCGACGCGAGAGTATTCGACTCGCGGTTAAATTCTTGCATCATAAAATCAAGGCGGCGACCACTGGCTTCTTTTTTCTTCAGAATATTACGGGTCTCTTTAACGTGAGCTTCAAGTCTATCTAACTCTTCTGCCACATCAATACGCTGGGTCAACATAATCAGCTCTTGCTCTAAACGGTTATTATCCACCTGAATTTGAGCTTCTTCGAGTTTGCTTTGTAGGCGATCACGCTGCCACTGTAAAATTTCTGGCATATGTTGGCGCACTTTAGCGACTTCAACAAGAACACCGTCTAAACGCTGCTCGATAAGGCTATGTAGAGCAGCTCCTTCGGCTTCACGGCTTTGAATAAAGGCATCAATTGTTTCATCTAAGCCGGCCATCAGCTGTTCACTAATGGCATCGAGATCTTGTTCGCCCGCAGACATCACACCCGGCCAACGCAAAATTTCTAGCGGATTAATTTCGCCTTCATGGCTGTAGTTTTTGACCCAATTTGCCGCGCTGATGAGCTGACGAGCCAGACCTTCATTTAAGATCAGTTCTCCACGCTGCGCGCTATCTAACTCTATGCGTAAGTTACACTCTACCTTTCCGCGGGTGAGACGAGAACGTAGACGTTCACGGATAACGGGCTCTAAGCTGCGAAATTGCTCAGGTAAACGGATATAAGTTTCTAAATAACGTTGGTTTACGGAACGCAGCTCCCAAGCCGCATTCCCCCATTCACCCTTGATATCACGGCGAGCAAAAGCGGTCATACTACGGATCATAATTCGTTCCTACCTTATTATTTGTAAATTAATGGGATTATAGCGCTATGACGGATGACAGGATAGGCATTATCTGATTAACAACGTATAATACGTGCCAATTTGAGTGAATAACGGAGATAACACCATGCGCCCAGCAGGTAGATTAGCAGACCAAATGCGCCCTATAAAGATCACGCGTAATTATACAAAGCACGCAGAAGGCTCTGTTCTTATTGAGTTTGGCGATACTAAAGTGTTATGTACCGCGACCGTTGAGGACGGTGTTCCTCGTTTTCTCAAAGGACAAGGCCAAGGTTGGGTAACAGCGGAATACGGCATGTTACCTCGTGCGACAAATTCTCGTAATCAGCGTGAAGCTGCGAAAGGGAAACAAACCGGTCGTACTATGGAAATTCAACGACTGATTGCACGTTCATTACGCGCAGCGGTTGACCTGAAAAAACTCGGTGAATATACCATTACATTAGACTGCGATGTTATCCAAGCCGATGGCGGTACGCGTACAGCATCTATTTCTGGGGCATGTGTTGCACTGGTAGATGCACTGAATAATATGATCGCTCAGGGGAAAATCACAAAAAGCCCACTGAAGGCAATGGTCGCAGCGGTTTCTGTTGGTATCGTTAAGCAAGAAGCATTGTGTGACCTAGAGTATGTCGAAGATTCTGCTGCAGAAACGGATATGAACGTCGTCATGATGGACGATGGCCGCATGATCGAAGTACAAGGTACCGCAGAAGGTGAACCATTTAGCCATGAAGAACTTTTAGAACTTCTTGCATTGGCGAAAACGGGGTTAGACACCATTTTCGAAGCTCAGCGAGAAGCGCTGAAATAGATTAATAATTAAATAGGCGGCTGAGAAGTCGCCTTTTTTATGTCTGCGGTTTACTGCTTTAGATAAACCACAGAAGTAATACCCAATAAAAATAGATGAATATCAACTAGTGAGGAGAATGACCAATGAAAGCCTATCAGCGCGATTTTATTGAACTTGCCATGAAAAAACAGGTACTGAAATTTGGTGAGTTTACGCTGAAATCAGGTCGTAAAAGCCCCTATTTTTTTAATGCGGGGTTATTTAATACAGGGCGTGACTTGGCTCTCGTGGGTCGTTTCTATGCGCAGGCATTACAAGAAAGCGCAATTGAATGTGATGTAATTTTTGGACCTGCTTATAAAGGGATTCCGATTGCGACAACTACCGCAGTGGCGTTAGCAGAGCATCATGATATCGATATGCCGTATTGCTTTAACCGTAAAGAAGCAAAAGACCATGGGGAAGGCGGCACGTTAGTGGGTAGCCCATTACAGGGGCGTGTCGTTGTGGTTGATGATGTCATTACTGCAGGGACGGCGATCCGTGAATCAATGGAAATTATTAAACAGCAGAATGCGATTTTAAATGGTGTATTGCTATGTTTAGACCGCCAAGAAAAAGGGAAAGGTGAAATTTCTGCGGTTCAAGAAATTGAGCGTGACTATGGATGCAAAGTCCATTCGATCATCACAATGAGCGATTTAATTGCTTACTTAGCGGATAAAGCGGATATGCAAGAGCACCTTGCAGCAATGAAAGCCTATCGTGAGCAGTACGGAATCTAATGATGTAAAAAAAGCCCTCGCCCAATAACGGGCGGGGTGAGTAGTATAAATAAGTGCTTATTGTAACTGAGCCAAAATTAAAGGCCAGCGAGCTTCGAATTCGACGGTAGGTCGGTAACGAAACTCTGAACGTACAAAGCGCGACAACATACCTTCACAGAAGGCTAATAGCTGAGAAGCCAGTAATGATTCATCGTGAACAAAACCATGGCCATTACGGATCTTTTTCTCTTTAAGGACTTGTCGTAGCTGTGATTCTATACGTTCAAATAGTTGGTTAATACGCCCTTGCAGCCGGTCCTGCTCAAACATAAGCGCATGCCCTGTCATTATACGCGTTAAGCCAGGGTTTTTTTCTGAAAAGCCCAAAATCAACGCTAAAATCAACTTAATTCTAATGGTGGTATCTTTTTCGTCCGCTAAAATTTGATTGATGCGTGAAACCAGTGAATCTTCAATAAACTCAATCAGGCTATCAAACATCTTCATTTTGCTTGGAAAATGACGATATAACGCAGCTTCTGAGACACCAACTTTAGCGGCAAGTTTTGCCGTGGTAATTCGTTGACTGCCATCGCTACTTTCTAACATTAACGCGAGAGACTGCAAAATCTCATCTTGTCTGTTACGTTTTTGTGTTGTTGTATTCTCTGCCATGTCTGATAAGACCCCTGCTAAAACAGCAAGACAAACTATCCAAAATTTCGCTCTGAGTAAAGTCACACTCAGTACAAAAGCGATTTAAAATATGTAGAGATTATAACCAAATCTGCACAATTTACGTGAGAGGTAGGCACTGTAATGACTATCTTTATTCATTAATATAGGCGCTTTCTTAACGCCTATATTGTGCTTAAAGGTTACCGAGCTAAATTTACTGGCGACCAGAATGACCGAAACCGCCTTCTCCGCGCTCTGTTGCATCAAAATTATCAACAATATTAAATTCAGCTTGAACGACTGGGACAAAGACCATTTGTGCCATACGTTCACCTGGCTCAATAGTGAAAACTTTATCTCCACGGTTCCATACAGATACCATTAATGGACCTTGGTAATCTGAATCAATCAGACCCACTAGGTTACCTAAGACTACACCGTGTTTGTGGCCTAATCCTGAACGAGGCAAGATCACCGCGGCGAGTTGTTCATCAGCGATATGGATAGCTAAACCCGTCGGGACTAATTCTGTTTGACCCGGCGCCAAATCGATAGGTGCATCAATACATGCACGTAAATCTAAACCCGCGGAGCCAGTCGTTGCATAAGTTGGCAGTGGAAACTCAGTCCCAATACGGGCATCAAGAATTTTTAGATCGATTTTTTTCATAACGTTGAAGTATCTCGTCAAGTAAATGGTGGCTTAATTCAATTTTACTGCAATGTGGTAAACGAACATCGCCATCAGCATCAAACAGGTGTAGTGCATTGTTATCACTATTAAAACCGTTATCTGCGAGGGAAACATCATTAGCACAAATTAAATCTAATTGCTTTTGTAGGCGTTTTTGTTGGGCATACTCTTCTACATTTTGAGTTTCTGCCGCAAATCCAACAACATAAGGTCGATTTTGTTTTAATTGACCGACACTCGCGACGATATCTGGATTTTTCACGAGTGTAATAGAAATTTCGTCGCCTTGCTTTTTGATTTTATTCTCAGCAACGGTTTTTGCTCGATAATCTGCAACAGCTGCACAACCAATAAAAATATCTTGCTGGGCAATGGACTGATGGACGTGCTCATACATATCGAGAGCACTGGTCACATTAATGCGTTCGACACCTTCAGGTGTTGCGAGACTGACTGGACCCGCAATTAAGGTCACTTTGGCTCCACGGGCCCTGGCTGCCTGTGCGATAGCAAATCCCATTTTCCCAGAACTATGATTACTAATAAAACGCACAGGGTCTAAATCTTCTCGTGTTGGGCCTGCGGTAATCATCATTGAGATACCTTGCAAGTCTGTACATCCACGAAAGTAATTACTTACTAAGCGTACAATCTCTAAGGGGGCAATCATGCGACCTGGACCAATATCACCGCAAGCTTGGCTACCTTCATCAGGTCCCCAAATCATAAACTGGCGTTGTTGCAGTCTGATTAAATTCTCTTGTGTGACGGAGGCTCGATACATTTGTTGATTCATTGCGGGCACAACTGCAATGGGTGCAGCGGATGCAAGACAAACCGTTGTGAGCAAATCATTTGCCATACCTGAACTCAAGCGAGCTATTAAATCAGCGGTTGCCGGCGCGAGAATAATTATATCGGCCCATTTAGCCAATTCAATGTGACCCATTGCAGCCTCGGCCGCCGGATCTAATAAATCATCGGAAACTGGGTGCCCAGAAACCGCTTGCAAGGTTAATGGGGTGATAAATGCTTTTGCGGCTGAGGTCATTACAACACGTACAGATGCCCCTTCATCACGTAACCGGCGAGTGAGCTCTGGTATTTTATACGCGGCGATCCCACCACTGATACCGAGAACAATTCTCTTACCTGATAATGGGTTATCTGAAAGTTGTTGATTCATGGCTTTATCCGGTTTAGTCAACATGAAGGGCATCTTACCATATCAATAGAGTAGTTGAGATACTCGATTTTGCATCTCCATACTATTTTTGCGAAGCGCTACGCAAAGGATTACTGAAGTTGTTGTTGGTCTTTTTTTCTTTGGTTAAAAAGGGCGCCTATGGGGAGAAAGGTACAATTATGGATGAATTTATTGCGCTGCAACCACGGGAAAAAATGTTGGCATATGGTGCAGCTTCGTTATCTGATGCTGAGTTACTGGCAATATTTCTACGAACAGGCAGTCGTGGAGAGCCTGTTTTACAGTTCTCTGAACGATTATTAAGGGAATTTGGTTCATTGTATCTCTTAATTCAAGCCGATCATGCAAAGCTCACGAAGTGTAAAGGAATGGGAGACTGTAAGTTTACTCAGTTACAGGCGGCCAGTGAGCTGGCAAGGCGCTGTTTTTCAGCCCAATTTCTCTATGAAGACAACATGACTAGCCCTGAAATGCTTAAAAATAGATTAATGGAGCTATTTGCAGGGCAAGAAAGAGAAGTTTTTATGGTGATATTTCTGAATAATCAGAATCAAATCATCTGCCACGAAGAGATGTTTAAAGGAACGGTGAACCGAGTTGAAGTACATCCGAGAGAAATTTTGCGGTTTGCCATGAAAATGAATGCTAGCAGCATTATTTTGGCGCATAATCACCCATCAGGTAACCCAGAACCGAGTATTGCAGATAAGCAAGTGACTGAACGTATTCATAGCGCATGCTCGATTATGGGGATTAAATTACTTGACCATTTTGTCGTCGGACACAAACATTGTGTCTCGTTTGTGGAGCGCGGATGGCTATAAAATTATTTTTTTGGCTAAAAAATGACAACTTTTGCTCTGTTGGGCTTGAGTGAAAACGATTGAAAGCGTATACTACGCCACCTTTAAGGATCTCGGGTTTGACGAGAAGAGCCTATCTCAGTAAATTTTTTTGCTAAGATAAATATATTTTGTTGATCACTTAAAAGTTTGCTGAGATGGGCTCCAAAGCCTGACGAGGCAGTCAAGCCCAGAACAAAAAAGCTCGAGCTGATTAGATTTTTGGAGAATAGACATGTCACGAGTCTGCCAAGTTACCGGCAAGCGTCCAATGAGCGGTAACAACCGTTCACACGCATTAAACGCGACCAAACGTCGTTTTTTGCCAAACCTGCACTCTCACCGTTTCTGGGTTGAGTCTGAGAAACGTTTCGTAACACTGCGTGTATCTGCTAAAGGTATGCGTGTTATCGATAAAAAGGGTATTGATGCTGTTCTAGCTGAACTGCGTACCCGTGGTGAGAAGTACTAAGGAGCTAAAAAATGGCTAAAGGTATTCGCGAGAAAATCAAGCTGGTTTCTTCTGAAGGTACAGGTCACTTCTATACCACTACGAAGAACAAGCGCACAATGCCGGAAAAACTGGAACTGAAAAAATTCGATCCAGTTGTTCGTAAGCATGTGATCTACAAAGAAGCAAAAATCAAGTAGTTTTGCTTTCTGCGTACGAAGAACCCAGCTTAGGCTGGGTTTTTTTATGTCTAAAATTGCCAAAATCACAGAAAAAATAGCGTTCCAAAAGGGATATTGATTAAAAACTATAACCATTATTCTGAACGTAGTAACATATTCAGTATTCATTGAATTAATAACGTTATTTATTGTCAAATCCATATCAATTTACATATAGACCTGATTAAGAGCGCCTGGTGAAAAAACAGTTTAAAAAAATTCTTGTAATCAAGATGCGGTTTCATGGTGACATGTTACTGACAACGCCTGTTATCAGCTCATTGAAGCAAAATTATCCTGATGCCCAAATTGATGTTTTACTTTATCAGGACACCATTCCTATTTTGTCTGAAAATACCGATATTCATGCTTTATATGGCATGAAAGGAAAGAAAAGTGGTGGTTTAAGTAAAGCCTGTAATTTCTTAAGCTTGTTGTTTAAATTGCGTAGCAATAAGTATGATTTGGTCGTTAACCTCGCAGACCAGTGGATGGTTTCTCTATTGGTAAGAGCCATTCCCGCAGAAATGAAAATTTCCCATCAATTCGAACACCGAGATTCCCAATATTGGCGTAACAGTTTTACCCATCTCACCCCTCCACAAGGGGAGCATGTGGTATTAAATAACTTATCGGTTCTTAAACCTTTAGAACTTAAAGAGTTAAATACTGATCTGACGATGTCGTATGCTGAACAAGATTGGAAAAATATTGATCAAAAACTATTGGACCTTGGTGTTCACAGTAGCTACGTCGTGATCCAACCGACAGCTCGCCAAATTTTTAAATGCTGGGATGACGAAAAATTCTCGGCAGTGATTGATGCACTGCAATCTCGTGGGTATCAGGTAGTTCTAACATCAGGTCCAAGCAAAGACGATTTAGACTGTGTGAATCACATTGCGGATGGCTGTAAAACAAGGCCTATTACTGAATTAGCAGGTAAAACCTCATTCCCTGAATTAGGTGCGCTAATTGCCCATGCCGCATTATTTATTGGTGTAGATTCGGCTCCGATGCACATTGCTGCCGCAGTCAAAACTCCAATTGTGTGTCTGTTTGGTGCAACCAACCATATTTTCTGGCGTCCATGGAGTGATAACGTGGTGAAATTCTGGGCTGGAGATTATGAAAACATGCCTCTGCGTGATGATCTGGACAGAAATAAAAAGTATCTTTCTGTGATCCCTGCTTCGGATGTGATTAAAGCTACTGAACAGATGTTACCCATGAATATGCGCTCAATGATGGGAAGGTATTAATTATGGTTTTGGCATTCTGTCTGTATAAATATTTCCCATTTGGTGGGTTACAGCGAGATTTTCTTCGCATTGCAACAGCTTGCCAAGCTCGTGGCCATCATATTCGAGTTTATACTCAGTCATGGGAAGGCGAACGTCCGGAACATTTTGAAATTATCATTGTTCCGGTCACCTCTAATACCAATCATGGGCGTAATTCACAATATTGTGAGTGGGTTATAAACCACTTAAAGCAACATCCTGCGGATCGCGTTGTTGGTTTTAATAAAATGCCGGGATTAGATGTCTATTTTGCCGCGGATGTTTGCTATGCGCAAAAGGTGGCGGAAGAAAAAGGCTTTTTCTATAAATTAACCCCACGTTATAAGCACTATGCGGCATTTGAAAAAGCTGTTTTTCAAATGGGAAAATCGACTCAATTAATGATGTTAACGCCTCATCAGATTGCCCATTTTAAAACGCATTATTCAACGGAGCCCGAACGTTTTCATATGTTACCGCCAGGTATTGCTCTGGATAGAAAATATGATCAGCAGATAGCCGACGCGAAACGTATCTATCGAGAGAAAAATCAAATCCCAGACTCTGCATTTTTGTTACTCCAAGTGGGCTCTGATTTTAAACGCAAAGGCGTGGATAGAACACTGAAGGCGATGGCGGCACTACCTGAATCGATCAGGAGCAAGACACGATTAATGGTAGTTGGACAGGATAAACCGGCTAAATATCAGCGCTTAGCGCAGCAACTAGGTATAGAGCCGCAAGTATCATTTTTTAGTGGACGTAATGATGTTGCTGAGCTGATGGCGGCCGCAGATATACTGATGCACCCGGCTTATCAAGAGGCTGCCGGTATCGTGCTTCTTGAGGCAATTGTTGCGGGTTTACCCATCATTGTGACTGAAGTTTGTGGCTATGCGCCTTTTATCAACCAAGCCCAATGTGGCATGGTGATTCAAGAGCCCTTTGACCAAGAAATATTGAATAACGTGCTATCAGAGAGTTTGCAAAATACTCAGCAACGTGAGCAATGGGCAAACAATGCTAAATACTTTGCTGATACAGAAGATCTGTATAGTTTACCGGAAAAAGCCGCAGACATTATTTTAGGATGCTCGAATGGTTGAGTTAAAAGCTCCTTTTAATGAGCTATGGAAAGATAAAGACCCATTTGTTGAGACTGATAAGTTGCAGGGTGAGGTGTTTCGTGCCTTAGAAACCCGTAAGACACTACGTTTTCAGCTCGATGACAAAAGTTATTTTATTAAAATTCACTATGGCACAACGCTAAAAGAAGTACTGAAAAATTTAATATCGTTCCGTTTACCTGTCTTAGGGGCGGATAGGGAATGGAATGCCATTCATACACTGACTCAGGTCGGTGTTGACACCATGAATGGTCGAGCATTTGGTCAGAAAGGTTTCAATCCTTTACGTCGCCACTCTTTTATCATTACTGAAGATTTGACGCCGACGGTGAGCTTAGAAGATTTTTGCGCAAACTGGGCGAAAGAACCTCCGAAATTTAAAACCAAACAGATGATTATTCAGCGTGTGGCTGAAATGGTTCGCAAGATGCACGGTGCAGGCATTAACCACCGAGACTGTTATATTTGCCATTTTTTACTGCATTTACCTTTCACAGAAGATCAGCAAGATTTAAAAATTTCAGTGATTGATTTACATCGCGCGCAATTAAGAAAATCGGTACCGATGCGTTGGCGAAACAAAGATTTGATTGGGCTATACTTTTCTTCATCTGAAATTGGTTTAACCCAACGCGATATTTTTCGGTTTATGAAGATTTACTTTGAATTGCCGTTAAAGGATATTTTAAGGCAAGAGCAAAGATTACTGGATATTGCTCAGAAAAGATCAGAAAAAATTAAAGAACGAACTGTAAGAAAGTCGCTGTAATTTGATAAAAAGAGAGAAAATAATGTTTTTTAATAAAGAAAGTGCAATTAGTAAGCAGATTGATTTATCTTCTACTGAAGCAATAACTAGTGGCTGCTTACATGTGTCTTATGGTATCGATCGTAATTTTTTATATGGTTGTGGTATTTCAATTGCATCATTATTAAAAAACAATCCAGACATACCTTTTTCTTTTCATATTTTTACTGATTTTTTTGATGATGCGCAAGCGGAACTATTTAACCAGCTGGCTTTACAATATAAAACAAAGATAAAAATATATTTAGTTGATTGTGAACAATTAAAAACATTACCCAGTACCAAAAATTGGTCTTATGCGACGTATTTTAGATTTATTATTGCAGATTACTTTTCTGATCAACTTGAGCGTATTATCTATATGGATGCTGATATCATGTGCCAAGGTTCGTTAAAAGAGATCTTGGACATTCAATTTTCACATGATGAGATTGCCGCAGTTGTTCCTGAAAGGGATAGTGAGTGGTGGAAAAAAAGAGCAAATGCATTAGGAATTCCAAGTATTGAGAAGGGATATTTTAATGCGGGCTTTTTAGTTTTAAATTTAGCAAGCTGGAAGAAAAATGATATTTCGTTAAAGGCGATGGATCTTTTATCTCAAGATGAGGTTAAGTCGAAGATTTCTTATCTTGATCAAGATATTTTGAATATGCTATTAACCGGAAAAGTTATTTATTTAGACCAAAAGTATAACACGCAATATAGTCTAAATTATGAACTGCAAAACGGAAAGAAAGAGAATCCGATCACAAATAAAACAATACTTATTCATTATATCGGTCCAACTAAACCATGGCATGATTGGGCTAATTACCCAACGGCGAAACCTTTTTTAGAGGCTAAAAATGCATCGCCGTGGAAAAATATTCCTTTACTGAAAGCGAAAAGTAGTAATCATTTGAGATATAGCGCAAAGCATTTATTTAAACAAGGGTTATATTGGCTTGGAATTAAGTCTCAAATTCAATATTTCTTAGTGAAAATCACAAAATAATAATACATTTTAGATGGTAGAGAAAATCATGTCTTTTTTAGATAAACACGCAAGCTTTATATCTAAATATAACAGAATCCTCATTTTTCTGTTTATAACTTTATTTTTTGTTGAGAATGTGACTAGGTATAAACACATTCTTTTTTACATTATGATAGCAACTGCTTTATTTTATATATTTTCTGACACGAAAAAAGTCTTAAGTAAATTGAAAAATAAAGAATTTTATTTTGTAGTGCTACTTTCTTTAGCATTCTATTTATCTGTAACGTATTCGAGTCTAACAAAGGATTCTTTAAAGTTTGTTAATAATAATTTATTGAATTATGGTATTTTATCATTAGCTATTTTATTCCCCATTATTCTTTATAGAGAGAACGTAAAGAATATTTCAAAATTAATCATAACTAGCTATGTCTCAGCGTTAGTTTTACTTTTAGCTATTGAATTAGTTCGTTATATCATAGCTTACCAGAATGGTATAATGCCATTTACAACCTATAACTTTAGATCAGTTTCTGATTCACTGACTTTTTTCTTCCCTATTATACCTATTCTTTGGTATATGTTGCCAAAGTCAAAATTAATATATTTTTATGCCTTATGTATCGTATTTTTATTTGTTTTACTAGGTACTCTTTCAAGAGGTGCATGGCTTGCTGTTGCAGCTTCAGGAGTATTATTTTTATGTTTTAAGCGACCTTGGAAACTCATGGCTGTTTCTTTTGGTATCGTTGCGATTGGATTAGTCTCGCTAAAGATGACGTATCCAGATGCCACAAATAAGCTTTTTTTCAAGTTAGAACAAACGGATAGTTCTTATCGTTACACTAATGGGACACAAGGAACGGCATTTGAGTTAATTATGGAAAATCCACTGATTGGGTATGGTCCAGGTGATAAAGTTTTCCATGAAAAATACAACAGTGTTGTTGAGCAGCACCCTAGTTGGACATTTAGAACATCAATAGGCCCCCATAATATTTGGTTATTGGTTTGGTTTGGTGCTGGAGTTTTAGGTTTAGTTTCTTTTTCCCTACTTGTTTTCTCTGCTGGTTATACCTCCTGTAAAAGCGTTTTTACAAACAGAGAAAACCAGATGATTTATTTTGCATATTTAGCGTTATTCATCAGTTTAATTAGCTTTTACCTTGTTAGAGGCATGTTTGAGCAAGTAGATTTAAAGCCATTAGGGCTGATTCTTGGGCTCTTGATTGCGATGACTAATGCTGATTTTACAAAACGTATGGATCAAAAATAATGAATAATTTAATTATGAGAAAGTATCAGATACTGGGTCGCGAGATGAACTCTTTACCTGATGCCTTTAACGTAATTTATGGCTCTGATGAAAATTATCAGTTTGGTGTAGGGGTTTCTGCCGTTTCATTATTATCAAATAATCCATCAACATTTTTTAGGTTTCATCTATTTTTAGATATTGTTAAACCTGAATTTTTAGATAAGTTACGTTTAATTGCTGAACAGTTTTCTGTCGAATTTAATGTTTATGAGCTGGATAATTCATTACTCAAAACTTTACCCGCATCAGAGGTCTGGTCATCAGCGATGTATTTCCGCTTGATCGCATTTGAATACTTATCGAATGATTATGATTATGCTCTTTACTTAGATGCTGATGTTATTTGCAAAAGCTCACTAAACCTATCAACCGATACTATCGCTAATGTTATCGCTGGTGTAGTACCCGATGATATCGGTGTAAGGGCAAAGAGCGGAGAGAGATTACACGTACCAGAATTAAATGAAACCTATTTTAATTCGGGGGTGATGTTTGTGAACCTTAAAGCGTGGCATCACAACCAAGTGACAAAAAAATGTTTTGAGCTTCTTTCTCAATCTAATGCAAAAGAGTTATATAAGTACCCTGACCAAGATGTTTTGAATTTAATCTTAAGGGAGAAACTCGTATTATTACCTGGGCGGTTTAATACTATTTATACCCTCAAAAATGAGCTAAATGATTCCACACATCAAAAGTATAAGAATATCATTACAGCGGATACGGCCTTAATCCATTATACGGGTGTGACAAAACCGTGGCATACGTGGGCTAATTACTCTTCTGCAAAGCCATTTTATGAGGCTTTATCCTCATCCCCTTGGACTAAAAAAGATTTAAAGCCAGCAACTAAATTTGCAGAGAAAAAGAAAGAATATAAACATTTATTGAAGCAAGGCGCTATTGTTACTGGTTGTATCTCTGGTATTAAATATCTACTTCAAAAACTCAATGCTAAAAAAAGATAATATCATGATTAAAAAAGCAATATTTACAGTAACGCCTATATTCTCTATACCGCCTAAAAGTGCAGCTGCTGTAGAGTCATGGATGTACAACGTAGCTAAGAGATTAGATATAGAGAGCCGCATTATTTGTATACAGAATGACGGGTATTCGGCACATTCAGTGGTTAACAAAAATTGTGCAATAGACCGTATCAAATTTGGAAAAATATACACACGGCTATTTAAAAAATGGACCCGATTAGATCCATATTCTTATGCAGATAGAATTGTAAAATTAAAAAGAGATTTTGCACAGAATCCGAACGAAAGTATTATGTTTGTGCATAATAATATTAAGTTATTTAAAAAAATAATAAAAAAAGAAGGGCATAAAAATGTTGCCCTTCATATGCATAATTTTTTTGAACCGAACGGTATTCCATCGGATATAAAGCTTATTGTTCCTAGCCACATTATGAAAAATTGGTTCAGAGAACGCTTACCCAATGCACATATTGAAGTTGTAAGAAATGGCTTTGATGGTGATATATATGCTCAATCACCAGAAGTAAAACGTGAAGATTTTAATTTAGATAAATCAGATAAAGTTATTTTATTTGCAGGAAGAATTGCTAGAGATAAAGGACTTCTTGAGTTAATGCAGGCATGTAATACCTTTTTTAAAGATAATAATGATTATAAATTAGTGATTGTCGGTGATCCTAACGCGGCTAAAAAAGGTGAATTAGCAGATTATCAGAATGAAGTAAAAAATTTTGCAGAGTATTTAGGGGCGCAATGTATATTTGTTGGTGGTGTCCATCCTGATAAGATCAGACACTATTATTCAATCGCTGATATTATTGCAACACCTTCAATAGCAGATGAAGCATTTTGCATGGTTGCCCTTGAAGCTATGGCTTCCGGACGTCCGGTTATTGCGAGTCAGCGTGGGGCTATGGTTGAATTTATTACACATAATAAAACGGGTTTTATTTTTAGGGAGCCGCTTTCACCGCAGAGTATGGCGGAGGATATTCAAAGTGCGTTAAATCATCCTGATTGCTTGAAAATAGCCACTAATGCGAGAGAGCATGCATACAATAACTTTACGTGGGAAATTGTCACAGCGGAGCTCCAAAGTGTTATCCAGAAATGGTATTCATAATACATAGAGATATAGAGTCTTATCATGCCAGAACTTCCCGAAGTTGAAACCAGTCGCCGAGGCATCGAACCTCACTTGGTCGGCAACACGATTGCTTATACGATCGTACGTAATGGCCGCCTACGTTGGCCAGTAAGTGAACAAATTAAAAGCTTAGCCGATGAAAAAGTGCTGAGCGTGCAGCGACGGGCAAAATACCTGCTGATTGAGCTGAATAAGGGATGGATTATTGTTCACTTGGGAATGTCTGGTAGCGTACGAATTTTAACGGAAGAGTTACCCGAAGAGAAACATGACCATGTTGATTTGATTCTTGGTGATGGCAAAGTGCTACGTTATACCGATCCTCGCCGTTTTGGGGCATGGCTATGGTGTGAAGATCTCGACACCAGCTCTGTACTGGCGCATTTAGGTCCAGAACCTCTCTCTGATGAATTTAATCCTCAATACCTATTTGATTTAGCAAAGAAAAGAAAAGTGGCGGTGAAACCTTGGTTAATGGACAACAAAGTTGTCGTCGGTGTTGGAAATATTTATGCAAACGAAGCCTTATTTGCATCAAAAATTTCGCCAGAAAAAATGGTCAACCAACTGACTTTGGCAGACATCACTGAGTTAGTGAAACAGATCAAAAAGGTTTTACAACGTTCGATTGAGCAGGGCGGAACGACCTTGAAGGATTTTTTACAATCAGATGGAAAACCGGGATATTTTGCACAAGAGTTATTTGTTTATGGTAAGAAAGGTGAGCCTTGTTCGATGTGCGGTACACCAATTGAAAGCATCAAACAAGGGCAGAGGACAACGTTTTATTGCCCTCAATGCCAAAAATAAGACTTAGGCTTTATTGAGCTTTTTTAGCATCGCTTCAGCCACAATCGGTGGTAAAAACGATGAAATGTCACCATCATGGAGCGCAACGTCTTTGATTAAAGAGGACGATACAAAAGAAAGGCTCTGTGATGGGAGCAAAAAGACGGTTTCTAGATCCGGAACAAAGTGGCGATTCATATTAGCTAATTGCCATTCGTACTCGAAATCAGCGACAGAACGCACGCCACGAATCAAAATATTTGCTCCGTGTTTTTGGGCAAAGCTTGCCATCAACTCAGAAAAACCAACGACTTCGACATTATCTAAGTGAGAGGTGACCTGTCTTGCTAACTCTACACGTTCTTCAAGATTGAACATCGGGCTTTTACGCTGGCTATTGGCAATCGCCAATAATACATGGTCAAACATCGCCGCCGCACGGGTGACAATATCAACGTGCCCAGAAGTGATGGGGTCAAAAGTTCCGGGATAAATAGCTTTATGTATCATGATGATGCTATCTCATTGTTTGTAATTACTTATTCTAAAACAGCACGATGAATAAGCGACGGTTAAATCCACATTAGCGGCAATTGGATGCCCTTGCAACATAGATTGATAGGGATGAGTCCATTTTAAGTTTAATTTTAGGCACAGATTCTACACACTTTCAGTAATGGTTTATGGTAAGATAGCGCCAATTTTGGTAAGTGAATCAGATCGAATGTTATTGCGTTTATATCAGGTACTTCTTTATCTTATCCAACCATTAATCTGGATACGCTTATTACTGCGTAGCCGTAAAGCGCCTGCGTATCGTAAACGGTGGGGAGAGCGCTATGGCTTTTGTGCGGGTAAAGTTGTCCCACAAGGTATCTTATTGCATTCTGTTTCTGTCGGCGAAACCCTTGCCGCCGTACCCCTAGTTCGCGCATTGCGCCATCACTATCCATCACTACCGATTACTGTCACCACGATGACACCAACAGGTTCCGAGCGTGTCTTGTCAGCCTTTGGTGATGATGTTAATCATGTTTACCTACCTTATGACTTACCAGGCTCAATGAGCCGTTTCCTTAATCATGTTGATCCTAAATTAGTGATTATTATGGAAACGGAGTTATGGCCAAATATGATCAATCAACTGCATAAACGCAATATCCCCTTGGTGATTGCGAATGCGCGTTTGTCAGAACGCTCAGCGGCGGGTTATCAAAAACTCGGTAATTTTGTGAAACGCATGCTGCAAAACGTCACAATGGTAGCTGCGCAGCACCAAGAAGATGGTGAGCGTTTTGTTCAATTAGGGTTAAGACGTAAGCAGTTGGAAGTGACAGGAAGTTTGAAGTTTGATATTTCAGTTACCCCAGAGCTTGCGGTAAAAGCGATTACATTACGCCGGCAATGGGCTGCTCATCGACCTGTATGGATTGCGACAAGCACCCATGAAGGTGAAGAATCCATTGTTTTGGATGCCCATCGGCAATTGCTCAATAAATTTCCTAACCTATTATTAATCTTAGTACCTCGCCATCCTGAACGCTTTACGAAAGCCGAAGAGTTAACTCAAAAAGCTGGGCTAAGTTATATTCGCCGTAGTAGTGGTACGATCCCCACAGCCGAAACCCAAGTGGTTATTGGCGATACCATGGGCGAGTTAATGCTGCTATACGGAATTGCAGATATTGCCTTTGTTGGCGGAAGCCTCGTTGAAACCGGTGGGCATAATCCATTGGAAGCTGCCGCTCATGCATTACCGGTTTTAATGGGGCCGCACACATTTAACTTTAAAGATATTTGTGCAAAATTAACTCAAGCAGATGGTTTAATTACGGTCACTGATTGCGAATCACTGGTTCAGGAAGTGACCAGCTTACTTTCTGATGAAGATTACCGTTTATACTATGGCCGGCATGCGGCTGAAGTTCTGCACGAAAATCAAGGCGCGTTACAGCGCTTATTAAAATTGCTACAGCCTTATTTACCTCCTCGAGAACAATAATCTAATTAATTACTCATCAAAAAATGATTGAACTTGAATATTACTGTAATGAGTAATGACAATTTCTCTCATCTTTGTTTTTTTTGTATAAACTGTAGTAGACTCCACAGTCAATTCTTTGCCCATTCCCTGAATGTATGGTTATTTGTTACCTATATTGGTTGGAGTAATGGGCTATTCCCTTTAATTTTTTAAATAAATTTTGCCAAAATAGAATGCCAATAACTAACCAATCAATTTCAAATAAGTACTTGTATCTTTGGATCATTGGCTACGCCATTGCATGGATACTTGCGAGCTTCTTTTTTGACCCAACGGTTCCTTACGACACTGTCGAAGCTGTCAATTGGGGAATGAATGGCGAGTGGGGATCCCCTAAAAATCCATGGTTTGTCGGGACATTAATGTGGCCGGCGATACACCTTGGAATTTCCTACAGCTTTTATTGGTATTTTATCCATTTTGTCGGTATTGCTTTTGGTTTATTGGGTGTTTGGAAATTAGCCTATCGACTGACGGACCGTCGCGATCTTGCATGGTTTGCGATGTTGATGATGAATTTATCCGGAGTGATTAATTTCGATATCATTCCTTACAATGATAACTATATTCTTGTTACGCTCTGGCCATGGGTGATCTATTTATATCTACGTGCGGTGGAAGATAATCCATTATGGTGGATGCCTTTTGCTCTGTTTGCTGGGCTGGCAACCATGGGGAAATATTCAACGCTTGCCTTGGTTGGCTCCGTTTTCTTGCTAACGTTGTTTGTTAAACAAGCACGTCAAAGCTATCGATATCCCGTTTTTTACCTTGCCATTGCCTTGTGGTTTGCTCTCGTTTTGCCTAACTTTTTCTGGTTGATGGCGAGTGATTTTTCTGCATTTAAGTGGGTGGGTTCACAGATTGACCCTGGTTTCAATTTGCATACGACAGAAGCGGCGTTAAGCGTCTTTTATCCGCTGATTATTGCTACAATTATTCTGTATTGCTGTGGTGGAAAAATTGGTTGGCCAAAATCGTTATCTAACCGTATGGCAAACTTTATTATTCTATTTCCATTAGCGGTTATTTATGGTTGGTTCTCTTTCCATGATGGTGGACGAATTACCGAGTGGTTACAGCCTTTTATGATGGTTTGTGCACCATTATTTGTTGGCTCTATTACGGTAATGCCGAAAAAATCACTGAAAAAACCATTAATAGGGTTAGCCATTTTTGGTGTTTTGGTTGTGCTAGGTTATTTGGTTGTTCAAGCCGGTAATATTCGAGGCGCAGGGCAAAAATTTATTGGTGTGAAAACCTTAATTTCTGAAGGTGAACAACGCTGGTACCAACGCTACGGAACACCAGTAAAATATGTTGGCGGTGAAGATAATTTGCATCAATGGTTTATTATCTATGCGCAAGACCGACCTCATGTGATCCAGCCATGGACATTGGAAAATCATATGCCGCCAAATGTGTATAACCGTGAAATTACTGAAGCAGAAATTCGTCAGCATGGTGCGATTTTATTAGGTCGGAAATATGATGACTGCGCCCATGAAGATTTTGCAAAAGTACGTAAATACTGGCCGCAATTCACGATTGAGAAAGAAGATGTGTTTTATCGTTCTGAGCCGGATGCTGAGCCAAAAACCATGTGCTTTGGCTTTATTGCACCAGAGAAGTTACAGTAAAAAGTGATTTGAATTTGTTATATGAGTTGCCCATTGATTTGAATGGGCACTTATTTATTTTACGAGCTTCAATAAAATAGCAAGGCGGGTCAGGTTATTTACTTTAGAGCCTTTATGAAATAACTTAAAAACGTTAAACCATTCCATATTACCCAAATAGTGTAATTTAACTAAATTGGGCTCCTTGTTTGCACAAATTAAAAAAATACCCTGGTCATCATCAATGACACTAGATAACAAGAGATTTTTTTGTACAGTAATTGCTAACTGATAAAGTCGAGCCCACTTTTCTTTTGTGCCGACGATAACGCCTCCGATAACATAAGTATCATTATCAATGACCCTTTTCATGACTTCTGCTTCATTTGTCAGGTCTAAACCCTCTTTTATTGAAAAGAAATGAATTTTTTTTCTATCAAATGGATGATTCCATTCAGTTAATCCATTAAGGGTCTTTTCTTTACGGATATACCCGAAATCTACCCATGCAATACGTTCATTATCGACAAGACCAAGAGTAATCGCTTTATTGACAAAATAGGCTTTAAGATTAGTCACTAGGACATACTCTGGTGACCAGTATTCCGGATTCTTTTGCTGTTCCGGTTTTATTAATTTTTTAAATTGTTCACTATTTTGTATGGATGCAATTTTTTTTGTGATGTATTTAAATTTTTTATGAATATCAATAGTAATAACGTGGGTTGGTTTTCCTTTTCTAATCTCTAATACTTTTTCTTTAAAATTAGAAGAGGTAAAAACAATCATTTTATTATCAAGTTTTGCCAACTTATTGAAGTAATCGAAATAGGTATCAGTTGTTCGTTCTAAGCGATCTGAATATCCGTGAGAGCTATTCCATTCTCCTCTACCAATATCAAAATATGCAGTGATGATCGTTGTTGATTGATTCATTGTATTAAATATCGCCTAGTGAGCCAGAAGAGGAGCTAATTGTTGATATACCTCAGTAGCTCTAATGTTATCCATTACATTATTGGCAGATTTAATCACATGCTGACCTTGTCCATAGCCGCCAATTAAACCCGGATCTGTAGGGCCAAACAGCGTGAAATTAGGCTTATCTAGTGCAGCGGTTAAATGGCTTAATCCGGTATCCACAGAAACCACGGCTTTTGCAGCGGCGATTTGTTGAGCAACATCTGCTAATGAAAGTTTAGGTAAAACCTCCACAAAATCAAATCCTTCAGCTAATCGCTGTGCGCGTTGATGCTCATGCTCCGCACCCCATGGTAATTTTACGCGAATACCAGTTTCTGCCATCAACGTAAGTAACTCACGCCAATGAGCTTCAGACCAGTGTTTATCATCACGGGTTGTTGAATGCAGAAATACCACATAAGGGGCAGCTTGGTTGCTAGCTGATTGCGAAAAATGCTGAGCAATAGCGTAGTTTCCTTGTGTTTCAGGGCAATCGTATCCCAAACTTTTAGCAAATAGCTGACGGATACGTTCTACCGCATGTTGCTGCTTACTAATGGAATAACAATGATCGTAGAAAAAACTCGCAACAGGTTCGCGAATACTATGGCGATCATAGCCATGTTTTGGACCATAGGCTAATCGAGTCACTAACAGTGCGCTTTTAAGTAACCCTTGAGCATCAATGACAGCATCATAGTGGGTAGCTTGTAGTTGGCGACGAAACTCAGCACGTTCGGCACGGATCGGGGCTGAAAACCAATTTTTTCGCCAGCGACGAATGGCGACGGGAATAACGTTATTGACGGCACTATGCCAAGTTGGAATTTGTGCAAATCCCTCTTCAACCACCCAATCAAATTGAATATTGGGTATTGCCATCTGAGCATCGGTTAAGGCAGGTAGAGAATGCAAAACATCTCCCATCGATGATGTTTTTACTAATAACACGCGCATTATTCAATACCTATGTTCAAACGGGTTAGGGCATCGAGCACCCTCTGAGGCTGAATATCAATCAAACTTTGATGATAGCCACTTTCGCCATCACCTTTACGTACTTTATGGTAGCCAGTAATCAGTCGAATCACTTCGGCCTTATCGGATAATGGTGGCGTAAAATCTGGGCTACTAGGCCCATATAATGCGACGAGGGGCTTATCTAGTGCTGCGGCAACGTGCATTAGCCCTGAGTCATTACTGACAATTGCTTGGCAGGAGTCAATAAGATTAACCGCTTGTTCTAGCGAGGTTTTACCCGCAAAATTTAGGCAATATTGTCTGGCTTCATCCGTTAAACTTTGACGAATTTCCTCGCCCGCTTCATGATCTTTTTGAGATCCAAAGAGTAAAACTTGATAGCCTTTCTCACTGATTAAGCGTTGGGCTAATGCGGCATAGTGATAGTGCGGCCAACGTTTTGCGGGACCGAATTCCGCGCCGGGGCAAAAGCCAATAATTGGGCGATAAAGATCAATATTAAATTGACTAACAGTATCGTTAACTTGTTGTTTATCAGTGACTAATTTAGGCCATAGAATAGGTTCGGGGATATCTTTGGCAGATTTAATGGTGTGCTTATCGTATGCCAGTGCAACATAGCGCTGCACCATCAGTGGAAATGCTTGTTTATCTAATGGGCGTAAATCATTGAGTAGCCCATAACGCATTTCCCCGCGCCATCCGGTTCGTTTACCAATATTGGCAAAGAAAGGAATCAACGCAGACTTCATTGAATTAGGCAATACAATTGCTTGGTCGTAGCCACTTTTCCGCAAATCGATACCTAGTTGGCGACGTTCGCAAATAGCCAGCTTCCCATGACCTAGTGGCATTGAAATCGCTTGGGATACTTCTGGCATCTTTGCTAATAAAGGACGGCACCAATCGGGCGCCATCACATCAATTTGAGCATGAGGATGCTGAGCCTTAATCGTACGATACAGGCTCTGTGACATCATCATATCCCCTACCCATGAAGGGCCAATCACTAATATTTTCATAACCAATATTTTCACAAATGACGATTACGCGTCTTTATTCAGCCATTGCATATACTCGGTTACACCTTCAGCGACGGTTTTAAACGGTGCGGTATAGCCAGCAGCGCGTAATTTTGTTAGATCCGCTTGGGTGAAACTTTGGTAACGACCTTTCAATTTTTCAGGGAATTCAATGTATTCGATAGCCACATTTTTATCTTTATGGAATGCGGTGACGGCATCGGCAACGGCTTGGAACGATTCCGCGCGACCGGTTCCGCAGTTAAAAATCCCAGAAACATTGTGTTCCCAGAACCATAAATTGACTGCGGCAACATCCCCCACATAGATAAAGTCACGACGGAAAGTCTCGCTACCTTCAAATAATTTTGGGCTTTGGCCTTCATTAATTTGTTTATTCAGGTGATAAGCAACGCTCGCCATGCTGCCTTTATGATTCTCATTTGGTCCGTAAACGTTGAAATAACGGAAGCCACAGACTTGAGATTGTGCTTCTGGCAGGATGCTGCGTACATACTGGTCGAATTGGAACTTTGAATAGCCATAAACATTCAGCGGTTTTTCAAACTCGCGCTCTTCGATAAAGTTATCACTGCGCCCACCGTAAGTGGCGGCAGAAGAGGCATACAAGAATGGAATTTCGCGCTCAAGACAGTAATGGAGCAATTCCTTAGAGAACTGATAGTTATTTTCCATCATATATTTGCCATCCCACTCGGTAGTGGATGAGCAAGCGCCTTCATGGAAAACAGCATCGATATCGCCAAAATCATCACCGGCAATTACGCTAACGATAAAGTCTTCTTTATCGATATAGTCAGCAATATCAAGGTCGACGAGGTTGGCAAATTTAGTACCATCTTTCAGGTTATCCACCACTAAAATATCAGTGCGACCCATATCATTTAGGGCTTTAACAATATTGCTGCCAATAAAACCAGCTCCGCCAGTGACTACGATCATCGGGAATACCTCAAGTGGGTTAAGAATAAATGGGATAAAACATTGGCGCCTATAATAACACCTCTTGGTGTAGACAACAGTATATCCACTAGATAATTGTCCTAGTCATCCTACCTCTACTGAGGTAATTATCGTGATCTTGCCTACAAACTTAACTTATTTACCCGGCAGATGTCGCTAGTTCTAGAGACTATTATTAAACTCTGAAAACGAATTCTATACAGGAACAAATCATGTCAGATCAATTTTACCAGCAGATAAAACAACAATTGGTGCAAATAGAGGCTGATGGCTTGTTTAAAAATGAACGAATAATCACGACTTCACAAGATGCGGATATTGAAATTCAAGGCGGTCAGCGAGTTATTAATTTCTGCGCCAATAACTATTTAGGGCTAGCGAATCATCCGGCACTGATTGAAGCCGCCAAGCAGGGAATGGATAGCCACGGTTTTGGGATGGCGTCGGTGCGTTTTATTTGTGGAACCCAAGACAGTCACAAAGTACTCGAAAAGAAATTGGCTGATTTTCTAGGAATGGAAGACGCGATCCTCTATTCCTCCTGTTTTGATGCTAACGGTGGTTTATTTGAAACGCTACTGGGGCCGGAAGATGCCATTATTTCCGATGCCTTAAATCACGCCTCAATTATTGACGGGGTACGTTTGTGTAAGGCTCAGCGTTACCGCTATAGCAACAATAATATGGTAGAGCTAAAACAGCGGCTTGAAGAAGCAAAATCCGCAGGCGCTCGGCATATTATGATTGCGACCGATGGTGTTTTTTCAATGGACGGTGTGATTGCTGATTTGAAAACCGTGTGTGATTTAGCGGATGAGTATCAGGCTTTAGTGATGGTGGATGATTCCCACGCAGTGGGTTTTGTCGGTGAAAATGGCCGTGGCAGCCATGAATATTGCAACGTGATGGGACGCGTCGACATCATTACAGGCACGCTTGGAAAGGCGCTCGGTGGTGCATCGGGTGGGTATACCGCAGCGAAAAAAGAGGTTGTCGAATGGTTACGCCAACGTTCTCGCCCTTATTTATTCTCTAATTCCCTTGCTCCCGCGATTGTGGCGGCGTCTATCAAAGTTATCGATATGATGACCGAAGGAAAAGCGCGCCGAGAAAAATTATGGCGTAACGCGGTGCTATTTAGAGAAAAAATGTCTGCGGCAGGGTTTACCCTCGCAGGAGCAGACCATGCCATCATCCCTGTGATGTTAGGGGATGCTAAGGTAGCACAACAATTTGCTTCTGAATTATTGAAAGAAGGTATTTATGTCACCGGATTTTTCTATCCGGTTGTTCCGCAAGGGCAGGCGCGAATTCGCACGCAAATGTCTGCGGCTCACAGTGAAGAGGATATTTTACGCGCTGTTGATGCATTCACCCGTATTGGCAAAAAGCTTCAATTAATCTAGCCACTAAATAAAAGGTCGCCTATGAAAGCACTGTCCAAATTAAAAGCAGAACCAGGTATATGGATGACAGACGTTCCGAAACCGGAATTGGGGCACAATGATGTGATGATCAAAATCCGTAAAACCGCTATTTGTGGTACGGATGTTCATATCTACAACTGGGATGAATGGTCGCAGAAAACTATCCCAGTTCCTATGGTGGTAGGTCATGAATATATAGGGGAAATTGTTGAAATTGGGCAGGAAGTTAAGGGTTTCAAAATTGGTGATAGAGTCTCTGGCGAAGGGCATATCACTTGCGGTCATTGTCGAAATTGCCGCGGCGGTCGAACCCATTTGTGCCGAAATACCATCGGAGTAGGAGTCAATCGTCCCGGGTGTTTTGCTGAGTATCTCGTGATCCCTGCATTTAATGCGTTCAAAATTCCCGACAATATTCCTGATGAAATCGCGGCTATTTTTGATCCCTTTGGTAATGCGGTTCATACCGCGCTCTCTTTTGATTTAGTGGGCGAGGACGTGTTGGTTTCGGGGGCGGGACCGATTGGGATCATGGCGGCAGCCGTTTGTCGCCATGTTGGCGCGCGCCATGTGGTCATCACCGATGTAAATGATTATCGCCTTGAGTTAGCGAAAAAAATGGGCGTGACTCGAGCGGTAAATGTGAGCCGTGAAAATCTGAAAGATGTGATGAAAGAGCTGGGAATGAAAGAAGGTTTTGATGTTGCTTTAGAAGTTTCCGGCGCTCCACCGGCATTCCAAACCATGTTGGATACCATGAACCACGGTGGAAGAATTGCGCTATTGGGTATCCCACCGTCATCGATGGCAACAGATTGGAGCCAAGTTATTTTCAAAGGTTTGTTTATCAAGGGTATTTATGGACGAGAAATGTTTGAAACTTGGTACAAAATGGCAACGTTAATACAGTCTGGACTCGATTTATCGCCGATTATCACCCATCAGTTTTCTATCGATGATTTCCAAAAAGGTTTTGATGTGATGCGTTCCGGTCAATCAGGAAAAGTGATTCTGAACTGGGATTAATAAACAAACAGTTACGTATAATAGGGTTCATGGCCATAGGGTTGATGAACCCTTTTTATTGGGTATTTTAGTTGCTTCTAAGATGATTTTTTCTCAGAGAGCAAGGGTTGCAGAGTCTTGTCTTGGTAAATGGCCTCGACGACTGACATCAAAAACTCAATTCCTTGTAAGCGAGTTTGAGGGACTTCAATATCACAAACGCCTATTTCAACTGGCTGCTCTGGCTGGTTCATTCCCGATTCAGGAGCCGTTGGTTCGCTGATCGCTGGCTCAGTTGGCTTGATAGGTTCAACAGGCTTAGTGTCTAATTGAACAGGCGTTTGGGATTCCGGCTTAGCGGGTTTCATCCCTTCTGGTTGCATTCTTAGAGGTTTACGTGGCTCAGTGGTTGTTGGTTGGTTATTGACTAAAGTACTGACAGGCACTAACTCAACATCCGCAGGGATAAGCGGAATAAATTTTTGTAATGCTCGCACCGTGGATGGGTGCGGGTGGCCAATAGCAACGGCACTTCCATGCTTGCGAGCATAGGAAATCGCTTTATTAAGCTGAGCGCGAGTTTCTTCTTCAGATTGGTGGTTATCAATGAAGATATTGCGTTTTGTGGACGGTACTCCAAATTCTTTAGCGGCATTTTGTGCTTGTGTATTACCGATGGTCACACTATCCAAGAAAAATAAATTAGATTGAGACAACGAGCGCATCACATTGCGCATACCCGATAGGCTGGAGGTCATCTCACTTCCCATATGATTATTCATGCCTTTGGCGTGGGGGACGCGGCTGATCGCATTTTTAATGATTCGGTCAACGTCTTCTGCACTCATGGAGGGAGTGAGTGTGTCTTTTTCGAGAGGTTGTTTACTCAAGGGTTTCATTGGCATATGGATTAAAATATCCCGCCCTTGCTGATAGGCTTGTGTTGCAACCTCTATGCCATGGGGCGAGTTAGGAAGAATGGCAATGCTGATAGCTGCTGGCATGGCGAGTATTTGGTTATCTTCTTTTGCGCGGTAACCAAAGTCATCAATCACAATCGCCAGCTTTGCTGCACTCGCCTGCGAGCAAATGACTATCAGCAGTAAACTAGTCAAAAATTTTATTGGCGAGCACTTCAACATAATTATTTTCCTAACATTTTGGTGCCTTGGTTCAGCTATTTGCCTAACCAAGGTCGAGGGTTAACAGTTTTACCTTGCCTGCGAATTTCAAAGTAGAGGGATGGGCGCTCTTGTCCGCCACTGCTACCCACTAAAGCAATCGGCTGCCCTGCTCGGACTTCTTGCCCGACGTTCACTAATGCGCTCTGGTTATAACCGTAAAGGCTCATATCCCCTTTACCGTGTTCCACGACGACCACTAATCCATAGCCTTGTAACCAATCGGCAAGTAACACTCGACCGTCAGCAATGGCTTTAACTTGGGTACCTTCGTTGGCCGCGATCACCATGCCTTTCCAGCGTAACTCACTGGAGATAACATCCCCATAATTATGCAGTGTTGAACCGCGTACTGGCCAGATTGCTTGCCCTGCTGGACGACCTAAACCTCCAGTTCTGGACATCAATGATTGCTCACTGTCTGATGGCTTATAAGTGGAACCTTTTTGTTTCGCTTGGCGTTCTTTTTCCGCCACTTGAGCACGAATCTTAGCAGCTTCCCGAGCTTCTCGTTCCGCTCTAGCTTTTGCTTCACGTTCAGCTCTGGCAATTTTATCGCGTAATCTTGATTCGTTTTGTCTCAGTACAGCCAGATTTTTTTGATCTTCTTTTAGCGCACTGTCTAACGCGGTGAGTGTTTTTTGTCGAGAAGCTTTGGCATTATCCAGTTTTTGTTTTTCTTGTTGCAGTCGTGCAAGCGCCGCTTTTTGTTCAGCTTGTTTTTGTTGCTCTAACTGTTTTTGTTGGTGTAACTCTTGGGTGGTTTCTTCCAGACCAATAATCGTTTTTTCACGGGCTTGGTTCAGATAACCGTAATACGCAAGAATTCGCTCTTCACGCTGACCTTCTTCACCCTTTAAGAGTAGTGATAAACCTTGATGTTTTCCAAGGCGAAAAGCGGCATCAAGTTGTTCAGCGAGTAATTTTTCTTGCTCAATTTTTTTCTTTTGTAATTGGCTGATATTGCCAGATAGGGATGAAATCTCTTTTTCTAGTTGTTTTAATTGATTTTGAGTTTGGTGTAACCCACGGCTAGCCGTTGAAATACTTTGTTCTTGCTGCTTGAGTTGTTCGAGAAGATTATTTTTTTGGGCTTGTTGTTCTCTAACACTTTTCTCTTTTTCAGCAATACTTTTTAGAAGGTCGTTTAACTGACCTTTATTTTCAGTGATCTGATTTGCTTGTGCCGTTGGGTAGGGCACAAAAGCAAATAATCCCAAACCAAGCAGGGCGGGAATCATAGCCTGACGAACAAAAAGAGTTTTTATTCGATTGGATGTATGGGCCATTGTGATAGATCACCTCAATTAAATACAATAACTGATTATTTCATCTGCTAGTCATGCTTTCCAGTACTCTCTTAAAAATAGTACTAAAAGCCTTAAAAATTAAGAGAGTTACTATTATACCGTATGCAACTAAGTTAAATTTCAGGGGGTATTATTACTGATTTTTGGCGTATAGCTAGTTTTGATGTGCTTTTTCTGATTTCGCCAGTAATTAATTTACCGTCAAAGCTTTGTCTGAGCGTGTTTATGATAAAATGTTTGCGTACAGCTTCGAGAAAAGAATCCTTTTTTCAGTAAAAAGGTGTTAACTCTGCGAGTCTTTTCGCAAAAAAGACATTCTAGTTTGCGCTAATTGGCTGTAATTAGCTCAACACAAAGGTATACTCTGAACCCTTTGATATTCGTTTTTAACTAACGGGAGTAATTGCCCCCCATGATCCAAGAAATCATGCAATTTGTCAGTCGTAACACCTTTGTTAGTCTGACCTGGGTAGTGTTATTTGTTGCTGTAATCGTTATGACCTTCAGAGGCCTATTGTCTAAAACTAAAGTCATTGTGCGTTCTCAAGCGATTACGATGATTAATAAAGAAGACGCGGTAGTTGTGGACCTACGTTCACGAGAAGAATTCCGTAAAGGGCACATCATTGATTCAATTAACTTAACACCATCTGAAATTAAAGATAATAATTTAGGTGAGCTGGAAAAACATAAACAGAAACCTGTTATTGTCGTTTCTGCAAGTGGAATGGAATCTGGGAAACCAGCTGAACATCTTGCACAACACGGTTTTGAAAAAGTCTTTGTCCTGAAAGAAGGGATCGCTGGTTGGGCAGGTGAAAACCTACCACTGGCTCGCGGTAAGAAGTAATTATTCGGCATTACATCAGTCACTGAATATATGTCGGCAATTGAATATATCTCGAAACTCTAATATGGAAGTAAGGTAATTATTATGTCAGAACAAAACAACTCAGAAATGGTATTTCAAATTCAACGCATTTATGCAAAAGACGTTTCATTTGAAGCACCTAATGCACCACAAATCTTTCAGAAAGAGTGGCAACCAGAGATCAAACTGGATTTAGATACTTCTTCAACTCAATTAGGTGAAGGGGTTTATGAAGTTGTTCTGCGTGTAACCACTACCGCGACTCTTGGTGAAGAAACTGCATTCCTGTGTGAAGTTCAGCAAGCGGGTGTGTTCTCAATTGAAGGCATCGAAGGGACTCAAATGGCGCATTGTTTAGGTGCATACTGCCCGAACATCCTGTTCCCATATGCGCGTGAAGCCATTACTAACATGGTGGGTCGTGGTACTTTCCCACAATTGAACTTAGCTCCAGTTAACTTTGATGCGCTGTTCATGAACTATTTACAGCAGCAACAAGGTGAACAAGAGCAGACCCCTGAAGTTCAATAAGGTCTCTTAATGAAAACTGCTTCAATGACAGTTATCGGTGCCGGCTCGTACGGCACCGCTTTAGCCATTACTTTAGCGCGTAATGGCCATGAGGTGGTGTTGTGGGGGCATGATCCTGCACATATCCAGAAATTAAACCAAGAACGTAGCAATCAGGCATTTTTGCCTGGCGTTTCTTTCCCTGATAGTTTATTTCTCGAGACGGACTTAAAAAAAGCCGTTGAAGCGAGTCTGAATATCTTGATAGTCGTACCGAGCCATGTATTTGGTGATGTACTCAAGCAAATCCAACCTTATCTACAGGCGGGTTCCCGTATTATTTGGGCAACCAAAGGCTTGGAAAGAGATACGGGGCGCTTGTTGCAAGATGTAGCGCGTGAGGTATTAGGTAACGAAATTCCTCTGGCGGTACTGTCGGGACCGACATTTGCGAAAGAGCTAGCCGCAGGCTTGCCTACCGCCATTTCTGTGGCGGCATCTGATAGCCAATTTGGTGATGACTTACAGAAGCTATTCCATTGTGGTAAAAGTTTCCGTGTGTATAAAAACCCAGACATGATTGGTGTTCAGCTTGGTGGTGCCGTGAAAAACGTGATTGCGATTGGCGCGGGTATCTCCGATGGCATGGGGTTTGGTGCGAATGCACGTACAGCATTAATCACCCGCGGGCTGGCTGAAATGAGCCGCCTAGGGGTATCACTCGGGGCAGACCCTTCCACATTTATGGGTATGGCTGGTCTTGGGGATTTAGTGTTAACCTGCACAGATAACCAATCTCGTAACCGTCGATTCGGCATGATGCTCGGTAATGGCGTCAGTGTTGAAGATGCGGAAAAAGACATCGGGCAAGTGGTTGAAGGTTATCGCAATACCAAAGAAGTGAAAGCGCTAGCAGAGCGTGCAGGTGTTGAGATGCCAATTACTGAGCAAATTTATCAAATTCTTTATTGCCATAAAGATGTGTTAGAGGCCGCACAAGCACTGCTTGGGCGTGCAACAAAAGATGAAATTGCGGATATGCCTAAGTTATCGAGCTAAATAAAAAATAGAAGAGAGCCATTATGTCGCGTGAAGAACTGGATAGAATTTGGGGATATATAAAGGAAGAAGCCAAAGCGCTTGCTGACTGCGAACCGTTACTTGCCAGTTTTTTTAATGCGACACTGCTGAAACATGAAAACCTCGGCAGCGCTCTCAGCTATATGTTAGCCAATAAACTCAGTTCACCGATTATGCCTGCCATGGAAGTGCGTGAAATTGTTGAGGAAGCTTATCGCAATGATGAGCAGATGATTTTCTCCGCTGCGATGGATCTTTCCGCTGTTCGCCTGCGTGACCCCGCCGTTGATAAATATTCCACTCCACTGCTGTATTTAAAAGGTTTTCATGCCTTACAAGCTTATCGGATCGGTCATTGGCTATGGGGCGAAGGGCGTAAGGCGTTAGCTGTATACCTGCAAAATCAAATTTCGGTTTCTTTTGGTGTTGATATTCATCCCGCAGCCCAAATTGGTTGTGGCATTATGCTCGACCATGCAACGGGTATTGTGATTGGTGAAACGGCGATTGTTGAGAATGATGTTTCGATTTTACAGTCGGTTACTCTCGGCGGTACCGGTAAAACTTGCGGCGATCGTCATCCTAAAGTGCGTGAAGGGGTCATGATTGGTGCAGGTGCGAAGATTTTAGGCAATATCGAAATCGGCCGTGGCGCAAAAATTGGTGCTGGCTCCGTGGTATTACATCCAGTTCCACCTCATACAACCGTTGCTGGAGTCCCAGCTCGCATTGTGGGTAAACCAACCAGCGATAAGCCATCTCTGGAAATGGATCAAAACTTTAATGGGAACATTGATGGTTTTGAAGATGGGGATGGGATTTAGGTAAGGAGATAGAGTGGTAGAGAAAGTATGTATTATTGAGTCTTTGCAGCAATGTGATGTTGCTATAAATCACAAGAGAGTATCAGTGTATAACTGAAGCGTCCTTACTTGAAAAACCCAATGAATATAATAGCCATTCAGATATTTTCATCCAAGCTAGCCCTATAGAGATTGACCATTCAGAAGATAAATTAAAGGAGCTTAATTAGCTCCTTTATTATTTTCTAATCTTTCAGCAATGCGCCCGGATATCCCAACTGGCGCCATGCCTCAAAAACCACCACCGCAACAGAGTTCGACAAATTCATACTGCGGCTTTCTGCCAGCATTGGAATGCGAATTTTCTGCTCCATCGGCATATTGTCGAGCACATAAGGCGGTAAGCCTCGAGTTTCTGGACCAAACATCAAATAGTCATCTTCGCGATAGCTGACATTGCTATGGCTCGGTTTGCCTTTGGTGGTTAATGCAAACACCCGAGCACCGCTTTCTGACTGATTATTATCCGGATTTAAACCTTCACTTTCTAAAAAAGCATAGTAGTCATGATGGTGTTTGATATCAGCAAATTCACTGTAATCCAGCCCAGCACGGCGTAGCCGTTTATCATCCCAAGTAAATCCAAGTGGATGAATAAGGTGCAAACTAAAACCCGTATTAGCGCATAAGCGGATGATATTCCCAGTATTTGGTGGGATCTCTGGTTCGAATAAAACAATATGTGGCATAGCGTTAATTAGATATTTTTCGGAATAAAAAGATGATGCAGAGTTTACGCGCAATTTTGTCAATATGCATCCATTGCGTGGGGCGAGGAGTTGGGGGATATAAAAAAGGCGAGCTGGTGGCTCGCCTAAAAATTCATATTTAAATAGTAAATTATTTATAGCCGTTAGGATTCTTTGATTGCCAGCGCCAACTATCATCGACCATATCTTGTACTGAATATTGTGCTTTCCAGCCTAAATCATTGAATGCTTTTGTAGGGCTAGACCAACATTCCGCGATATCACCTGGGCGCCTAGCAACGACTCTGTATGAAATTGGCTTATTAGCGGCTTTTTCAAAGGCTGCGATCATTTCTAAAACACTGGTGCCTTTGCCTGTGCCAAGATTATAAATATGTAATCCTGATTTTTGGCTTGTATGGGTTAGTGCAGCAATATGGCCATCGGCTAAATCCATCACATGGATATAATCACGCACACCCGTTCCATCAGGGGTTGGATAGTCATCTCCAAATACCATAACTTCTTTATGACGACCTACTGCAACTTGAGCAATATAAGGTGTTAAATTATTTGGGATACCTTGCGGATCTTCGCCAATTAATCCAGATTGATGAGCACCAACAGGGTTGAAGTAGCGTAATAAGGTAATGGACCATTCATTTTTTGCGATATGCAGGTCTGTTAAGATCCGCTCTACCATATACTTACTGGTACCGTAAGGATTGGTGGTGCCACCTACTTTTGAATTTTCAGTCAGTGGTACTTCTTCTGGATCACCATATACTGTCGCCGAGGAGCTAAAAATTAAACTTTTCACGCCCGCTTGCTGCATGCTTTGAACTAAAACTAAGGTGCCATTCACATTCACATCATAATATTCAATTGGTTTTTCAACTGACTCACCAACCGCTTTTAGACCTGCAAAATGAATAACTGAGCTAATCGGATGCTCGGCAAAAATAGTATCCAAAATGGCTTTATCACGAACATCCCCTTGGTAGAACGTAGGTTTAGTCCCCGTGATAGTTTCAATGCGGTTAAGTACTTCAAGATTGGCATTATGCAGATTATCCAAAATAATCGGTTGGATACCTTGCTGGATCATTTGTACACAAGTATGGCTGCCAATATAGCCAAGACCGCCGGTGACTAGAACGCTGGGGTTGTTCATTATTTTGCCTTGTCTATTTTTTGATATTAAATTCTTTTTTTTAATGCGTGAAAAATATAACAAAAAAGATAATATAAACTCTGCATGAGATTTAGTTTAAGTTCATTCCTGTATATATTCCATTGCCATTGTATTGATTTTATCTTATTACTAGATAAGGAGGTTTCTTGGACACGATATTTGGCTAAAGATTCTTGTATACAGTAAGCTTTTTGAGTTTTTTTTAGTATAGATAACCACATTAAATAATCTTCTGAGCCTATATTTTTTTGGTAAAACTTTCCGATTTTTTTTGCATGATATATTCCAGTCAAGTTGCCAATAAAACAAGAGTGTAACATATCTCTATATTTTATTATTTTAGGTGAATGCCTTGTATTAATTAATCCATTTATATTAAAAGTAGAGTAATTGGAACATATTACATCCCAATTTTTATTTAGTAATTCAATTTGTTTTTCTAGTTTGTTTGGCATCCATATATCATCGCTATCAAGAAAAGCAATATAATCACCTTTTGCAATAGATATACCTTTATTTCTTGCAGATGCAACCCCTTCATTTTTATCTGAATTTATTAATACTATTCTTGAGTCATTATAAGAGGATATTAAACTAACAGAATTATCAGTAGATGAATCATTTATTATAATTAATTCAAAAAATTTATAACTTTGACTTAATACAGAGTTAATCGACTCAACAATAAATTTTTCAGAGTTATAACATGGCATTATAATAGATACCAATTTGTCATTTTCTGTAACTACCATATCAATCATTACCAAACAGGTCGCGGGTATACACTTTATCCACTACATCTTCCAACTCTGGTACCATGCGGTTAGTCAGAATAATGTCGCTTTCCGCTTTAAAGGCATCTAAGTCACGGATCACTTTAGAG
>NZ_JAMPNQ010000026.1:0-24703 GCF_028479445.1 Providencia sp. PROV210
GTTTTTGAGTATTTGATTTTTATTTTTACTTATATTTTTTAGAATAGAAGTCTTATTAATAATGCTAATTGAAATGCCAATCATTTTCATTTAAACTTGCTGTATGTTATTTATGCAGGTAAATGATCATGTATGTATGCCTTTGTGAAGCGATCACTGATAAACAAATTAGAAATACGGTGAGAAAAAATCAAGTCACCTCTCTAAAAGGTTTGCGCCAAATTTTACCTGTTGGTCGAGAATGTGGAAAATGTCTTCGACAAACTTGTGAAATTCTACAAGAAGAATTAACCCACCTCAATGAACTCTGTGTTGAACACGTAGCATAGAGCTATCCGATTATCTGTTTCAACTAAATCAAATTGCATTTACTACGGTTGCTGTGTAAATAATATTCAAATCATCGATTTCAGTACTACACTTAAAGAACTGGAAGCGATGGAGAATAAAAATGAAAGGCGATAAAAAAATGATAGCCCATTTAAATAAATTATTGGGCAATGAGCTAGTTGCAATCAACCAATACTTTTTACACGCTCGTATGTTTAAAAATTGGGGTCTAACTAAATTGAATGAGATGGAATATCACGAATCCATCGATGAAATGAAACATGCAGATAAATACATTGAGCGAATCCTTTTTCTTGAAGGTATTCCAAATCTTCAAGATCTAGGAAAGTTAAATATTGGTGAAGATGTGGAAGAGATGCTTGCTTCAGATTTAAAACTTGAACTTGATGGCGCTAAAAATTTAAAAGAGGCCATTAGCTATGCCGATTCTATTCATGATTATGTTAGTCGTGATTTAATGATAGATATACTTGCTGATGAAGAAAATCATATAGATTGGATTGAAACACAAGTGGAACTAATAAAACGTTTAGGTATACAAAATTATCTCCAAGCTCAAGTCACTGAAGAATAATTGTCATCAGATATTCAGATATTCAGATATTCAGATATTCATATAAATGGAAAAAGGCTCAGAGATGAGCCTTTTTTCTATCTACGGATGACCATCAGAAAATTCGCACATATTTTCTCCGATTACTTGCGTTTCATAATAAAATACGTATAATACGCGGGCTTACTGATGAGTAGGCCCTAGACTTTAGGACTGAAAGCTCAGTATTGAGTTAACGATTTGTTGCTCATTTAGACAATACTTCCGATATGGGAGTTACATCAAGAACGATTACACTCCCCCATCAATCGAAATGGGTGTGAGGAGTAGTCATTTACGTTTATAAAATAGTTGGAGCTCTGGTCTCATGCAGAACCAAAGAATCCGTATCCGCCTTAAAGCTTTTGATCATCGTTTAATCGATCAATCAACTGCGGAAATCGTAGAGACTGCTAAGCGCACTGGTGCGCAAGTTCGTGGTCCTATCCCGCTACCGACACGTAAAGAGCGTTTTACCGTTCTGATTTCTCCGCACGTTAATAAAGATGCGCGTGATCAGTACGAAATTCGCACTCACAAGCGTCTGGTTGACATCGTTGAGCCAACCGAAAAGACCGTTGATGCTCTGATGCGTCTGGATCTGGCTGCCGGTGTTGACGTGCAGATCAGCCTGGGTTAATCAGGTCGTCGAACGATTGAGAGGTTGAAACAATGATTGGTTTAGTCGGTAAGAAAGTAGGTATGACTCGTATCTTCACTGAAGATGGCGTTTCTATTCCCGTAACTGTTATCGAAATTGAAAATAACCGCGTTACTCAGGTCAAAACTGCAGAAACTGACGGTTACAATGCAATTCAGGTTACTACTGGTAGCAAAAAAGCTAACCGTGTAACTAAGCCTGAAGCAGGTCATTTCGCTAAAGCTGGCGTTGAAGCTGGCCGTATACTGCGTGAATTCCGTACTGAAGAAGGTACTGAGTTTAAAGCAGGTGAAAGCATTAGCGTTGAAATTTTCGCTGACGTTAAAAAAGTCGACGTTACTGGTACATCTAAAGGTAAAGGTTTTGCCGGCACAGTTAAGCGCTGGAATTTCCGTACTCAAGATGCTACTCACGGTAACTCCTTGTCTCACCGTGTTCCGGGTTCTATCGGTCAGAACCAGACTCCGGGCAAAGTGTTCAAAGGCAAGAAAATGGCAGGCCAACTAGGTAATGAGCGTGTAACCGTTCAAAGCTTAGATGTAGTACGTGTTGACGCTGAGCGCAACCTGCTGCTGGTCAAAGGTGCTGTTCCAGGAGCAACTGGTAGCAACCTGATCGTAAAACCGGCTGTCAAGGCTTAACGTCGAGGAGATAGGAATGGAATTGGTAATGAAAGACGCGCAAAGCGCGCTGACTGTTTCCGAAACTACCTTCGGGCGTGATTTCAATGAAGCGCTTGTTCACCAAGTAGTGGTTGCATATGCAGCTGGTGCTCGTCAAGGTACTCGTGCTCAGAAAACTCGTGCTGAAGTTTCTGGTTCAGGTAAAAAACCATGGCGTCAAAAGGGTACTGGTCGTGCTCGTGCTGGTTCAGCCAAGAGCCCAATTTGGCGCTCTGGTGGTGTTAGCTTTGCAGCTAAACCACAGGACCACAGTCAAAAAGTTAATAAAAAGATGTACCGTGGTGCTTTAAAAAGCATTTTATCTGAATTGGTACGTCAAGATCGTCTGATCGTTGTCGAGAAGTTTTCTGTAGAAGCGCCTAAAACTAAGCTGCTAGCACAGAAACTGAAAGATATGGCTCTGGAAGATGTACTGATCATCACTGCTGAATTAGATGAAAATCTGTTTTTAGCAGCACGTAACCTGTACAAGGTTGACGTACGTGATGCAGCTGGTATTGACCCAGTTAGCCTGATTGCTTTCGACAAAGTGGTTATGACTGCTGATGCTGTGAAGCAAGTTGAGGAGATGCTGGCATGATCCGTGAAGAACGTCTGCTACAAGTACTGCGCGCGCCGCATGTATCTGAAAAAGCTTCTACAGCGATGGAAAAAAGTAATACCATCGTTCTCAAAGTTGCGAAAGACGCGACTAAAGCAGAAATCAAAGCTGCTGTACAGAAACTGTTTGAAGTTGAAGTTGAAGGTGTTAACACTTTGCTGGTTAAAGGCAAAACTAAACGCCACGGTCAGCGTTCTGGTCGTCGTAGTGACTGGAAAAAAGCTTACGTTACGCTGAAAGAAGGCCAGAATCTGGACTTCGTTAGCGGCGCAGAGTAAGTCGGAGGAGTAAAGAACAATGGCAGTTGTTAAATGTAAACCTACGTCTCCGGGCCGCCGCCACGTTGTTAAAGTGGTTAACCCAGAGCTGCATAAGGGAAAACCTTATGCACCACTGTTAGAAAAAATGAGCAAGTCTGGTGGTCGTAACAACAATGGTCGTATCACTACCCGTCATATCGGTGGTGGTCACAAGCAGCATTACCGTTTAGTTGATTTTAAACGCAACAAAGATGGTATCCCTGCAGTTGTTGAGCGTTTGGAATATGATCCAAACCGTTCTGCGAACATCGCACTGGTTTTATATAAAGACGGTGAACGTCGTTATATTCTTGCACCAAAAGGCTTGAAAGCTGGTGACCAGATTCAATCTGGTGTTGATTCAGCAATCAAAGCAGGTAACGCACTGCCAATGCGCAACATCCCCGTTGGTTCTACAGTTCATAATATCGAACTGAAACCAGGTAAAGGTGGACAGTTAGCGCGTTCAGCAGGTACTTACGCTCAGATCGTTGCTCGTGATGGTGCTTATGTCACCCTGCGTTTGCGTTCTGGTGAAATGCGTAAAGTTTTAGCGGATTGCCGTGCAACCTTAGGTGAAGTCGGTAACGCTGAACATATGTTACGTGTTCTCGGTAAAGCTGGTGCTAGTCGCTGGCGTGGTATTCGTCCTACCGTTCGCGGTACTGCGATGAACCCAGTAGACCATCCACATGGTGGTGGTGAAGGCCGTAACTTTGGTAAACACCCTGTAACACCATGGGGCGTTCAGACCAAAGGTAAGAAAACTCGTAGCAACAAGCGTACTGATCAATTCATCGTACGTCATCGTTCTAAAAAATAATTAGAGGATAAGCCATGCCACGTTCTCTCAAGAAAGGTCCTTTTATTGACCTGCACTTGCTGAAGAAGGTAGAGAAAGCGGTGGAAAGCGGAGACAAGAAGCCTCTCAAGACTTGGTCCCGTCGTTCAACGATCTTTCCTAATATGATCGGATTGACCATCGCTGTCCATAATGGTCGTCAGCATGTTCCAGTATTCGTAACCGACGAAATGGTTGGTCACAAACTGGGTGAATTCGCACCGACTCGCACTTATCGCGGCCATGCGGCAGATAAGAAAGCTAAGAAACGTTAAGGATAGGAGGAAGAGATGGAAACTTTAGCTATGCATCGCCACGCTCGTTCTTCTGCCCAGAAGGTTCGCTTAGTTGCCGACCTGATTCGCGGTAAGAAAGTGTCGCAAGCTCTGGAAATTCTGGCCTACACCAACAAGAAAGCTGCTGGTTTAGTAAAGAAAGTACTTGAGTCTGCAATTGCTAACGCAGAGCAAAACGATGGCGCTGACATTGATGATCTGAAAGTTGCGAAAATTTTCGTAGACGAAGGTCCAACTATGAAACGCATCATGCCGCGTGCGAAAGGCCGTGCAGATCGTATTCTTAAGCGCACCAGCCACATCACTGTGGTTGTGTCCGATCGCTGAGACTCTGGAGACTAGCAATGGGTCAGAAAGTACATCCTAATGGTATTCGCCTGGGTATTGTCAAACCTTGGAACTCTACTTGGTATGCGAATACTAATGAATTCGCTGACAACCTAGACAGCGATTTTAAAGTACGCCAGTACTTGAATAAAGAATTGGCAAAAGCGTCAATTTCACGCATCGTAATCGAGCGTCCTGCTAAAAGCATCCGTGTGACTATTCACACTGCTCGCCCAGGTATCGTTATCGGTAAGAAAGGTGAAGACGTTGAAAAACTGCGTAAAACAGTAGCGGATATCGCTGGTGTTCCTGCGCAAATCAATATCGCCGAAGTTCGTAAACCAGAACTGGACGCAAAATTAGTTGCTGACAGCATCTCTTCTCAGCTGGAACGTCGTGTTATGTTCCGTCGTGCTATGAAGCGTGCTGTACAGAATGCAATGCGTCTGGGCGCTAAAGGTATTAAAGTTGAAGTCAGTGGCCGTTTAGGCGGTGCTGAAATCGCTCGTACCGAGTGGTATCGTGAAGGCCGTGTGCCACTGCACACATTACGTGCTGATATCGATTACAACACTTCAGAAGCGCACACCACTTATGGTGTTCTCGGCGTTAAGGTATGGATCTTCAAAGGTGAGATTCTGGGTGGTATGGCTGCGGTTGAACAAGCTGAGAAACCAGCTGCTCAACCTAAAAAGCAGCAGCGTAAAGGCCGCAAGTAAGGAGCGTCGCTATGTTACAACCAAAGCGTACAAAATTCCGTAAGGTGCATAAAGGCCGCAACCGTGGTCTGGCGCAAGGTACGGATGTTAGCTTCGGCACTTTCGGTCTTAAAGCTGTTGGCCGTGGTCGTCTGACTGCACGTCAGATCGAAGCGGCACGTCGTGCTATGACCCGTGCTGTTAAGCGTCAAGGTAAAATCTGGATCCGAGTATTCCCAGACAAGCCAATCACTGAAAAGCCACTCGAAGTTCGTATGGGTAAAGGTAAAGGTAACGTAGAATATTGGGTTGCCTTAATTCAGCCTGGTAAAGTCCTGTATGAAATGGACGGTGTGCCTGAAGAGCTGGCTCGTGAAGCATTCTCTCTGGCAGCAGCGAAACTGCCTATCAAAACCACCTTTGTAACTAAGACGGTGATGTAATGAAAGCACAAGAGCTGCGCGAAAAAAGCGTAGAAGAGCTGAACGCTGAACTTTTGAACCTGTTACGTGAACAATTTAATTTACGTATGCAAGTTGCAAGTGGTCAGCTGCAACAGTCTCATCTAATGAAACAAGTGCGTCGTGATATCGCACGTGTGAAGACTTTACTAACTGAGAAGGCAGGTGCGTAATGAACGATAAAATCCGTACTCTGCAAGGTCGTGTAGTTAGTGACAAAATGGAGAAATCTATTGTTGTTGCTATCGAGCGTATGGTGAAACACCCTCTGTATGGTAAATTCATCCGTCGTACGACTAAATTGCACGTACATGACGAGAACAATGAATGTGGAATTGGTGACGTGGTAGAAATCCGCGAAACTCGTCCACTGTCTAAGACTAAGTCTTGGGCCTTAGTTCGCGTTGTAGAAAAAGCTGTTCTGTAATAGAATAGATTTTTCGTGATAAATAAACGGCTCTTTTTGTTCGGGCCGTTTATTTTTTTCTGTCCAACACGAAGATGTGGTGTTATAATGCCGCGCCCTCGTAGTATGGGTATATTTGAACGGCCTCTTCATAATGAGGTGGCTCAGTAGTAGTTGACATTTAGCGGAGCACTAAAATGATCCAAGAACAGACTATGCTGAACGTGGCCGACAACTCCGGTGCACGTCGCGTAATGTGTATCAAGGTTCTAGGTGGCTCGCACCGTCGCTATGCACATGTAGGCGACATCATTAAAATTACTGTCAAAGAAGCAATTCCACGCGGTAAAGTTAAAAAGGGTGATGTCCTGAAAGCGGTAGTGGTGCGCACCAAGAAGGGTGTACGTCGCCCTGACGGTTCTGTCATTCGCTTCGATGGTAATGCTTGTGTGTTATTAAATAATAACAGCGAGCAAGTAATCGGTACGCGTATTTTTGGGCCGGTAACTCGTGAACTTCGTAACGAGAAGTTTATGAAAATTATCTCTCTGGCACCTGAAGTACTCTAAGGAGCGAAACTATGGCAGCGAAAATCCGTCGTGATGACGAAGTTATCGTGCTAACTGGGAAAGACAAAGGTAAGCGCGGTAAAGTAAAACAGGTTATTTCTTCTAGTAAAGTTATTGTTGAAGGTATCAATCTGGTTAAAAAACATCAGAAGCCTGTACCGGCTCTGAATCAACCAGGTGGCATCGTTGAAAAAGAAGCGGCTATTCAAGTTTCTAACGTTGCAATCTTTAACACGGCAACTGGTAAGGCTGACCGTGTAGGCTTTAGATTTGAAGACGGGAAAAAAGTCCGTTTCTTTAAATCTAACAGTGAAACTATCAAGTAATTTTTGGAGTATACGATGGCGAAACTGCATGATTACTATAAAGACGAAGTAGTTAATAAGCTCATGACTGAGTTTAACTACACTTCTGTCATGCAAGTCCCTCGGGTCGAGAAGATCACCCTGAATATGGGTGTTGGTGAAGCGATCGCTGATAAAAAACTGCTGGATAATGCAGCAGCTGACTTAACAGCAATCTCTGGTCAAAAACCACTGATCACCAAAGCACGCAAATCTGTTGCAGGCTTCAAAATCCGTCAGGGCTATCCAATCGGCTGTAAAGTAACTCTGCGTGGCGAACGCATGTGGGAGTTCCTCGAGCGACTGATTTCTATTGCTGTTCCACGTATTCGTGACTTCCGCGGCTTGCCTGCTAAGTCTTTCGATGGTCGTGGTAACTACAGCATGGGTGTACGTGAACAAATCATCTTCCCTGAAATCGATTACGATAAAGTGGATCGTGTACGTGGTTTAGATATTACTATCACCACTACTGCGAAATCAGATGACGAAGGTCGCGCACTATTAGCAGCGTTCAACTTCCCGTTCCGCAAGTAAGGCAGGGTACTCATGGCTAAGAAATCTATGAAAGCGCGTGATGTTAAGCGTGCTAAATTAGCTGAGAAATTCTTCGCGAAACGCGTAGAACTGAAAGCTATCATCTCTGATGTTAAAGCATCTGATGAAGATCGCTGGGACGCTGTTCTCAAGCTGCAAACACTGCCACGTGATTCAAGTCCTTCTCGTCAGCGTAACCGCTGCCGTCAAACTGGGCGTCCGCATGGTTTTCTGCGGAAATTTGGTCTGAGCCGTATTAAAGTCCGTGAAGCCGCTATGCGCGGTGAAATCCCGGGCCTTAAAAAGGCTAGTTGGTAATTGTCACCATATTGAATCACGGGAGTAAAGACAGATGAGCATGCAAGATCCCATCGCGGATATGCTGACCCGTATCCGTAACGGTCAGGCCGCGAATAAAGTTGCGGTCACCATGCCTTCCTCCAAGCTGAAAGTGGCGATTGCCAAAGTGCTGAAGGAAGAAGGCTATATTGAAGATTTTAAAATTGAAGGCGACATCAAGCCAGAACTGGAACTGACTTTACGTTATTTCCAAGGTAAGGCTGTCGTAGAAAGCATCCAGCGTGTAAGCCGCCCAAGTCTGCGCATCTATAAGAAAAAAGATGAGCTGCCACAAGTTATGGCTGGCTTAGGTATCGCTGTTGTTTCTACCTCTAAAGGTGTCATGACTGATCGTGCAGCTCGCCAAGCTGGTCTTGGTGGCGAGATTCTCTGCTACGTAGCTTAATTCGGGAGGAAAGAATGTCTCGTGTGGCAAAAGCACCCGTCGTCATTCCTGCCGGCGTAGAGGTAAAACTCAACGGTCAGGTTATTTCGATCAAGGGTAAAAACGGCGAGCTTACTCGTACTATCCATAATGCAGTTGAAGTTAAACATGAAGATGGCCACTTAACTTTCGGTCCACGCGAAGGTTTTGCAGATGCATGGGCACAAGCGGGTACTTCTCGCTCACTGCTGAATGCTATGGTTATCGGTGTTACCGAAGGCTTCACTAAAAAGCTTCAACTGGTCGGTGTTGGTTACCGTGCAGCAATCAAAGGCAATGCAGTAAGCTTGTCTTTAGGTTTCTCGCATCCGGTTGAACACGCACTGCCAGCAGGCATTACTGCTGAATGTCCAACACAAACTGAAATCGTACTGAAAGGTGCGGATAAGCAAGTGATTGGTCAAGTCGCGGCAGAATTGCGTGCTTACCGTCGTCCTGAGCCTTATAAAGGCAAGGGTGTTCGTTACGCCGATGAAATCGTGCGTACTAAAGAGGCTAAGAAGAAGTAAGGTAACACTATGGATAAGAAAGCAGCTCGTATCCGTCGTGCGACCCGCGCACGCCGCAAGATCCAAGAGTTGGGTGCGACTCGCCTGGTGGTACATCGTACTCCACGCCATATTTATGCGCAGGTTATTGCACCTAACGGTTCTGAAACATTGGTTGCCGCTTCTACAACAGAAAAAGCTATCAATGAGCAAGTGAAATTCACTGGAAACAAAGATGCAGCAGCAGCAGTTGGTAAATTAATTGCTGAGCGTGCACTGGAAAAAGGCATCACTGTTGTTGCTTTTGACCGTTCTGGTTTCCAATATCATGGTAGAGTCCAGGCACTGGCAGATGCTGCCCGTGAAGCTGGCCTTCAGTTCTAAGGTAGAGGTGTAAGATGTCTCACATCGAAAAACAAGCTGGCGAACTGCAGGAAAAGCTGATCGCGGTAAACCGCGTAGCTAAAACCGTTAAAGGTGGCCGTATTTTCAGCTTTACCGCACTGACTGTAGTTGGTGATGGTAACGGTCGCGTTGGTTTTGGTTACGGCAAAGCGCGCGAAGTTCCGGCAGCAATCCAGAAAGCGATGGAAAAAGCCCGTCGCAGTATGAAAACCGTTGCTCTAAACAACGGCACATTATTCCACCCAGTGAAAGGTACTCACACAGGTTCTCGTGTGTTTATGCAGCCTGCTCACGAAGGTACAGGTATCATTGCAGGTGGTGCAATGCGTGCTGTTTTAGAGGTAGCTGGAGTTCGAAACGTACTGGCTAAAACCTATGGTTCCACAAACCCAATCAACGTGGTTCGTGCAACACTGGATGCTTTAGACAGCATGAAGTCTCCAGAAATGGTCGCAGCTAAGCGTGGAAAATCCGTCGAAGAAATTCTGGGGTAATCAGCCATGGCTAAGACTATTAAAATTACACAAGTTCGCAGTTCAATCGGTCGTCTGCCTAAGCATAAGGCAACACTGGTCGGTTTAGGTCTGCGTCGCATTGGTCATACAGTAGAGCGCGAGGATACTCCTGCAGTTCGTGGTATGGTCAACTTGGTTTCCTACATGGTTAAAGTTGAGGAGTAAGAGATGCGTTTAAATACTCTGTCTCCGGCTGAAGGTGCCAAGCACGCGCCTAAACGCGTAGGTCGTGGTATCGGTTCTGGTCTCGGTAAAACCGGCGGCCGTGGTCACAAGGGTCAGAAATCTCGTTCTGGCGGTGGCGTACGTCGTGGTTTTGAAGGTGGCCAGATGCCTTTATACCGTCGTTTACCGAAATTCGGTTTTACTTCACGTAAAGCAATGATCACTGCAGAGATTCGTCTCTCTGATTTTGCTGCTGTTGAAGGCGATGTTATTGATCTGAACGCACTGAAAGCCGCGAACGTTATTGACATCCAGATTGAATACGCAAAAGTTATTCTTTCTGGCGAAGTAAATCGTGCAGTTACTGTACGTGGTCTTCGTGTTACTAAAGGTGCTCGCGCTGCAATCGAAGCTGCCGGCGGTAAAATTGAGGAATAAGTGACAGATGGCTAAACAACCAGGATTAGATTTCCAAAGTGCCAAAGGTGGAGCTGGCGAACTGAAACGCAGACTTTTGTTTGTAATAGGGGCGCTAATTGTTTTCCGAATTGGTTCTTTTATTCCAATCCCTGGTATTGATGCCACTGTGCTTGCCAAATTGCTCGAACAGCAACAAGGTACCATCATTGAAATGTTTAACATGTTCTCTGGTGGTGCTCTCAGCCGTGCTTCTATCTTTGCTCTGGGTATCATGCCGTATATTTCGGCATCGATTATTGTCCAGTTATTATCTGTGGTTAATCCACGATTAGCAGAGATCAAGAAGGAAGGAGAAGCAGGTCGTCGGAAGATAAGCCAATATACTCGCTGGGGTACTCTGGTATTAGCAATATTTCAATCTATTGGTATTGCAATGGGTCTACCGAATATGCCAGGGATGCAAGGATTAGTTATTGATCCAGGTCTCCCATTCTACTTCACGGCAGTTGTTAGCTTAGTCACAGGAACTATGTTCCTTATGTGGTTAGGTGAGCAGATAACTGAAAGAGGTATCGGAAACGGTATTTCAATAATTATCTTCGCTGGTATTGTTGCGGGTCTACCGCCGGCTATTGGCCATACCATCGAGCAAGCTCGGCAAGGCGATCTGCACTTCCTCCTGTTGCTGTTGGTTGCGGTATTAGTATTCGCGGTTACTTTCTTTGTTGTATTTATGGAACGTGGTCAACGTCGTATTGTTGTAAACTATGCCAAACGTCAGCAAGGTCGCCGTGTTTACGCAGCACAAAGTACACATTTACCGTTGAAAGTGAATATGGCGGGTGTAATTCCTGCAATTTTCGCTTCCAGTATCATACTATTCCCGGGTACAATAGCATCTTGGTTTGGCGATGGAACTGGCTGGGACTGGCTGACTACAGTATCTATGTATCTGCAGCCTGGACAACCGTTATATGTATTGCTTTATGCATCTGCGATCATCTTCTTCTGTTTCTTCTATACTGCGTTGGTTTTCAACCCAAGAGAAACAGCGGATAACCTGAAGAAGTCCGGTGCATTTGTACCAGGAATTCGTCCGGGAGAGCAAACGGCCAAGTACATCGATAAGGTAATGACCCGACTGACATTGGTTGGTGCTCTTTATATTACCTTTATCTGCCTAATCCCGGAGTTCATGCGTGACGCAATGAAAGTACCTTTTTACTTTGGTGGTACTTCCCTCTTAATCGTGGTTGTCGTTATCATGGACTTTATGGCTCAAGTGCAAACTCTAATGATGTCAAGTCAGTATGAGTCTGCATTGAAAAAAGCAAATCTAAAAGGTAAATAGTCATTTTCGTGATTATGATTTGCTTAGAAGTTACGGAGAGTAAAAATGAAAGTTCGTGCTTCCGTCAAGAAATTATGCCGTAACTGCAAAATTATTCGTCGCCATGGTAGCGTTCGTGTGATTTGCAGTGTTGAGCCAAGACATAAACAACGTCAAGGCTAAGAAAAAGCATTTTTTTCTTGCAAAGTTGGGTTGAGCTGGCTAAATTAGCCAGCCAATCTTTTTATCTAAGATACATTATTATTTGAGTATCCTGAAAACGGGCTTTTCAGCATAGTAATGTATATTTTAACTTAGGAGTGCATAGTGGCCCGTATAGCAGGCATTAACATTCCTGATCATAAACATACCGTAATCGCTTTAACATCGATTTTCGGCATCGGCAAAACTCGTTCACAGGCTATCTGTGAAGCAACTGGTATTGCTGAAAATGTTAAGATCAGTGAGCTGTCTGAAGAACAAATCGACAAGCTGCGTGACGAAGTTGCTAAATACGTTGTAGAAGGTGACTTACGTCGTGAAATTACCCTGAGCATCAAGCGTCTGATGGACCTTGGATGTTACCGTGGTTTACGTCATCGTCGTGGTCTTCCTGTGCGCGGACAGCGTACTAAGACTAACGCTCGTACCCGCAAGGGTCCGCGTAAGCCGATCAAGAAATAAGTCGGGGTATTGAATAATGGCAAAAGCACCAGTTCGTGCACGTAAGCGTGTAAGAAAACAAGTCTCAGACGGTGTGGCTCATATCCATGCTTCTTTCAACAACACAATCGTTACCATTACTGACCGTCAGGGTAACGCATTAGGTTGGGCAACTGCCGGTGGTTCCGGTTTCCGTGGTTCTCGCAAATCTACTCCGTTCGCAGCTCAGGTTGCAGCAGAGCGTTGCGCAGAAGCTGTGAAAGAATACGGAATCAAAAACCTGGAAGTTATGGTTAAGGGACCGGGTCCGGGTCGCGAATCAACAATTCGTGCTCTGAACGCCGCTGGTTTTCGCATCACTAATATTACTGATGTGACTCCTATCCCTCATAACGGTTGTCGCCCACCGAAAAAACGTCGCGTTTAATACGTATCGTTTTTTTTAGGACTGTTGGAGAAAGAAAATGGCTAGATATTTGGGTCCTAAGCTCAAGCTGAGCCGTCGCGAAGGAACAGACCTCTTCCTGAAGTCTGGTGTTCGCGCGATTGACACCAAGTGTAAATTAGAACAGGCACCTGGCCAGCACGGAGCGCGTAAACCGCGTCTGTCTGACTATGGTGTTCAGTTACGTGAAAAACAAAAAGTTCGTCGTATTTACGGTGTTCTGGAACGTCAATTCCGTAACTATTATAAAGAAGCAACACGCCTGAAAGGAAACACAGGTGAAAACCTGCTGACTCTGCTGGAAGGTCGTCTTGATAACGTCGTTTACCGTATGGGCTTTGGCGCAACTCGCGCAGAAGCACGTCAAATGGTTAGCCATAAAGCTATCATGGTAAATGGTCGCGTAGTCAATATCGCTTCTTATCAGGTTTCCCCGAATGACGTTATCAGCGTTCGTGAGAAAGCTAAAAAACAGTCTCGTATCAAGGCTGCTTTAGAGCTGGCTGAACAGCGTGAGAAGCCAACTTGGCTGGAAGTTGATGCTGCTAAAATGGAAGGTGTGTTCAAGCGTATGCCTGAACGTACTGACTTGTCTGCGGACATTAACGAACACCTGATCGTCGAGCTTTACTCCAAGTAAAGCTTAGCACCAAAGAGAGGACACAATGCAGGGTTCTGTGACAGAGTTTCTAAAACCGCGCCTGGTAGATATCGAGCAAGTCAGTTCGACGCACGCTAAGGTGACCCTTGAGCCTTTAGAGCGCGGCTTCGGCCACACTCTAGGTAACGCACTGCGCCGTATTCTGCTTTCGTCTATGCCGGGTTGTGCGGTGACAGAGGTTGAGATTGATGGTGTACTGCATGAGTACAGCACCAAAGAAGGTGTACAGGAAGATATCCTGGAGATTCTCCTCAACCTGAAAGGGCTGGCGGTAAAAGTTCAGGGGAAAGATGAAGTTATTTTAACCTTGAATAAATCTGGCATTGGCCCTGTGACTGCAGCCGACATCATCCATGATGGTGATGTCGAAATCGTCAAGCCACAGCATGTTATCTGCCACCTCACTGACGAAAACGCATCTGTAAATATGCGTATTAAAGTTCAGCGTGGTCGTGGTTATGTGCCGGCTTCTGCCCGAGTTCATTCGGAAGAAGATGAGCGCCCAATCGGTCGTTTGTTAGTCGATGCTTGCTATAGCCCTGTAGAGCGTATTGCCTACAATGTTGAAGCAGCTCGTGTTGAGCAACGTACGGATTTGGATAAGTTAGTAATTGAAATGGAAACTAACGGTACAATTGATCCTGAAGAGGCAATTCGCCGTGCAGCTACCATCCTGGCTGAACAACTTGAAGCTTTTGTTGACTTACGTGATGTACGTCAGCCAGAAGTTAAAGAAGAGAAACCAGAATTCGATCCTATCTTACTGCGCCCAGTTGACGATCTGGAATTGACTGTCCGCTCTGCTAACTGCCTCAAAGCAGAAGCTATCCACTACATCGGTGATCTGGTACAGCGTACAGAAGTTGAGTTGCTGAAAACGCCTAACCTCGGTAAGAAGTCTCTTACTGAAATTAAGGACGTCTTGGCATCTCGTGGCCTTTCTCTAGGTATGCGCTTAGAAAATTGGCCACCAGCAAGTATTGCTGATGATTAGGATCACAGGTTAAGGTTTTACTGAGAAGGATAAGGTCATGCGCCATCGTAAGAGTGGTCGTCAATTGAACCGCAACAGCAGCCACCGCCAAGCTATGTTCCGTAACATGGCAGGTTCTTTAGTTCGTCATGAAATCATCAAGACGACTCTGCCTAAAGCGAAAGAACTGCGTCGCGTCGTTGAGCCGCTGATTACTCTTGCCAAGACCGACAGCGTAGCTAATCGTCGTCTGGCATTCGCACGTACTCGTGATAACGAGATCGTTGCAAAACTATTTAATGAACTGGGACCTCGTTTCGCAGCTCGTGCAGGTGGTTACACTCGTATTCTTAAGTGTGGTTACCGTACAGGCGACAACGCTCCGATGGCTTACATCGAGCTTGTTGACCGTGCTGTTGAGTCTCAAGAAGCGGCTGCAGAGTAATCTGTAATTGCTTTCAAGAAAACCGGGCGTATTGCCCGGTTTTTTTGTACCTGCTATTCTATCCTTTCTGTTTGACTCTTTTCCTTGAATTTCCTATTTCGATCCATATTTATAGGTAGAGCTTTATGAGCATGTATAAGATAGGTCAAATAGCTAAACTTGCAGATGTGACCCCAGATACCATTCGTTTTTATGAAAAACAGGGACTGATGGGGCATAAAGTAAGAACTGAAGGTGGATATCGATTGTTTACCGAGCATGATTTACAGCGGCTACGTTTTATTCGTTATGCTAAGCAGCTTGGTTTTACTTTAGAAGCTATTACCGAATTATTATCAATTCGAGTTGATCCTGAGCATCATACCTGTCAGGAATCAAAGAATATTGTGGATATTAGACTTCTTGAGGTTGAAAAGAAGATTCAAGAATTGATCATAATGCGAGACTCATTAAAAATGTTGAGCTCAGCATGTTGTGGTGATGAGCATGCATCAACATATTGTTCAATTATGGAAATTTTAGAGAAAGGTGCATCAAAAATTTATTAGCTAAATGTAATTATTATGAAGGTAATATTATATGAGTAAATATCAGCATAAGCGCGGTGAAATTAAAGATAATGCACTTGAAGCATTATTACATGACCCATTGTTTCGTCAGCGTATTGAGAAAAACAAAAAAGGTAAGGGAAGCTACATTAGAAAAGGGAAAAATTGTAAAACCAGTAACTGGGAGGCCAGTGGTAATGGGTTAATAAACGTATTACCACTGGTTTTTTAGTTATTTTTTATTCTGTTCTTTTAATAGATCACGAATTTGAGTCAATAAAACTTCTTCTGTTGACGGTGCTGCAGGCTCCGATGGAGTAGTCTCTTCTTTTTCACGACGTACCTTATTCATAACTTTTATCGCCATAAAAATAGCAAAAGCTACAATCACGAAATCAAAAATAGTTTGAATAAACATACCATAATTCATGACAACTGCAGGGATACCATCTTGTGCTTCTCTAAGCACAATACTGAACTGTTTAAAATCAACCCCTCCAATGAGCAATCCGAGTGGTGGCATAATCACATCAGCAACTAATGATGAAACAATTTTACCAAATGCAGCACCGATGATTATACCAACAGCCATATCTACCACATTGCCTTTCATGGCAAACTCGCGGAACTCTTTTAAAAAACTCATGTATGACCCCTTCCCTTAATAATTGACCAAATATTTATGACCTGTATATTTACATAACAAATTATAGTATCTAGAAATCTTAACCTGCAAATTTTTACTATTAATTTTAGATGATTATAAAAAGAATGGGCTAGGTTGGAATAATTTCTCAACATCAGGTACATACTTTTTATCAGTGATGAACATAATCACGTGATCACCTTGCTCAATAATATTGTAATCGCTGGCAATGATGACTTCTTCTTCGCGTACAATTGCACCAATAATTGTGCCAGGAGGAAGCTTAATATCAGAAATTTTTTTACCAACGACTTTAGATGTATTTTCATCTCCATGAGCAATCGCCTCGATTGCTTCTGCAACACCTCGACGTAATGAAGAAACACTAACAATATCGGCTTTTCTGACATGACCAAGTAATGCAGATATTGTTGCTTGCTGAGGTGATACTGCAATATCGATAACGCCACCTTGAACTAATTCAACGTAAGCTGAACGTTGAATTAGAACCATGGCTTTTTTTGCACCCATTTTTTTAGCTAACATCGCAGACATAATATTTGCTTCATCATCATTAGTAAGAGCAATAAAAACGTCCATTTGCTCAATATGTTCCTCAGTTAATAATTCCTGGTCTGAGGCATCACCATAGAAAACGATAGTATCGTGAAGTAATTCTGCTAGTTCAGTTGCTCTTTGCTGATTTCGCTCAATGAGCTTAACGCTATAGTCTTTTTCTAATCGCCTCGCTAAGCCGGCACCAACGTTACCTCCACCGACAATCATCAATCGTTTATAAGGTTTTTCTAATCTTTGAAGTTCACTCATAACAGCGCGGATATGCTGAGTTGAGGCGACAAAAAATACCTCATCTCCAGCTTCAATAATCGTTGAACCTTGAGGTCTGATTGGCCGGTCTTGACGGAATATTGCGACGACTCGCGTATCAATATGAGGCATGTGCTCACGTAAACTTGAAAGAGCATTTCCAACTAATGAACCGCCGTAATAAGCTTTTACTGCGACAATGCTGACTTTTCCCTCTGCAAAATTTACAACTTGTAGAGCACCTGGGTACTGAATAAGCTTATAGATATATTCGATAACTAGTTGTTCTGGAGATATTAAATAATCAATAGGGATTTGCTCTGCAGCAAAAAGCTTATCTGCTTCACGGATGTACTCCGTGGCTCGAATTCGGGCAATTTTGTTTGGGGTATTAAATAGGCTATATGCAATTTGACATGCAACCATATTTGTTTCATCTGAGTTAGTCACTGCAACTAACATATCGGCATCTTCAGCTCCTGCGTCTCGTAATACGCGAGGGTGAGAGCCATGGCCATTGACAACTCTTAGATCAAATTGATCTTGGAGTTGACGTAAGCGATCTGCATTAGTGTCAACAACGGTAATATCATTGTTCTCATCAACTAAATTTTCAGCTAGGGTGCCACCCACTTGCCCAGCACCTAGAATAATGATCTTCATTGCATCTTCCTATCTCAGATAATCAATTAAATGCTATTGTGCCTGTTTGAGTAATCGGGCGTAGAAGAATCCATCACCACCAGTGGTACTCGGTAATATTTGCAAGCCAAACTCGGTGCCATCAGTTATGCTCGCATCTACATGTTTAGTAAGAAAACGTTGGATTTGTAGACTGTTTTCTTCTGGTATTATAGAGCATGTGGCATAAACTAGGGTTCCACCTGGTTTCAAATAAGGCCATATAGCTTCTAATATTTGAAATTGTAACTGCGATAATTCATTGATATCGGAATCACGTCTTAGCCATTTAATATCGGGATGACGTCGAATTACTCCCGTCGCTGAGCATGGTGCATCCAATAGGATTCGATCAAATTGTTGACCATGAGCCCACTCTTCGGGCTTAGTTCCATCCCCTTGTATAACTATCGCTTGTTGCTTGAGGCGTTGTAAATTTTCTTTCACGCGCTTGAGCCGAGAGTCATCAATATCAACAGCAAGAACGTGAGCTTTAGGAGCTAATTCCAATATATGTGTTGTTTTCCCTCCAGGTGCAGCACATAAATCTAGAATACTATCGCCATCTACGGGAGACAGTAATTCTGCACAACCCTGTGCTGACACATCTTGAACAGTCGACCAACCTTCATCAAAGCCTGGAAGCCTATTTACCGAAGTAGCATCTTCCAGGCGAACAGCATTTGGATGAGTTGGGTGTAAATGGGCAGTAATCCCAGCTTGTTCTAGTAAGGTTAAGTATTGATCAGTTGTATTATGTTGAGGGTTTACTCTTAGCCACATTGGTGGGCGCTGGTTATTCGCATCCACAATATCTTGCCATTGATCGGGGTAAGCAATTTGTAAGCGTTTTAATAACCAGCTTGGATGTAAGTATTGGCTATTATTATTATGATTACGCTCTTCTAATTGTACTTGTTGGCGTAAGAAAGAACGTAAAACACCATTTATCAGCCCTTTCAATTGTGGGCGTTTCAGAGCAACAGCACCGTCAACGGTTTCTGCTAAAGCAGCATGAGCAGGGATACGTGTGTATAGTAGTTGATAAATGCCCACCATGATTAGGTAATGTAATATTCTTTGTTTACCTGTAAGCGGTTTTTCCATTAATTGGCTGATAAACCATTCGAGTTTTGGTAAATATCGTAGAACTCCAAAGCAAATTTCTTGTAGCAATGCTTTGTCTTTCTCATTGATATTACGTTGTAATTCAGGCAAAACAGTACTTAATGATTGTCCCTTATCGAGAACCTGACCAATGGCCGTTGCTGCTATACTACGTAAATTATATTTATTTTTCATAAGTGAAGGAGAGTCTATTAGTTACTGAAATAAAATTGCCTGACTTTATGTTGGTAGGCAATTTTATTAAGATTTTAGTCTAGTATCTGTTCTGGAATGAACCATTCACGGCGAGAATTGAGGATATCCTGTGCGCTCATTGCTTTTTTACCAGGAGGCTGCAATTGGGTGATATTTAATATTCCCATTCCTGTTGCTACACAGATACCTTTTTTATCTGCACTGATAATGGTTCCAGGAAGATGGTTATGCACCTGATCAATAACTTCGGCTTGCCAGACTTTAATCAGTTGTTCTTGGATCATGAAATAACTCATAGGCCAAGGATTGAAAGCGCGAATACAGCGTTCAATTTGTTTTGCCGATTGTTGCCAATCAATACGGGCTTCTTCTTTTGACAGCTTTTCCGCATAGTTAGCCAATGTATCGTCTTGTTTTTCTGGAGTGCATTTTCCAATAGATAACAGGTTAACTGTATGTATAAGAGCTTGAGGTCCCGTAATTGCTAGTTTTTCGTATAATGTGGCACTTGTATCTTCAGGAGTGATAGGGCAAGTAGCTTTATATAGCATATCCCCAGTATCAAGACCTGCATCCATTTGCATGATAGTAATACCTGTTTCATGATCTCCAGCCCAAATTGAACGTTGAATTGGTGCCGCACCACGCCAACGCGGTAATAAAGATCCATGAACATTTAGACAGCCAAGGCGAGGGATATCTAAAACTGCTTGAGGCAGGATTAAACCATAAGCGACGACAATCATGAGATCTGCATTTTGTTCTTTGATCCACTGCTGATTATTGGGATCTTTTAGAGTGACAGGCTGAAATATGGGTATATGGTGCTCTTCAGCAAGAATTTTCACTGGGCTTGGCGTCAGTTTTTTACCTCTTCCCGCTGGTTTATCATGTCGAGTGAGTACACCAACAATTTGATGTTTGGTTTCAAGTAAGGCAGCTAAATGTTTTGCTGCAAAATCTGGTGTACCTGCAAAGATAATTTTTAATGATTCTGACACGTTATTTCCCCGTTTATATTCATAAAATTAGCGATTTTTAGCCTCTTTAGATCTTTGTCTATCTAATTTTTCTACTTTCTGGCGAATGCGCTGACGTTTCAAAGGAGATAAGTAATCAACAAATAGTTTGCCAACTAAATGGTCCATTTCATGTTGAATACAGATGGCTAATAAACCATCAGCTTCAAGCTCAAATAATTCACCATTATAGTTAAGGGCTCGAACCTTCACTTGCTCTGCTCTTGCGACAAATCCTTGTTGTTCAGGGATGGATAGGCAGCCCTCTTCAATGCCAGTTTCACCTTTTTTATCAATAAGTTCTGGATTGATAAGAACAAGTCGCTCACTCCGAGATTCTGAGACATCGATGACAATAATTCGCTGGTGGATATCCACTTGCGTTGCTGCGAGCCCGATACCTTCTTCGTCATACATTGTTTCGAACATATCATCGACAATACGTTGAATGGATGCATCAACTTTTTCGACTGGTTTTGCAATCGTGCGAAGACGCTCGTCTGGATAATGTAATATGTTTAATACTGACATAAATTTTTCGAGTAGTTTCCAAAATTTGAAAGGTAATTAATGACTATTCTAGACATTTATCCATCATATTGACAGTATTGGTGATGATTTGTTCGTAGGGGATGAGCTAACTTATAGTCAGGATGACAACATGAATGAACAGGAAATATGGATAAGACTTTCATTGGTAAATAAGGTTGCTTTAGAGAAAGTAATAGAAATAATTTCGTATTTAAAACAAAGGAATAAAGTGACGCATTCAATTTTAAAAGAGTGTGGCTTAAACGAAATGCAAAGATTGCAATTTTTTCATGTTCCTCAGCAAAGAATAGAAATAACGACTCGGTGGTTGCAAAATAAAGAAAATCAAATGATTACAGTTTCAGCCCCCCAATATCCTTTTTTATTGAAGCAGACTTACAACCCTCCATTGTTATTATTTGTGATAGGTAATAGCGAATTATTATCAGATCGCCAAATTGCTATCGTTGGTAGCCGCCAAATGACCGAATATGGCAAAACGTGGACTAAAAACTTTGTTAAAAAATTTATAAGTTATGGTTTAACTATAACTAGTGGGCTGGCACTTGGCATTGATGGAGCAAGCCATAAAACAGCATTAGAACATGGCGGTAAAACAGTGGCAGTGTTAGGTAGTGGGTTAGCAAATGTTTACCCGAAGCAACATTATAATTTAGCGGATGAAATTAAGGAAAACGGCTTGTTAGTCTCTGAGTATTTGCCTGATACACCTCCACTACCGAAGCAGTTTCCTAGACGAAATCGTATTATTAGTGGATTAAGTAAAGCTGTTGTAGTTATTGAGGCTGGAATGAAAAGTGGTTCATTAATTACAGCAAGATACGCTATTGAACAAAATCGAGATTTGTTCACACTACCAGCCCCGCTGGGGAATCCTGCATTTAGTGGAAATCATTGGTTGGTGCAGCAAGGTGCTTATTTATTATCTGAGCCGGATGATATTTTATTGCATTTAGAATGTTCACTAAATTGGATTCAGCCAGAATTATCAATAGAAAGTACACCTAACTCAGAGTTTAACCTGACAGAAAATAGAATTTTGGGTATGGTGGGGTATCAAGTGACTCCCGTGGATGTAATTGCAGGCCAATTGCAGTTACCCATTTCTAGAGTAATTTCAATACTTACAGAATTGGAAATTAGTGGCGATATTTTGTCCACTGCTGGTGGATATATCAGGGTAAGTTAGTTTTTGAATAATTAAGGTGAGTTAAAATAAAATATGTCGAAGCAATTGCCTTTTGAAACTGAAAAAAATGAATATTGTCCTGAATGTGATTCTTTGTTGGTTATTCGCAATAGCACTCATGGGCCATTTCTGGCTTGTTCTGAATACCCCCAATGTCATTATACTCGACCGCTAAAACCAGTGATAGAAAGTCATATTGTAAAAGTGTTAGAAGGTCAATGCTGCCCCATATGTAACCATAATTTAGTATTAAAGCAGGGGCGCTTTGGCATGTTTATAGGTTGTAGCAATTATCCTGAGTGTGAGCATACTGAGCTTATTGATAAACCTGACGAAACTAAGGTGCCATGCCCACAATGCCAAACAGGTAATTTATTACAAAGAAAATCCCGTTTTGGCAAAACTTTCTATGCTTGTGATAACTACCCTAACTGCCAATTTATTATTAATAATAAACCTGTGGTTGGGGAATGTCAGTTTTGTGAATACCCACTACTTATGGAAAAAAGGGTAGGACAAGGAGTAAGATTGTTGTGTGCCAGCAAACGTTGTGGTAAGCCACAAGAAGAATAAAGAGTTAAAAACTATGCAAAATCAATCTACACCTGCAATTAAAAATATTATTAATGCACTCCAGCAACAACAAGTCATTGCTTATCCAACTGAAGCTGTTTTTGGGCTCGGTTGTGATCCTGACAGCGAGACAGCGGTGAATAAATTACTCGAATTAAAGCAACGTCCATGGGAGAAAGGACTTATTTTGATCGCTGATAGCTACGAACAATTAAAGAATTATGTTGATGATAGCCAATTAACAGATCAACAGAGACAAACCATGTTTGCTACTTGGCCAGGTCCGGTTACGTGGGTGGTCCCCGCAAAAAAAACAACACCAAAATGGTTAACGGGTAAATTTGATACTTTAGCGGTACGTGTCACTAATCATGAGTTAGTGAAAGAGTTATGTAGCCAGTATGGAAAACCGATTGTTTCAACAAGCGCTAACCTAAGCGGTTTAGAGCCGTGCAGAACTACGGGAGAAGTTGTTGAACAGTTCCAAGATACTATCCCCATTTTAGATGGCGAAGTCGGTGGAAGGCTGAATCCATCAGAAATTAGAGATGCTATGACTGGGCAATTATATCGCAAAGGATAATTATCAATGAAAATGTTTGCAGTCTTTGGAAACCCAATTCAACACAGTAAGTCTCCGGTAATACATCAAATGTTTGCGGAACAAATAGGAATCGAACTTAAATACGATCGAATTCTTGCACCTATCGAGGATTTTGAATCGTGTTTATCTGATTTTTTTGAACAGGGCGGACAAGGTGCAAACATAACATTGCCATTTAAAGAAAGGGCTTTTAAATTTGTCAGTGAATTAACAGATAGAGCTCAAATTTGTGGCGCTGTAAATACTATCATGAAGCTCGATGGTAATCGTTTACTTGGTGATAACACTGATGGAGCTGGGTTATTGTTAGATTTGCAACGATTAGAGTTTATATCATCCAATAGTAAGGTATTAATTATTGGTGCGGGTGGTGCGACTCGGGGGGCTTTATTGCCTCTGCTTGAACTTGGTTGTGATATTACGTTAACGAATAGAACGTTCTCTAAAGCAGAAACGTTAGTTAATCTGTTCTCATCAGCGGGAAAAATAAAGGCTAAACCCATGGATGAGTGTTTATCTTCAGAATATGATTTGATTATCAATGCAACCTCATCAGGGGTAAACGGTGAAATTCCTCAAATAAGTTCAGAATTATTTCATGAACAGATTGCTTGTTATGACATGTTTTATCAACGAGGCTTGACGCCTTTTTTATCATTCGCAAAGCAACGGAAAGTTAAAAGATTAGCTGATGGCTTAGGGATGTTGGTAGGACAAGCTGCTTTCTCTTTTAAGTTATGGCATGGGGTCACCCCTGAAATTGAGCCTGTATTGAAGTTATTAAAACAGGGGCTAAAGTAATGAATCAAGCGATTCAATTTCCGGATAGAGAGGAATGGGATCCTTTACTTAATAAAGTACGATTTCCTGTTCTTGTTAATGGCATGCTTGCTGAATGTATCATATCGGATACTTTATTATTTAATCGCTATGGCAATAAAGAAACGTCTTTAATGCTATTTCAGACTTATCGCTGGGATATAGAAGAAGAGTTTGAGACCTTGATTGAACAAGGTCTTGATAATGGCAATAACTTTTATGAATTATTAGAAGATAAATAATTATTTTTCCATTCAACATAGTTATTGGCTGAATAGCGTAGGTGATTAAGCTCTGACTCTGTAAGTTTTCTAATTGGCTTAGCAGGACTGCCCATATATAAGTAGCCTGACTTTAGCCGTTTTCCTTGTGTGACCAAACTGTTTGCACCAATGACAACATCATCCTCAATAATCGCTCCATCAATTACTATAGACCCCATTCCCACGAGAACACGATTACCAATTGTGCACCCATGCAGCATGACTTTATGCCCAACAGTGACATTATCTCCAATAATTAATGGATTTCCTTCAGGATTAGTTGCCGATTTATGGGTTACATGGAGAATCGAACCGTCTTGGATATTAGTCCGAGCTCCAATTGATATGTAATTCACATCGCCGCGTAAAACAGATAAAGGCCAGATGCTAACATCTTCAGCTAATCGGACGTCACCAATGACAACAGAAGAGGGATCAATAAAGACATTCGCTGCTACAGTAGGGTAGGTATCTAAATAAGGTCTTAAGAATGTGTTCATATGTGTGGCCACAAAACGTAGATGGATATTAAGGTAAGCTCTTAATTAAGAGTTAGCGAAGTAAGAGCAGAGTACAAAAATAGAATTATAAGACAAAAGATGACGTTTTTATAATCATAGTGATAGTAAAAAAAGCACAATGATGAAATTATCCTCAATCAGTATTTTTTTTGAAAAAAAAGGTTGTGTAATTTTTCG
>NZ_JAMPNQ010000027.1:0-4380 GCF_028479445.1 Providencia sp. PROV210
TTTTAAAGGTTGTGTCAGTACTGACTGACCGCACCATATTTGCTGATATGGCTCAGTTGGTAGAGCACACCCTTGGTAAGGGTGAGGTCCCCAGTTCGAATCTGGGTATCAGCACCAGAAGTATAAAAATTTAAAAGAATTTACCTAGCGGCAATAGCGCGGTGGTCCCACCTGACCCCATGCCGAACTCAGAAGTGAAACGCCGTAGCGCCGATGGTAGTGTGGGGTCTCCCCATGTGAGAGTAGGGAACTGCTAGGTTTTAAATATAAGAAGCCACCCATAAGGGTGGCTTTTTGCTATCTACGATTTATAATTTATTTAATGCTAATAAATTTTCCCCTAGCCTCATTATTTCTACATACATGCTATTCACTGCTAGGTCTGGCTGATAGACTTATCACATCTTAGATCCTATTTGTACTGAAGGCTGCAATGAACCTGACCTCCGAACTTAAAACATTTAATAGTTTTGCTATTGATGCAAAAGCACTGTCTGTACATATTGTGCAGAGTGTCGATGACCTATATGAGCGATGGACTCAGGCAAAGAATGATAAATTACCAGTCTTATTATTAGGTGGTGGTAGTAATGTCCTATTTGTCGAAGACTTTGATGGTATGGTCATTATTAATAGAATTAAAGGTATTGAAATAAGTGAGTCACAAGATGCTTGGCATGTTCATGCTCAAGCCGGGGAAAACTGGCATCAGCTCATTGAAACTTTATTGAATAAAGGTATATATGGTGCTGAGAATTTAGCGCTGATTCCTGGTTGCGTGGGTTCTGCACCGATACAAAATATTGGTGCTTATGGCTTAGAGTTAAAAGATATCTGTGAATATGTGGATATTCTTTCCCTTGTTACTGGAAAAATCACTCGGATTCTCGCTAATGAATGTCGATTTGGTTACCGAGATAGCATCTTTAAACATGAATACCAACATTCTCACGTAATTGTTAGTGTTGGTTTGATCTTCTCTAAAGAATGGGCTCCCAAGTTAGCTTATGGGGATTTATCCAAATTAGATCCGGCGGTAGCCACCCCGCGACAAGTATTTGAATCCGTCTGTGAGACTCGTAAAAGTAAATTACCTGATCCGAATATCGTTGGAAATGCGGGTAGCTTTTTTAAAAACCCATTGGTATCTGCAACATTGGCTCAGAAAATTAAAGATAATTATCCTAATTGTCCTCAGTATATTCAGCCTGATGGCACAGTAAAGCTTGCTGCAGGTTGGTTAATAGACCAATGTGGACTGAAAGGTCATCAGCTAGGAGGTGCTGCTGTACATACTCAGCAAGCTCTAGTACTAATTAATAAGTATGGTGCTACCGGGCAAGATATCGTTGATCTGGCAAAATTTATTAGTCAAACAGTTGCGGCACGATTTAATATTTATCTAGAGCCTGAAGTCCGATTCATTGGTAAACAAGGTGAGGTAAATGCGATGGATTATATGAAATGAAAGAAACAAGTATTCCCTTACAGGTCATTGATATCTTAGCAGATGGAAAAATTCATTCAGGTGAGCAGCTTGGTGAACGGTTAGGAATGACGCGTGCAGCGATCAATAAGCATATTAAAACATTACGTTCCTGGGGTTTAGATATACAAACGGTTACTGGCAAAGGCTATCAAGTTCCTAATAAAATTAATTTATTGAATAAATCAGATATAGAAAAATATGTAGATGCTGTAAAGATTATTGTTGAGCCAGTGATTGATTCTACAAATCAATATATGTTGGAACGTATACCTAATTTGAATTCGGGAGATACATGTCTGGCAGAATACCAAAGTGCTGGCAGGGGACGTAGAGGACGACAATGGATATCACCATTCGGATGTAATCTTTATTTATCGACTTACTGGAGGCTAGAACAAGGCCCAGCGGCGGCTATCGGCTTGAGTTTAGTGGTCGGTATTGTTATAGCTGAGACACTTAATAAGGTATGTGGCAATAAAGTAAAAGTAAAATGGCCGAATGACCTGTATATGAATGATAAAAAACTTGCAGGTATTTTGGTTGAATTAACCGGTAAGACAGGTGATGCTGCACATATTATTATTGGTATTGGTATTAATATCGGAATGAATGAAAATATACTTCAAAAAGAAAAACCAATTAATCAAGCATGGTCATCTTTAACTGATGAAGTTGAGAATATTGAAAGAAATAAGTTAGCTGGAAATATTATTAACGCATTAAGGCAGTCGCTACTTTTATTTGAAAAGGAAGGTTTGAAACCGTTTTTGGCAAAATGGTTTGATCTAGATAATTTCTTAGGGAGAAGCGTTAAGTTATTGATTGGTAATGACGTTATAACCGGAATAGAAAAAGGTATTAATGAGCAGGGCGCACTGCTGTTACAAACAGAGAATGGTGAAATAATTCCTTATATTGGTGGTGAAATATCATTAAGAGGAAATGAAAAATAAAAAATAGGCCGGGTAATGTCGGCCTTATTAATTATTTTCGTAAACGAACATTTTGAATAGAATGATTTTTACCTTTAGTCATAATTAAACTAGCTCTTTCTTTAGTAGGTAAAATATTCTCTTCAAGGTTTAGTCCATTAATTTCATCCCAAATAGAGCTTGCTATATTAATAGCTTCTTCTTCACTTAGTTTAGAATAATTATGGAAGTAAGAATCAGGATCAGAAAATGCACCTTGCCTAAATTTTAAAAAGCGCCCGATATACCACTCTTTCAATAATTGTGGATCTGCATCGACATAAATAGAAAAATCTACAAAGTCAGAGACAAAAACATGGTGAGGATCTTGCGGATAATCCATGTCACTTTGTAGTACATTTAATCCTTCAAGAATTAAAATATCTGGTTGATCAACTATTTGTTGTTGGTCAGGCACAATATCGTAGGTCAAATGTGAATAAACTGGAGCCGCTACATTGCGAGCCCCTGATTTTATCTGTGAAACAAAGTTAACAAGTTTTCTCATATCGTAAGATTGTGGGAAACCTTTTTTCTTCATGATATTCCTATCCCGCAATACTTGGTTGGGATGCAGAAAACCATCAGTAGTCACTAAATCGACTTTTCTGTGTTCAGGCCAACGGGTTAATAATGCTTGTAGCAAACGTGCGGTTGTACTTTTACCTACCGCAACACTGCCTGCAATACCGATAATATAAGGAACTTTAGCTTCATTTGTCCCTAAAAATTGTTCTAGAACGGCTTGGCGACGTAAATTAGAGCTTATATAAAAATTAAGTAAGCGAGATAGAGGTAGATAAATTTCAATGACATCGTCCATTGAGAGCTCTTCATTAATTCCCTTTAATTCAAAAAGCTCACTAGATGATAGCGTCAGAGGAACCGAATCACGTAATGTGGCCCAATGCTCTCTATCAAATTCTAAGTATGGTGTAGTGATAAAATTTTCTTTCTGTTTCATAAACCAACATCTGCCTATTGTGTGCAGGTTGGACAGGTTGCCTAAACATCCGTATCCATAAAATTTGATAGCATCATAGCGATTGAGGAAGTGGAGGCGTAGGATTTTTTATGTTTTATGTGAATTTTTTTTGACGTATACGAGAAAAATAGCATTGATTGATCGAAAAACATACTAGTAAAAAGTAAGACCAAATCATAATGGTGAATAAAAAATCTGTATTTAAGTAAGGTGAGGTCAATAAGTGTTCTTTACTCGCTAGATCATAATGGATTATAGTTAATAAATACTGCTGATGTTTTAATCTTAAAGTAGTTATAAAAACAGCAAAAATGCGAAAAGTGAATAAAATATGAGCAAACGAACAAAAAAATAAATTTTTTTGTTGCAACCTGCGCTCACTCTTCCTAGAATGCGCAGCACTTGATGCCGGCATAGCTCAGTTGGTAGAGCAACTGACTTGTAATCAGTAGGTCCCGAGTTCGACTCTTGGTGCCGGCACCATTAAAAATTTGGATAGGTGGGATACCCAAGCGGCCAAAGGGAGCAGACTGTAAATCTGCCGTCACAGACTTCGAAGGTTCGAATCCTTCTCCCACCACCATCTCCAACAAGCTTTAATAAGCTTTGAGGAAACCCAGTTTAACAGCTGATAACTCAGGTAGCCGAGTTCATTGCGGGCATCGTATAATGGCTATTACCTCAGCCTTCCAAGCTGATGATGCGGGTTCGATTCCCGCTGCCCGCTCCAAGATGTGCTGATATAGCTCAGTTGGTAGAGCACACCCTTGGTAAGGGTGAGGTCGGCAGTTCGAATCTGCCTATCAGCACCACTTCCCCTATGTTCTCAATTATCTCCTGATGTTTCTTCTGTTCTCCTGTTAAGAATACAAGCGAATTTATGCTTGGTTGATGTGGTTTAACCACCGATTCCGTGTCTTAGAGGGACAATCTAA
>NZ_JAMPNQ010000028.1:0-3186 GCF_028479445.1 Providencia sp. PROV210
TTTAATGTCTGGCAGTTCCCTACTCTCACATGGGGAGACCCCACACTACCATCGGCGCTACGGCGTTTCACTTCTGAGTTCGGCATGGGGTCAGGTGGGACCACCGCGCTATTGCCGCCAGACAAATTCTGTTTATTCCCGTTTAAGTCTTTTATCTTAAACCAGAACATCAATCCTGAACAAGCTGCTGTGTCCTTCACCTTTCGGCTTCTCACTTTATTGAATTCAACTTCATCTCTCTAAAACACCTTCGGTGTTGTCAGGTTAAGCCTCACGGTTCATTAGTATTGGTTAGCTCAACGTATCGCTACGCTTACACACCCAACCTATCAACGTCTTAGTCTTAAACGTTCCTTTAGGACCCTTAAAGAGTCAGGGAAGACTCATCTCAAGGCAAGTTTCCCGCTTAGATGCTTTCAGCGGTTATCTCTTCCGCACTTAGCTACCGGGCAATGCCATTGGCATGACAACCCGAACACCAGTGGTGCGTCCACTCCGGTCCTCTCGTACTAGGAGCAGCCCCTTTCAATCTTCCAACGCCCACGGCAGATAGGGACCGAACTGTCTCACGACGTTCTAAACCCAGCTCGCGTACCACTTTAAACGGCGAACAGCCGTACCCTTGGGACCTACTTCAGCCCCAGGATGTGATGAGCCGACATCGAGGTGCCAAACACCGCCGTCGATATGAACTCTTGGGCGGTATCAGCCTGTTATCCCCGGAGTACCTTTTATCCGTTGAGCGATGGCCCTTCCATTCAGAACCACCGGATCACTAAGACCTACTTTCGTACCTGCTCGAGCTGTCACTCTCGCAGTCAAGCTGGCTTATGCCTTTGCACTAACCGCATGATGTCCGACCATGCTTAGCCAACCTTCGTGCTCCTCCGTTACTCTTTGGGAGGAGACCGCCCCAGTCAAACTACCCACCAGACACTGTCCGCACCCCAGATAATGGGGCCACGTTAGAACATCAAACATTAAAGGGTGGTATTTCAAGGTTGGCTCCATGCAGACTGGCGTCCACACTTCAAAGCCTCCCACCTATCCTACACATCAAGGCTCAATGTTCAGTGTCAAGCTATAGTAAAGGTTCACGGGGTCTTTCCGTCTTGCCGCGGGTACACTGCATCTTCACAGCGAGTTCAATTTCACTGAGTCTCGGGTGGAGACAGCCTGGCCATCATTACGCCATTCGTGCAGGTCGGAACTTACCCGACAAGGAATTTCGCTACCTTAGGACCGTTATAGTTACGGCCGCCGTTTACTGGGGCTTCGATCAAGAGCTTCTCCTTACGGATAACCCCATCAATTAACCTTCCAGCACCGGGCAGGCGTCACACCGTATACGTCCACTTTCGTGTTTGCACAGTGCTGTGTTTTTAATAAACAGTTGCAGCCAGCTGGTATCTTCGACTGGCTTCAGCTCCATCCGCAAGGGACTTCACCTAATGCCAGCGTGCCTTCTCCCGAAGTTACGGCACCATTTTGCCTAGTTCCTTCACCCGAGTTCTCTCAAGCGCCTGAGTATTCTCTACCTGACCACCTGTGTCGGTTTGGGGTACGATTAATGATAATCTAGAGCTTAGAGGCTTTTCCTGGAAGCGGGGCATGAGCTACTTCGCCACCGTAGTGACTCGTCATCAGACCTCAGTGTATAGTGAACCGGATTTGCCTAATTCACCCACCTACATCCTTAAACCGGGACAACCGTCGCCCGGCCAGCCTAGCCTTCTCCGTCCCCCCATCGCAATTATCACCAGTACGGGAATATTAACCCGTTGCCCATCGACTACGCATTTCTGCCTCGCCTTAGGGGTCGACTCACCCTGCCCCGATTAACGTTGGACAGGAACCCTTGGTCTTCCGGCGTGCGGGTTTTTCACCCGCATTATCGTTACTTATGTCAGCATTCGCACTTCTGATACCTCCAGCATGCCTCACAGCACACCTTCGCAGGCTTACAGAACGCTCCCCTACCCAACAATATTTACATATCGCTGCCGCAGCTTCGGTGCATGGTTTAGCCCCGTTACATCTTCCGCGCAGGCCGACTCGACCAGTGAGCTATTACGCTTTCTTTAAATGATGGCTGCTTCTAAGCCAACATCCTGGCTGTCTGAGCCTTCCCACTTCGTTTCCCACTTAACCATGACTTTGGGACCTTAGCTGGCGGTCTGGGTTGTTTCCCTCTTCACGACGAACGTTAGCACCCGCCGTGTGTCTCCCGTGATAACATTCTTCGGTATTCGTAGTTTGCATCGAGTTGGTAAGTCGGGATGACCCCCTAGTCGAAACAGTGCTCTACCCCCGAAGATGAGTTCACGAGGCGCTACCTAAATAGCTTTCGGGGAGAACCAGCTATCTCCCGGTTTGATTGGCCTTTCACCCCCAGCCACAAGTCATCCGCTAATTTTTCAACATTAGTCGGTTCGGTCCTCCAGTTAGTGTTACCCAACCTTCAACCTGCCCATGGCTAGATCACCGGGTTTCGGGTCTATACCCTGCAACTCATTCGCCCAGTTAAGACTCGGTTTCCCTACGGCTCCCCTATACGGTTAACCTTGCTACAGAATATAAGTCGCTGACCCATTATACAAAAGGTACGCAGTCACCCTGATAAATCAAGGCTCCCACTGCTTGTACGTACACGGTTTCAGGTTCTATTTCACTCCCCTCGCCGGGGTTCTTTTCGCCTTTCCCTCACGGTACTGGTTCACTATCGGTCAATCAGGAGTATTTAGCCTTGGAGGATGGTCCCCCCATATTCAGACAGGATAACACGTGTCCCGCCCTACTCGTCGAGTTCACAACACTAACACCTTCGGATACGGGGCTATCACCCTATACTGCCGGCCTTTCCAGACCGTTCTCCTGATGCTAATGCTGATTAAGACTCTGGGCTGTTCCCCGTTCGCTCGCCGCTACTAGGGGAATCTCGGTTGATTTCTTTTCCTCGAGGTACTGAGATGTTTCAGTTCCCTCGGTTCGCTTCGTTTGACTATGTATTCATCAAACGATAGTGCAACGGATTGCACTGGGTTTCCCCATTCGGATATCGTCGGTTATAACGGTTCATATCACCTTACCGACGCTTTTCGCAGATTAGCACGTCCTTCATCGCCTCTGATTGCCTAGGCATCCACCGTGTACGCTTAGTCGCTTAACCTCACAACCCGAAGGTGT
>NZ_JAMPNQ010000030.1:0-1244 GCF_028479445.1 Providencia sp. PROV210
TGTCTAAAGAAAAATTTGAACGTTCAAAACCGCACGTTAACGTTGGTACAATCGGCCACGTTGACCACGGTAAAACTACTCTGACAGCAGCTATCACTACTGTTCTGGCAAAAACTTACGGCGGTAACGCTCGTGCATTCGATCAAATCGATAACGCACCAGAAGAAAAAGCGCGTGGTATCACCATCTCTACTTCTCACGTAGAATATGATACTCCTACTCGCCACTACGCACACGTAGACTGCCCAGGACACGCCGATTATGTTAAAAACATGATCACTGGTGCTGCTCAGATGGACGGTGCAATCCTGGTTGTTGCTGCGACTGATGGCCCAATGCCACAAACTCGTGAGCACATCCTGTTAGGTCGCCAAGTAGGTGTTCCTTACATCATCGTTTTCCTGAACAAATGTGACATGGTTGACGACGAAGAACTGTTAGAATTAGTTGAAATGGAAGTTCGTGAACTTCTGTCTCAGTACGATTTCCCAGGCGACGACACTCCAGTTGTTCGTGGTTCAGCACTGAAAGCGCTGGAAGGTATCCCTGAGTGGGAAGCGAAAATTGTTGAATTAGCCGGTTACCTGGACAGCTACATCCCAGAACCAGAGCGCGCAATTGACCGTCCATTCCTGCTGCCAATCGAAGACGTATTCTCAATCTCTGGTCGTGGTACAGTAGTAACAGGCCGTGTTGAGCGTGGTATCGTTAAAGTTGGTGAAGAAGTTGAAATCGTTGGTATCCAAGACACGGTTAAAACAACTTGTACTGGCGTTGAAATGTTCCGTAAACTGCTTGACGAAGGTCGTGCTGGTGAGAACGTTGGTGTTTTACTGCGTGGTACTAAGCGTGAAGAAATTCAACGTGGTCAAGTACTGGCTAAACCAGGTTCAATCAAGCCACACACTACTTTTGAATCAGAAGTTTATATTCTGAGCAAAGATGAAGGTGGTCGTCATACTCCATTCTTCAAAGGCTACCGTCCACAGTTCTACTTCCGTACAACTGACGTAACCGGTACTATCGAACTGCCAGAAGGCGTAGAGATGGTAATGCCAGGCGACAACATCAACATGATCGTGACACTGATTCACCCAATCGCGATGGATGATGGTTTACGTTTCGCAATCCGTGAAGGTGGTCGTACTGTAGGTGCGGGTGTTGTTGCAAAAATCATTGCATAATACCGCTCTTTCTGAATAAGAAAGAACCACTAAAAAAGGACGTCCTAGGGCGTCCTTTTT